>DASYAC010000202.1:0-9529 GCA_036501585.1 Steroidobacteraceae bacterium
CGCTCCGCGCTGTACAGACAAGAGGCCGACCGGCGCCAGGCGCGAAGCTCGTATACGGACGTGACGGAGTATCTGCAATCGCTGGACATGCGCATCCGGGTGACCCGGTTCGAGGAGCCGAAGATCGCGCGCATCTCACAGCTCTTTTTGAGGAGCAACCAGTTCAACCTGACGACACGGCGCCACAGCGAGGCCGAGTGCATCGCGATGATGCAGGACGAGACGGGCTGCATTCCGCTCTGCGCCAGCCTGAGCGACCGGTTCGGCGATCATGGCCTGATATCGATCGTCGTCGCGAGGCCCGAGCCGGGCGTTCTTCGAGTCTCGGATTGGCTCATGTCCTGCCGGGTGCTCGGAAGGGGTGTCGAGCAGTATCTGATGAACACTCTGGTCCAGCTCGCCCGGGAGCGCGGCTTGCCACGCGTTGCGGGACAATATCTTGCAACCTCCAAGAACGGAATGGTGAAGAATTTCTGGGCGCAATTCGGTTTCGAGAGCGCGGATGGCGTGGAGTGGGCGCTGGAGACGTCGAGATACACGCCGAGCACGGTCTGGATTCACGGCGACCACGACGGCGGCGAAAGCGAGCACAACGGCGGCGAATGAGAGAGGGGCCGATGAATTCCGAGGAAGTGAAAGCGCGTTTGAACAAGGTCTTCCGGGACATCTTCGATGATCCGGATCTTTGCATCGCGGAGGCCACCACCGCGGCCGATATCGACGCCTGGGATTCGCTCACCCATATCGACTTGATCGTGCAAGTGGAGAAGGAGTTCAAGGTCAAATTCTCCACGGGCGATGTGCGGGGGTTGAGAAACGTCGGGGATTTCATCGCGCTGATCGTCAAAAAGACCGCTTGATGGACTTCGTCAGCGCCCCTTTCCTCGGCTTCCTCGCGGCGGTCGCGCTGCTTTACGCCGCGGCGCCCCGAGGCTGGCGATGCCCGCTGCTGGTCGCCGCGTCCTACGCGTTTTACTGGTCGTGGAGCCATTGGTTCACGCTGCTGCTCCTCGGCTCGACTCTTCTCGCCTACACCGCCGCGCGCGCGAAATCCCTCGCTCTGAGCGCCGTCAGCGTGCTGATCGCGGTGCTGGTGGTCTTCAAGTCGCTGCCCTTGCTCGGAACGAACGGGCTGATTCCTCTCGGCGTGTCCTACTACACGTTCAAGCTCGCGGGATACCTCATCGATGTGCATTGGGGCGCGATGGAGCCCGAGCGCCGCCTCGTTCCCTTCCTCGCGTATTCGGCGTTCTTCCCCCAGATCGTCGGCGGTCCCATCCAGCGCGCCCAGACGTTCCTGCCGCAGGTGGAGAGCGCGGCGCCGATTTCGATATCCACGGCGGCCTGCGGCGCGCTCCGAATTGCGCTCGGTTTCTTCAAGAAATTCGTGATCGCCGACAATCTCGGCCAGATCGTGAACTACGTGTACGCCCACCTGGGCGCGCACCCGGGGGCGCCGGTGGCGCTCGGCTTCTACGGATATCCCCTGCAAATGTACGCCGATTTCTCGGGGTTGACCGACATCGCCGTCGGCGCGGGCGTGCTGCTCGGCATCGACTCGCCGGAAAACTTCAACGCCCCGTTCTCGGCCCCGAGCCCCAGCGAGTACTGGCGGCGCTGGCACATCACGCTCACGCTGTGGATGACGGACTATGTGTTCACGCCGCTGCGGATGTCCTCGAGGAATCTCGGCAACGCGGGGCTGGTGCTGAGCCTGTTCCTGAACATGATCCTGATCGGCCTCTGGCACGGCTTCTACTGGACCTTCGCCCTGTTCGGCGCGGTGCATGCGGTCTACCTGTCGGTGGATGCGCTGACCCAGAAATGGCGCAAGCGCTGGTACAAGAGTCATCGGCTGGCGGACCGGGTCACCGACTGGGTCGGTCCGATCGTCACCTTCCATCTGATCGGGGTGGCGTTCGTCTTCTTCCGCGCGGGCGATGTGGCGACGATCGGGCTGATGTTCAGGCACCTGTTCGACGGCTGGGGGCCGCTGTCCGACCAGTTTCAGGACATCATCGACCGGCCCGGGTGCTCGGTGGGCGTGCTGGCGGCGGCCTACATCCTCATGGAAGCCGCGGATTTGCTGAGACGGCGGCTGTGGCCGAAGCGGACGCTGGCGGCGGCCGTGGCGCGATGGCAGCGCTGGTCCTTCTACAGCTGCAGCGCGCTAACGATGCTGCTGGTCGTCAGCCTGCTCATTACGAACAAGCCTGAGAGCAGTCCCTTCCTGTACGCGATCTTCTAGGCCGGGGGCTGCATCCGGATAGTGAATGATCCGGTCGACCTTGTAATCCTTGGCGCCGCCGGCATGCGTGAAGATGATCAGCTCGCCCAGGAGCCCCAGGGCAAAGATCTGCACGCCGAGGACCAACAGGAGGGACGCCAGGAGCAGCGCGGGCCGGTCGGCCAGAGGACTGTGGAAATAGATCCGATCGAACACGAGATAGAGCAGCTGGAGAATGCCGACGGCAAACATCGCGACGCCGACCATCCCAAAGAAGCGCAGCGGCTTCTTGGTGAATCGCACCAGGAAGAACACCGTGAAAATATCGAGGAACCCGAGGGTGTAATTGCTCGGGCGGTAGGTCTCGTTGTGCCGGTCTCCCGCCGATTGTCTCAGGGCGACCTCGGAGACTCGAAATCCCTGGCGCTCGGCGAGTATGGGGAAGAACCGCTGCTGGTCGCCGTATAGATGGATCTCCTCGAGCACTTTGCGCTTCAGCGCTCGCGCATTGCAGCCCAGGTCGCGAAAGCTCAGCCGGGTGACCATTTGCAGGAAGCCGTGAAATGCCCGGCGCCGCAGCGTCTGGAACCAGTTGCTGGCGCGGGGATCCCGGTAGCCGACGGCCATGTCGGCGCCGGCGAGCGCAGCGACGAGCTTGCCGATTTCGCCTCCCTCGACCTGCAGGTAAGCCGGCAGGGTGAGGATGACGCCGCCGCGGGCGTGCTCGAAGCCGACCATCAAGGCGGTTGCTTCGCCGAATTTTCGCGTCAGGGACACGATCTTGACCGGCGCCCCTTCCGCCGCCAGCCGGATCAAGGCGCTCTCGAACGACGGGCGCGGGCCGTCGAGCACGAAGATGAGCTCGTACGGCGCACCGAGAGCGGCCAATCCCGCCTTGTACTCGGCGTACAGATCCGGGGCGGGCGTTTGCCGCTCTCCCACCGGCACGATCACCGAGACGAGATCGGCGGAGCTCCCCCCGGTTGCCGCGGTGTTCAGGTTGGACTCCAGGCTCATGGGCGCGCCTCCCGCATCGAGTGCTGCTGGGTGAGCCGTGCGAAATCGTCGGGACGCACATCGCCCAGCCGGTAGATCAATTCGCCCAGCATCCCGCTCGCCATCAGAGTGATCACGGCGGCGAGCAAGATCACTCCGGCTCCGGTCAGCGGCAGCGACATGTGCCCTCCCGCGGGAAGACCCGCGAGCAGGCCGCCGATCAGAGTGATCGATCCGACGAGGGCGAGCGGCATGCACAGCAGCGTGAACCAGAGCAGCGGGCGCGAGGTGAAGGAGGCGACGGTCTTGATCACCATCAGATCGAGCAGCACCTTGTAGATGCGCGAAAGCCCGTACTTCGATTTGCCGAATTGACGGGCGTGATGTCGAACCTTGATTTCGGCGATCCGCGGTCCTGCGATCGACGCCATGGCAGGGATGAAGCGATGCATTTCCGAGTACAGCGGAATGCCCTTGATCAGCGAGCCGCGAAAGGCCTTCAACGAGCAGCCGTTATCCGTGATGGGAACTCCCGTGACCTTGCCGATCAGCCAGTTCGCGATCTTCGAGGGAATCTTGCGCGATATCAGCTTGTCCTGCCGCTTGTGACGCCAGCCGACGACGATATCGTACCCCTCGGCCATCTTCGCCAGAAACAAGGCTATATCCGCCGGGTCGTTCTGCAGATCCCCATCCATGGTCACGAGAATATCGCCTGCGGCGTACTCGATACCGGCCGCCATGGCGGCGGTTTGGCCATAATTGCGCCGGAATTTGACAATTCGCACCCGGGAGTCGCGGCGCGCGATGATCTCGCCGCGCGCGGCGGTCGCATCGCGGCTGCCGTCGTCGACGAAAACCATCTCGAACCCGATCTCGAGCGGCTCGACCGCGGCGACGATCGCGGCGTGCATCGGTCCGATGCTGTCCTCTTCGTTGTAGAACGGCACGATGACCGAAAGCTTGGGCGCCCTGGACAAACCGCTTCCCCCTGGCTGAGCAGACGCCGCAATTTATCATAGGCGCCTGAAATTAATCATAAACCCGGGCTGCCGCGGGAATTCTGCGAGCCGCATCGCGCTTTCGGTCGAGGAATGTTCAATGCCGCACCGGGCCGCAGGAAGCGACGTATACTGAGCGCTCCAATGAAATATCTCGTCACCGGGGCCGCGGGTTTCATCGGGGCCGCCACCGCGCAGCGTCTGCTCGGGCGCGGCGATGAAATCGTAGGTCTCGACAACTTGAACGAGTACTACGACGTAGCCCTGAAGCATGCGCGTCTCGCGCGTTTCGCGACGCATGCGAACTTCCGATTCGTGCGTGCCGACCTGGCGGACGGCGCTGCGATGGCCCGGCTGTTCGCGCAGGAGAAGTTCGAGCGCGTGGTGCATCTGGGCGCGCAAGCCGGGGTCCGCCATTCGCTGAAGGATCCGCAGAGCTACGTGCAGAGCAATCTCGTCGGCATGCTGAACATTCTCGAGGGCTGCCGCCACCACGAGGTCAAGCACCTCGTGTACGCGTCATCGAGCTCCGTGTACGGCGCCGGCACGAGCCTGCCCTATTCGGTCCACGAGGCGGCCTCGCATCCCGTGTCGCTCTATGCGGCGACCAAGCGCTCGAACGAGCTGATGGCACACAGCTACTCGAGCCTGTTCGCCTTGCCGACCACGGGTCTGAGATTCTTCACCGTTTACGGACCGTGGGGCCGGCCCGACATGGCGCTGTTCCTGTTCACGCGCGCAATCCTGGAGCGCCGTCCCATCGAGGTGTTCAACCACGGCCACCACAAGCGCGACTTCACCTACATCGACGACATCGTCGAGGGCCTCGTACGGGTGCTCGATAGAATTCCGCAGCCCGATCCGCGATGGGACAGCGCTCATCCCGATCCGGCGAGCAGCCGAGCTCCCTATCGCCTCTACAACATCGGCAGCAACCGGCCGATCGAACTGATGCGCTACATCGAGGTGCTCGAAGAGTGCCTGAACCGCAAGGCGGAGAAGATACTGCTGCCGCTTCAGTCCGGCGACGTCGCCGAAACCTTCGCGGACGTTCGGGAGCTCATGGAGGACCTCGGCTACAAGCCGGCCACGCCGGTCGAGGAGGGGGTGCGCAAGTTCGTCGACTGGTATCGGGAGTACTATCGCGGCGCTTGATCAGCGCGACGCAGGGAGCCTCGCCGCCTCAGCGCGGCGGCGGCGGGTCGATGCTGCGTCGCCCGGGCGATCGGCGACGCTCCTGCGCCGCGTTGTGCGGGCCGCCCGACGGCATGCCCGACTCGCAAGCGCGACGCGGTGATCGACGCCGATCTTCGTGGTGCCGGTAGCGGCACGAACAGAGGCGGGCATCGCAATCGGCGAGCGGCAGCGGCGGCGCCTCCTTCGACAGGAAGCGTACTCCGTTCGCGCCGCGTGCCGCGGAGCAGGAGCGCGCGCTGGGCAAGATGGATACCGCATGCCAGGGGTTGGATATCCAAACACGGCGCGGCAGATCCGGCGGAGGACGGAAGATCGACCTGATGAAATGGGTGAACGACACTTGCTTTTCTATAAGGACACTGTCGATACAGTCGGGTCGATACAGTGGGCTTTCTGACATAGTGTGGGCAATCCTGCGCAATAGCGCAAGATCGGATCGAAGCATGGACCTTGCCATGAGGGGATGGACTTGAGCGCACCCGCGGCGTCGCTCTACCCGGGATTGCGCGCGGAGCAGGAGGAGCCCGACTTCCGCATCGCACAATTCACGGCCACTGGATGCCCGCCGCTCATATTCGCAGCCTCTTCCCGCTAGGTTCGCGGAGACGCCATGCCAAGGATGCTTCTCATTTCGGCGGATGACTTTTCCGGCGTCGTGCCCGCGCTCACCGCGGCCTTGAGGCGGGCCGGCTGCGACGTCGTCTGGCGGCGCCAGACCCTGCGAGAGCTGGGACTTCGGCGGTACTGGCATGCGATTCGTATGACCATCGCGGCGCGATGGCTCTACGGAAGGGACGCCTCGCGGCTGATCGACAGGACGGGAGCCGCCTTTGCCGCCCGCTCGCGAGTCAATGCGCGCCTGATCGAGCGGCATCCCGGCATCGATGCGGTCATTCTGTTCAACACCAACTCGATCTGCCCATCGGCCCCCGGCCGGCCGAGGCCTCAGCTCATTCTCTACACGGACTACGTCAACCGTTTGTCCAAATCCCTGCCCCATCACGGCTTCGATTTGCTGGAGCGGCGTACGCACGCGGATTGGAACGCTCTGGAGGGCGAGGCGCTGCTCATCCAGGATCGCGTCCTGGTCATGGGACAACATGTAAAGCCCGCCATGGAGGCGCTGTACGGCGTGCGGCCGGACAAAGTCGCGGCAATCGGCGCCGGACCCGGGCTCGACGTGGATATCGAGCGCGATGGAGGGTGCAAGGACCCTTCCAACCGAACCATCCTGTTCGTCGGCAAGCTCGGACCCGTCAAGGGGTTGGACGTTCTGCTGCAGGCATTCGCGAAGGTACGCCATGTCCATGCAGACGCCGTGCTGCACGTGGTGACCGGCGCCGAGGTCGCCGCGCCGGGAGTCGTCGTCCACCGCCGCGTCGAGGAGCGGGAGCTCAAGGAGCTGTTCTATTCGGCCAACGTGTTCGTCATGCCGGCATTCAAGGAACCGCTCGGCTTGGTATTTCTCGAGGCCATGTGGTCGAAGTGCGCGTGCATCGGGACGACCACAGGCTCCATGCCCGAGATGATTCAGGACGGAGTCACGGGCTATCTCATCGAGCCCGGGGATGTGGCCGCGCTGGCCGGCAGGCTCGAGGCGCTTCTGGCGGACCCGGCCGAGACGCGCTCGATGGGCGAGCGGGGGTATGTGGCCGCAAAAGGCTACTGGAGCTGGGATGGCGTGGTACAGCGGATGCTCGCCCAATACCGGCTCCGGCCCACGGGCGATCAGGCCGAGACCCGCGTTTAGGCCGAGGCGCGCGATCAGCCCGAGGCCGGCCGAACCGCCACTGCCGCAATCTTTTTCGAGACGATGCGCACCTTCTTGCCGTAAAGCACGAAGATGACGCGCATCGCCGCCTCGAGCAGGGAGGTGACGAACAGCCCGACGTAATTGAGCGGGTTCGTCCAGAAGACGTAGAGCTTGAGCGCAAACGGCCGGATCAGCTGAAATCCGCCGAGCTGGAGCAGCTGAGTGATGCTGTGCTCGGTCAGGTTGTAGAAGTGATCGATGTTGTGCGCAAGGTTCTCCGAACCGACCAGCGGATTGGCGCCGTTCATCGCGTATACGATGATCCGTCCTCCGGGACGCAGCGCAGAGCGGCACATCTGCAGAAACGTGATCGTTTCCTCGATGGTCAAATGATTCAGTTCCTGCTCCGGAATGATGCAATCGTATTCGCCGCTTTGATGGGAGGCGAGAAACGGAAATACTTCCGCCACTTCGCACGGCAGCGAGCGGCGCCGGGCGAGCTCGATCTTCGCCGCATCCGAGTCGATGCCCAGGACATTGCGATAGCCGGCCTGAGCGAGCAGGTCGACCAGATACCCCGGACCGCAGCTGATGACCAGGATCTTCGCGTCTCGATCCGGCGGAATGTGCGGCAGGTAGTTCGCCCGGTAATAGGCGTTGAACGATTTGTAGCCGCTGTCGACGTCCTTCGGCGCCTGCCAGTAGGAATCGAACGGCTCCAGGCGTGCGGCCAGCTTCAGCGGCGCGCGCGACGCCGGCTCCTGGCGGTAGGTCATCATCGACGAGGGTTGGGTATTCGGCACGACGCACTCCCGCAGGGCTGGGACCGGTATATTGTAGATCACCGGCGTCCCGGACGGGGCGCGATCTGCATTGACATAACCGGCGTGGGAGAGGCGATGAGAATCGGGATCATGCTGCGCCACTACGACCAGCATGGCGGGGGCGTGCGCATCTACACGCATCAGATATTGCGCGCGATGCTCGACGCGAAGCGCTCGCACGAGTTCGTGTTCCTGTACAAGAATCCGGCGCTCGTCGGCACTTACGCGAACGACCGTCAAGTGACCGAAGTGGTGCTGCCGGGAAAGACCATTCTGCGCTGGGACCAGTGGGAGGTGCCCAAGGCGATCCGTCGGCACCGCATCGATGTGCTCTACAACCCGAAGTATTCGATCCCCATTCGGGCAAGCTGCGCGACCGCCTGGGTCTGCCACGGGCTCGACTGGTATGTCATGCCGTGGGCTTCGCGCCGGATCGACCGGCTGAGCCACAAGTTTCTGGTGCCCCGCTACGCGAGGAAGGCCGATGCCATCATCGCGGTGTCCGAGGTGACGCGGCGGCACGTGATCGAGTACCTGCCCATCCCGGCCGAGCGCGTCCATACGATTTACTCGGGGGTCGATGATGCGTTCCGGCAGGCTCACGACGAGGGGACCCGCGAGCGGCTGCGCCAGCGATATGATCTGCCCGGCCGCTTCTTCCTGTATTCAGGCGCCATTTACCCGCCGAAGAACTTCACGAGACTCGTACAGGCGTTCGCGAAGGTCGGGCCCGCGGCAGGAATCAGCCTGGTGATTGCCGGCGGGGAGAACCGATTCTTGTCGGCGCACGAGCTCGAGGTTCCCGATGCGCTCGGGCTGAACCGCTGGGTCAGATGGCTGGGGTGGGTCGAGCCGGCCTCCTTGCCGGCGCTCTACCAGATGGCCGAAGTACTTCTCCTGCCTTCCCTGTTCGAATCCTATGGCTTGCCGATCGCGGAGGCCATGGCAGCCGGTTGCCCCGTTCTCACCTCCGATCGGTTCGGCACCCAGGAGATTGCGGGCCAGGCAGCGCTCCTGGTCGACCCGGAATCCGTCGATGCCATCGCGGCGGGGATGGCCCGTCTCGCCAATGAACCCGACCTCCGGCGGACCTTGGTCGCGGCCGGCAAGGAGAGAGTCAAGTCATGGACCTGGCGCCGCTGCGCGGAGGAGACCCTCGAGGTCCTGGAGCAGATCGCATCGGCTCCGCGCCGGACTGACTGAGGCCCTGGGCAACAGAGGAACCCGCTACTGCGGGCGCGCGGGTTTCGTATCCGCCGGCCACGGCCGGCCACGGCACCCGGGTGGGCCGGCCGGCGGCACGTTCCATCACGCTCATGGTGGAGGCGGCAATGGTGTCCCAATCGAAGCGCTGACACAGTCCGTTCAGCCGCTTCGCATTGCGGGCCCGCGTCTCGGGCGTTGCGGAGGCAAACTCGCGCAGGCGAACGCACAGTGTGTCGGTGTCTCCCACCGCGAAGTAGCTCTCCTCATCCAATTGCATCTCGCGGTTCGCGGGAATGTCGCTGACCAATACCGGCGTGCCCAGCTT
>DASYAC010000203.1:0-18526 GCA_036501585.1 Steroidobacteraceae bacterium
AGGAAGCGACGCCCGAAGCCCGTGCGGCCACGGTGCGCAGAATTCGCGCCCTCTCGACGGCCATGGCGAGTTTTGCGGCGGGCGCGGCAACCGCAGCTCTGCTGTTTCACTGGGTGGGCACATGGAACCTCGCGCTCCCGCCGGTGGTCGCCATATTGACCCTGTTTGCCGGGAGGCGGGCGCCCAAAGACCAGCTGACAACTATGGACCAAATTCGGGGCGTAGTGCTTCCCCGGGCTGCCCTCTATTGACCCCCCTTGACGGACGCCGTACCGTGGATTTCGCCGACGGCTGGAAAGGAATCCAACTTGGGAAGGGGAATTGCATGACAGCGACAAAAAGAATCGCACTGGTGACGGGCGTCGTCGCAGGCCGCACCGCGCGGCCGGCCGAAAGCTTCACCGTACGGTCTGTCTCAAGCGGCGTTCAGCAGCCGCACCTCGTGCTGGGGGAAGGGAATGCTGATGCCCCGCCGCCGCAGCTCCTCGACGATCGCCAGATTCAGCTCCCCGGCGGCGGGCCCGTAATCGGCAACGGCGACCCAGGGTTTGACGGAGATCTGCACGGTCGAATCGCCGAGCGTGGCGATCTGAACGAGCGGCGCCGGATCGGCGAGAACCCGCGGATTGGCGCGCACCAGGTCGCCAATCACGCCCAAGACGCCGGGCAGATCGGTGTCGTAAGCGACCCCCACGGTGATTTCGCATTGTCGAATCCGGCCGTAGTTATGCAGGATTTCACCGACCACCTTGCGATTGGGAACGACCACGCGCGATAGATCGGGATGGATCAGAGAGGTCGAGAAGAGAGTGATGGCGTCCACCCCGCCCTCGACGCCGACCACCGAGATGTATTCGCCGACGCGGTAGGGCTTGGTGAAGATGATCGTCAATCCGGCTACGATGTTGCTGAGCACGCCCTGGGTTGCCAAGGCGACGCCTGCGCCGGCGACGCCCAGGCCGGCGATGAGCGGGAGCAACTCGACGCCCAGATTTTGGAGCGCCATGATGAGGAACAGCGCGAGGACCGCCACCCGCACCACTCGCGAGATCAGCATGCGGACCGGCGGCTCGAGGTCCAGCCGATGCAGCGCTCGAAGCGTTACGCGCGACGCCCAGCCGGCGGCGAACGCACCGGCGGTCATTATCAGGGCCGCCGTCAACAATTTCGGGCCGAACCGGATCGCCAGATCGATCAACGTGCTCTTGATCTGGTCGAGTTGACTAAGTCCGCTGTTCATGGTCATCCCCTCGGGTGTTGAGCCGCAGCCGCGCCGGGCGGTGCGTGCGCGGCTATTATCCAGCCGTCATCCGAGAAGCGAAAGACTCGGAGATTTCAGCGCAGCTAGATCTGCGGAGGGCCGCCTGCGCGGGTTGGATGCTCCGCAGGGCTCGATGGCGGCGCTGCGCGAAATACCGTCCAGGCAGCAGCGGAGAATACCAGCGCGTTCGCCACGATGACCGGCGAGGCGCCGATGAGCAGTCCGTATGTGATCCACAGAACGGCGCCGAACATCTGAACGGCCCGCAGGAGCGAGGGTCTCGAGAAGAAATACGAACCGACGAACACGGCGGTCGCGGTCCATCCCAGTGCGTCGATCCAGGCGTGGTTCATCCGGTGAGCGCCTCCGCCTGTACCGCGTAGGCCGGCAATTCGCCGATATCCACCCGATCCGTGCGTTCCCGCTCCCAGGAGCTCAAGGTCAAGCCGTACGATTCGAACAGGTCCCGAATCCGGCGTGTCTCCCAGTCCATGACCTGGTCGAGAATCGGCAACAGTATGCTGAAGGCGTTGTCGCTGAGTACCGTGCTCTGTGCGATCCGGGCGAGCTGCTTGTTCTCGGATACTGCGATGGTGAAGCCGCCGTGGTTGTTCACGTGCAGCATCACGTGCACGTCGGAGCTTCCGTCGCCCACGTAGATGATCCGATCCGGGGTGACTCTCAGCCGGTGCTCCAGCTCGTCGATCACCGCGACTTTGCCGTACCCGGCGGGAACGCGCTTGATCGCCCGAACTTCGCCCGAATGGGCATCGAATTCCAGCTCCGTGCCATAGATGTGCTCGGGGGGGATGACGCCGTCGAGCGCGGAAATCACGATCTCGCGGGGCGCCGCCGAGATCACGAAGAAATCGAAGCGGCAGCCCTCGGTCCCCCGGGTCATGAAGTCGACCAGGGCCGGGATCGCATGCTTCAGACGGATGCGGCGGCCCGTTTCCTGCAGGTGTTCACGGCGGACGCTGCGAAATTCGGGATCGTGGCGGATCAGATAGGCGAGCTCGCCCCCCTGCTGCACGAGATTGCTTCGGGCGAGTCCCGCCACCCGCTGCTCGAACCCGCTGATGCCGAGCAATTCGGCGAGCACCATGCCCGAGTCCTTGAAGCTCAGCGTCTGGTCGAAGTCAGACGCCAGAAGGTAGTGTTTGAGCGGTGCGTGCGACATGGCCGGGCCTCTCCATGGGAAACCGCATTTCATAATACGCAGCATGGGCAGGATGTCACACGATAAAGCATCCGGTGCCGTGCAACTTTTCTCACGCCATGAAAGCTCGGAATTGTGAGCGGCGCCCTGAGTGCGAGGGCCGGTGTTGGCCGCCTGGCCGGTGTTGGCCGCCCGTCCGGTGTTGGCCGCCTGGCCGGTGTTGGCCGCCCGGCCGGTGTTGGCCGCCTGATAGACTGTGCCGGGCGGGCGGGATCGCGGTTGGGAACTCTATTTCAGAAATATGACGAGGATTGGGCTCAAGACAACTCTCGCGTGCAGCGTGCTGTTGACGATGTCATCGGCGTTGCGTGCAGCGGCTCCCGCCGCGGAGCGGATGCCGGTTTGGCCCGGCACGTTCGTTTCGCGCGTGGAGGTGCTGGCGCTTCTGGAGACATTCGATGCCGAGTTGCTGAGTCATGACAGCGCGACGCTGACGCTCGAGCATTGGTGCGACGTCCATCGGCTGGCATCGCCGCCGCGGGTCGTTGCCGAGCGCGTTTCTCTGGATAAACCTCTGCCGCCCGATCAGCGCGCGGTATTGGGCATCGCTGCGTCGGAGACCGTGCGATACCGGCGGGTGCGGCTGATCTGCGGTTCGGTGGTATTGTCAGAGGCGGACAACTGGTATGTACCGGCACGGCTGACCCCCGAGATGAACGAGCGCCTGGACACGACCGAGGTTCCGTTCGGCAAGGTGGTGCAAGGACTTCATTTTCAGCGCCGTACTCTCTCGTCCAAGTTGCTTTGGCGTCCGCTGCCCGACGGGTGGGAGATGATGCCGGGCGCCGCCGGCGGCGGCGGGACGGGGACCCTAGCTCCTCCGCAGGCTCTCCTGGAACACCGCGCCGTGCTGACGCTGCCCGACGGCACTCCGTTCAGTGAAGTGGTGGAGACCTATACCAGCGGCATTCTTGCATTTGCGCCGCCGCGGCGGTGACGACTGCGCCGGCTCCCGGTGGGCGCAGTTTCGGTGCGAGTCGCGCCGCTCGTGCCCACTGTCGGTGCGTCACAGGTTGCTGGGCGACCGCTGCACGTCGGAGCCACCGGGTCGAAAATGCTTCCGCAGCGGCCGCGCTCGCGGGCGATCCGGCGGGCGTGCGCCCCGCCAAGCCGTTTGCGCAGCGCTGGTACGTTCCTTGCTACAACCTGTCAACAATTCGAACAAGGGACGCGTTTATGGGTTTACTGAAGGCACCCCAGGTGCCGTGGCACCATTCCGCCTGGAAGATATCGACCTTGTGCCGGGGCCTCCTTGGTGCCGCGAGCCTCGCGGGGGTCTGTTGGGGCTCGCCGGCCGCCACCGATGCGGCCACCACCGATGCGGCCGCGACGACCACGGCGACCGACGCATCGGGCCTCGAGGAAATCACCGTCACCGCCGAGCGATACGTCTCCACCATCCAAAACACGCCGATCAGCATCTCGGCATTGGGCGGGCAAGAGCTGCAGGCGCAGGGCATCACGACCATCCAGGAGATCGCCAAGGACGTACCCGGACTCTCCATGCGCTATGCCAGCCCGGGCCTCACCGAGTACGAGGCGCGCGGCCTGGCCTCCAACGGGGGCGCGGCCCCGACGGTGGGTTTCTATCTCAATGAAATCCCATTATCGCCCCCGGCGGTGTCGCAGTCCGGCAAGGTGGTGATCGATCCCGACCTCTACGACGTCGAGCGCGTGGAAGTGCTGCGCGGACCGCAGGGCACCCTCTACGGCTCGGGATCCATGGGCGGAACGGTGAGAGTGCTCACCAACCAACCGCAGCTCGGGACCCTCGCGGGCTCGGCCCAGGCTACCGGCTCGGATACCGAGGGCGGCAGCGGCAACGGCTCGGCGAACCTCATGATGAATTTCCCCATCGGCGACACCCTCGCCGCTCGCGTCGTCCTGAGCTATCTCTATCGCAGCGGCTGGATCGACAACATCACCGTTCATCCGTTTCCCGTAACCCCGGGCGTGCCCACCTTCGGCAACCTCGCCGCCGCGCCGGTGACCAGCGTCTACCACGATGCCAATGACGAGACCTTGTACGGCGGGCGCCTCAGCGTGCTCTACAAGCCGAGCGAAGACCTCTCGATTCTCACCGAGGCGTTCACCCAGAGCCTGCACACCGGCGGGTACGACCTGCTCGACGGCACTTCGACCGATGCGGGTCCGTCGACCCTCTACGACGCGCACTACGAGCCCTTCCCCTTGAGGGAGGGCATCCGCGACGACATCTCGATCTTCGGCGTGACCGTCAATGCCAACGTGGGCATCGCGGACCTGACGAGCGCAAGCTCCTATTTCGGCCGTACCGGCGTTCAGGTCCAGGACGCCTCGACCTCCATTTACTACTCGAACGGGGGCACGACGCCGTTCGTGCCAGTCGCGTACGCGGAGCGCGATCCATCGCACCAGTTCAGTCAGGAAATCCGCTTGACCTCGCACGATGTCGGCGGGTGGCACTGGGTGGCTGGCGCCTTCTATAGCAACCTGAGTTCGGTGTGGAATGAGATCGGCGCCAATCCTCTCGCCGCAACACCCGCCGTCCCGGACGGCTCGTTCTTCACGTCTTGGAACGCCTATGGCGTGCGGCAGTCCGCCTTGTTTGCCGACGGCTCCTACAAGTTCACCGATCGGTGGAAGCTGTCGGCGGGCGTGCGCTATTACAGTTACAAGAGCCATCAGGACGAGTATTCCTGGGGACTCGACGGCCCGAACAGCACGCCGCCCGCCCAATCGCAAATCACCAAGGCCTCGAACAGCGGCGCGAATCCGCGGGTGGATCTGTCCTACACCCCCGATACGGATTTGACGGTGTACGCGACGGTCGCGAAGGGGTTCCGGCCGGGCGGTGCCAATCAGATTCTTCCACCGCCCACGTCACCGCCGTACTGCCAGAACGGCGCGCTGCAATTCGGACCGGATCGGGTCTGGAACTACGAGGTCGGCGAAAAAGCCCGGCTCTTCGATAGCTGGCTCACCGTCAACAGCGATGTGTATTACATCAAGTGGCTCGGCGTGCAGCAAGTCATCACGCTGCCATGCGGCTATCAGTACTACAACAATGCCGGCGATGGGGCCTCATACGGACCCGAGCTCGAGATCGAAGCGAAGCTGGCGCGAGATTGGAGCGCGGCGCTCAGCGGCGCCTGGACGGAGGCGAAGCTCACCCATCCGAACGCCTCGTATACGAGCTTCCTCGAGAACGTGGCCTACCTCCCGGATGGCGTGAACCATCCCTGCACGGCCGGCACCAAGTGCGAGGCGCCCATCATGAACGTGGTCAAGGATACGGCCAGTCTGACCCTCAACTATGCCACCACCGTGATGAACGACTGGAAGATCACGGCCCATGCCAACTACGCCTTCGTCGGGTCCTCCTACGATGTCGCGTACTACTTCGGATACAAGCTGCCGGCGTACAGCCTGGTCAATGCGCGGGCAGGCCTCGGGCACGATAACTGGGAGGCGGACTTGTTCGTGGACAACCTGACCAACCGGGTCGCGTTGGTCTCGGCGAACAACACGAGCTTCCAGTTCAACATTCCTCAGGTGGTGCGCTATTCTACGAATCAGCCGCGCACCGTGGGACTTCAACTGAACTACAAATATTAAGCGTCGGCATGGTCACCCCTCGAGCGCGGCGAGCGACTCCGGAAGGACTTGACCGCCATCGACGATGAGGCTCTGGCCCGTGATATAGCCGGCCTCCTCGCAGGCGAAGAACAGGGCGGCGTTGGCGATGTCGTCGACCGATCCCAGGCGGCGCATCGGAATCGAGGCCGCCATGCCGTGCATGTAGTCCTCGCCCACGCCGGCAAGCCCTTCGGTGACCACGTTGCCGGGCAGCACCGCGTTCACGGTGATGCCATGCACGGCAAGCTCGATGGCGGCGGTCCGCATGAAGCCGAGCTGCCCCGCCTTGCTCGCGCCGTAGTGCGACCAGCCGGGGTACCCGGTCACCGGCCCGGTGATCGAGGACGTGAGCACGATGCGGCCGAAGCGCTTGGCTTTCATGGCCGGCAGGCAGGCGGATACCGAGAGGAAGGTTCCCTTGAGGTTGGTCCCGATCACGGCATCGAAGTCCGCCTCGGTCATGTGTCCGAGCTTCGCCGCCGGAAATATTCCCGCGTTCGCACAGAGGATGTCGATGCTTCCGAACCCATCGAGCGCGGCTTTCGCCATCGCGTCCATGTCCGAGGCGCGGCTCACGTCCGCCGCAATGGCGCGCGCGATGCCGCCTTCGCGCTGAATCTCGGCGGCCACCGCGCTCGCTTCCGACCGATCGCGCGAGACCACGAGCACGCTGCAGCCGACCGCGGCGAACCGGCGAGCGATGCCACGTCCAATTCCCTTGCTGGCGCCCGTCACGATGACGCTGCGTCCCTTGAGCGAAGTAAACATCACGGCAGCTCCTTGCGAGTAAAGAGAAAGCGCCCACGAAGCAGCTTCTCGGCGATCGCGACCGTGCCTTCCGTGTACCCGGCGCCGAGCTGGATCGCGATTGGAACTTCGGCGTGCGAGGCGACCCACGCGCAGAGGAGTATGCGCCGCAGCGCCACGAAGGTCGGAATTTCATCGATATCCGCCGGCGCGAGAGGCGCCGTCTTGCGATAGCCGACGGCCCATGCCTCCAGCAGCGCCGGCACCCGGGGGTCGTGCTCGATGAAACTCACGGCCGCCGCGAAATCGTACATGAACCAGCTGAAGCCGCAGTCGTCGAAGTCGATGATCCGCAGATTCCCGTTCTCGGCCAGGAGGTTCGCGAGCCTCAGGTCGGCATGCACCAGGCCGAAACGCTCGGGCCGGGTGCCGAAGACCTCGAGACGGCGGCGGATGAGCGCGAGGGCCGCCTCGATGACCTGCGTTCCGGCGGAGTCGAGTCCGGTGGCGGCGCGCCACGGGCCCCAGTACCCGTGAGGACCGATCATGGCATCCAGGTCCCATCGCTTGCGGCTAAATCCGGCCGGCAGCGGCCATGTCTCGACGTGCCGGTGCATCCTCGCCGTCAGCTCGCCCAGTGCCTCGAACCAGGGGATGGCGTTGGTCTCCGGGCTCGGCTCCGCGCCGGGGAGCCGTTCAAAAGCCACTGCATGGCGCGCCGGTCTTCCGGAAGGGGATTCCAGTCGTTGGACGAACTCGCCGTCGCGGCCGGGTATCGGCCGCGCGGTGTCGATCACGCGATCTTTCCGCAGCGCCATGATCCAGGCAAGCTCCGAGCGGATCTCCTCAGCAGAGCAATAACCCATCCGATGCACTCGCAGCACCATATCGCCGCCGCCGCCGGCTTCGAGCGCGAACGTGGCGTTTTCCGAAAGATTGAGCAGGCGCACTCGGGTAACCGGCGGCAGATCCCAGCAGCTCAAGGATCTCGACACCATGAGCTCGAGGTCGGCGACGACATCGCCGGCATATTCGCTCACGAATAGTCGGCCAGCGGCGTGCGAACGACTTTCGGACGCAACCGGATGAGGGCGACGGAGGTGATCACCCAGGCGAATGCGGCGTAGGGCCACAAATTATTGGGGTAGTCGGGTACCGGGTAGATGTTTCGGTACAAAACCCAAAGCAGCAAGACCGGTCCCAACGTGCACGCGGCCGACCAGACCGGACGGCGGTCGCGCCAGCCCTCGACGCTTTCCGCAGCCCCCACGCCTATGTAGATGAGAATAAGGGCAAGGACTCCGATGGTGCTCGCGTCGCTGTAGTAGTTGCCGGCCCCCACGAGCGGCGCGCAGACCACGAACGGAACGATGATCAGAATCGCCGTGAACGACACCGCGGAGGAAGGCGTCCGGTGCACCGGATGTACGTCCGAGAGGTGCCGCGAAAGACCGGCCCGACCCAGGGCAAATCCCATCCGCGCGGATGCAGCAAGTCCCCCGAGCGCGCCCGAAAAGCAGCTCGTGGCCGCGACCAGATCGAGCAGAATGGCGAGACGAGGCGATGCGTAGCGCAACGCGAGATCGTCGAGCGGCGCCGGCGAGCTCGCGAGGTTCTTGAGGCCCTGCGGCCCATATCCGATCACTTCGCAGTAAGCGACGAACACGAAGAAGATGCCCGTGAAAAGCACCGTTCCCAGCAGGGCGATCGGGATATTGCGCCGCGGGTTGATGGTCTCCTCGCCGAGCGTCGCGGCACCCTCGAACCCCGCGAAGCTCAAGATGCTGAACACCATGCCGAATCCCAGTCCGGACCAACCGTTGTAGCTCGGTGAGGGCACGAAGCTGGCCCGTATCTGAGCGGCGTTCGGATGAGCCTGTCGCAGGATGTCGACGCACAGCACGACGATGGCGACGATGGCAACTCCCTCCAGCAACAGCATCAGCCGGCCGGCAAGCCGCATGTCGCGGTAGGCGAGCCACCACGCCAGGAGTTGCGAGGCGAATCCGATGCCGATCCACCAGGAGCCCACGTCGATGCCGAGCTCCTTGAGGGCGGCTCCGCTAAAGCTTCCAACCAGAGCGGCAAATCCGCTGGCGAAGCCCAGGTACGTAAGGAGCAGCGTCCATCCGGCAATGAAACCCGCCCGGCTGCCGAAGGCGTGGGCAATGTAGGCATACGCGGAGCCCGCGTGCGCAACGCGATGTGTGAACGCCATGAAGGACAGCGCCACGAGCGCCGTCGCGACCATTCCGATCGCAAACGCCAACGGCGCCGCCGGCCCGGTCGCCTGCACGATCAAGGTGATGTTGAAAGCGGCGGTGACGGTCGGCGAAACCACGGAGAGAGAAAGGCCGAGAGCCTCCGGCAGCCGCAAGCGCGAGACCAAACCCGTCATGTTTCTTCCCCGATCGGCGCCGCTTCCCTTGGTTCGAACTATGTCACCACATTTGAAACGGCGCCACGTCTGCGTCAGACACGAGACCGTTTTCGACGTCGGTCAGGGGGGCTGCGCAGTTTGCCGATCGTGGCGATGGCGCGCGTGTCGCGGTCGCGGAGGGATGCGGCCTCGGTGCCGCTGGGCCGGAACGCTCCCCGGTGGTGTCATTTGCCCGTCAGGCGAGCGATCTCGTCCAGAAGCTCCCGGGTGCAGCGCTGACGGCAGTACCCGCGATTGTTGCGCAACGCCCAATCGTGCCGTTCCTGCGATTGCGTCACGACCGCATCCGTCGGCACGGTCACGAGATAGCCGAGGTCACAGGCATCGCGAACCGCCGAATCGATGCATTGGTCGGTGAGGCAGCCGGCGATGATCAGATACTCGGTGCCGAGATTGCGCAGGACGTAATCGATATTGGTCGAAATGAATACCGAGGAGGAGGTCTTCGGAAACACCATCTCATCGCCGGCGGGCGCCAATTCGTCAACCATCGCGGCGTCGGGCGAGCCTTTCGGTACGTGAAATCCCGTGATCTTGTAATCGAGCGAACGATCGCGCCCATCCGCGGTCATGCTTTCAACCACCGTGTAGGTGACTTCGATGCCGGCGCGGCGGCAGCCCTTTTGCAGTCGCACCATGTTGGGGAGCGCCGTGTCCTTGAAGGTGCGAAAGAAATAGCCATAGCGCGCCTCTTTCTCGGCGGCGCTCACGTTCGCGTATTCACCACCCTCCCACGTGCAATTGAACTTCTGGACGTCGACGAACAAGAGGGCGGTGCGGGCCGGCTCGATCTCGACCTCGCGGCTCGAGTGTTGACGCATTTTACGATTCTCCCCTCGTCAGTAAGCTTCCTGATAACGGCGGCAGATCTCGCCTTCGTTCAAATCCCTGAGGCCGTCGAGCTCCGCACGCTTGAAGGCGACGTACGCAGAGTGAACCTCGGCTCCCAGCCAATCCGCCGCCGCACGGCTCTGCTCCAGAAGCCGGAGCGCCTCGTCCAAGCCGGCCGGCAGCGCGGCGGGTCTTTGCGTCTCGATGTCCAACCCGCGCCGCACGCCGTCCAGGCCCGCTTGTACAAGCATCGCGAGCACGAGATAGGGGCTCGCGGTCGCATCGGCCACGCGAAACTCCACGTTGAATTGCCGAGCGTGCACGGAGGGATCTTTCCCGGACACCGGACTGATCCGGATGGCCGCGCCGCGATCGAGCGGCGCCACGTCGGCTCTGACGGGAGCCCAACGATTGGGCCGCAATCGAAAGTAGGACGCCACTGACGGGGTCGTGATCGCGCACAAGACCGGCAGATGATGCTGAACGCCGGCGACGAATTGACGGCCGAGGGTGGACAAATACCAGGGCCCTTTCTCATCGTAGAGGACGGCCCGCTCGGTCTCATCCAGGAAGCTCCAGTGGATGTGGGTGCCGTTGCCGGTGCCGTCGGGCTCGGGGATCGGGCAAAAGCTCACCCGGTGACCCAGGCGGTGGGCGACCGCTTGGGCGAGCTGGCGGGTGATCACGGCGTTGTCGGCGGCGCGAAGGCCGAGCGCGGGCGCGGACGTGACTTCGTATTGCCGTGTTCCGAATTCGGCCAGCAACGAATCGGGGATCACGCCGGCTTGCCGCATGGCGGAGATCAGCGCTTCGCCGAATATTCCCTGGCGCCGGTAAGAGTCGAGGTCGTAGGGTTGCCATCCTTGGGCGGAGACGCCGCTGTAGTTGAACTCCTGCTCGAACGTGGCGAGCAGCCGAAGGCTGTTCTCGGCGGCGAGCCGGTCGAGTGCGCGGCGCAGGATGTGGCGAGGACAGAAATTCCACGGCACGCCTTCCGAAGTCTTGATGTCGCCCACCAAGAAGTGTTCCGGAGCGCCCCCCTCGAACGCGACGAACACGCGGGTTTCCAAGTCCGGGACGAGGAACACCTCGCCGACGGTTCCGAAGGTGGTCATCTGGATCGGGCCGAACGCCGAGATGAAGATATTGGTCGGGGCGAGACCGATGCCTCGTTGCAGCCGCGCCGGTAGGTCGGCCGCCGGAAAACTCTTGCCGCGAAAATGCCCTGAGAGATCGCTGGTTCCGACGAAGACGATCTGTTCCCGTTGCATCAGCCGGCTCTGGAAGAGGGTGTGCCGGTGAATCGCTCGTCCACGGGAATGTCGTAACCGATCGCCAAGCGGTTGGTCTCGTTGGCCAGACCGACCACGGCAAGGAGCTCGGCAAATTGCTCGTCCGTCATCCCCTTGCTGCGCGCGCCGGCGCCATGGGAAGCGATGCAATACCGGCAATTGTTGGTCACGCTCACGGCCACGTAGATCAGTTCCTTCACGAGAGGGTCCAGGGCGCCGGGCTGCATCACCTGCTTGACGCCCGCCCATATGCGTTCGAGCGTCGCCGGGTCGTGTGCGAGCCCTTTCCAGAAATTGTTGACCCAATCCGTGCCGCGAGTCTTCATGATGTCGTCGTAGACGGCGCGCACGCGCGGCGAGGCGTCGGCATAGTCGACCAGCACCGCCCTCATGGGAGTATCGCGATGGCGCGAGCCGGGAATCCGGTCCCGTCCTGCGGTTTCGGAAAGCTGACCATCAAGAGCGCGCCGGATTCCGGGACCTGATCGAGATTGGCGAGCAACTCGATTTGGTAGTGATTGGTGCCGAGCACATAGGACTCCAGCGAATAGTCGTCCTTGCTGACCGCGAGACCGGGATCCGTATCCGTGGTCTCGTGGCCGGAGGCGGCGATGTGCCGATCCTCGTAGAGAAGCTCCAGGACTTGCTTGCTCCATCCCGGGTAGTGCGCAATGCCTTTCGAATCCTTGTTCTGCATGGCGGAATCGTCGGGCCATCGATGCGACCAGTCCGTTCGCAGAGCGACGAACGCGTGCTCCGGAATGCGGCCGTGGCGGCTTTCCCAGGATTTCACGTCCTCGATGGAGACGACATAGTCCGGATTGCGAGCCACTTGCCGGTGCACGTCGAGCACGACGAGCTGCATCAGCATGTCTTTCGGGTCGATCTGGTCCACGGTCTTCAGGCCCTTGTGAAAATGAGCGGGCGGATCGACGTGCGTACCCCATTGTCCGACATGACAGATCTCATCCACCTGGAACCCGTCCTTGTCGATCGTATAGAGCGTGCGCTTCTTCATCTCGCCGAAGCCTTTCCAATGAGGCGTGTCGGGTCCGAAAGAATGAGTCAGGTCGACGAAGCGCTTGGACATGAGCGTGGCGTACACGCCGTCCAGTCCGCCGGATTCGGGTTCACCGCGGGCCGGAGAGGCGAGGAGGGCGAGCACGACGAGCCCGGCCCATGGCTTTTGATGGTTCAATGATCGCTCCCACTGAAATCCGAGACGGCGAGATCTCTGTGCGGCCGGGCGGGGTCGCATGCCCGGCTTCCGGCTCATTTATATTCTAATCAATGCGGCGGCGTGTGAGAATATTTCACCTTGGAAGAGCGGAGGCTCGCAATGACTCGTCGACTCATCAGCTCCGGTTCGACTTTCGAAGCGCAAATCGGCTATTCGCGAGCCGTCGTCGACGGCGACTGGATCTTCGTGTCCGGCACGACGGGCTTCGACTACTCCAACATGTCGCTCGCGGACGATGTGGTTGCCCAGGCGGAGCAGACCATGCGGAACATCGGAGCCGCTCTCGCCGAGGCCGGGGCGGGTTTCGCCGACGTGGTTCGGGTCACCTACATACTGCCCGATGCCGACGAGTTTCCGAAATGCTGGCCCGTGCTGCGCCGGTATTTCGGCGAGGTCCGGCCGGCGGCGACCATGATCAGCGCGGGCCTCGTCGACAAGAGGTTGCGCATCGAGATCGAGGTGACCGCGCGGGTCGGACGGAAGGGCTGATCAGAAGAAGCGGGGAATCGGCCCATCCTGGGGCGTCACGTCCTCTCCGAGATCGAAGAAAAGCTCATCCACGTAACACCACGCCCACCCTTCCGGCGGGTCATAGCCTTCGATGATGGGGTGGTGTGTCGAGCGGAAGTGCTGGGTGGCGTGCCGGCCGGGGGATTGATCGCAGCAACCGACATGGCCGCACGTGCGGCATAAGCGCAGGTGCACCCATTCGCCGCCGTTCTTCAAGCATTCCTCGCACCCCCGGGCGCTCGGCTTGACTGTCGCGATGTGATTCCGATGGGTGCAACCCGGTTTCGCCACTTCGACTCTCCCCCGAATCAACTGACGTTGTTGAATTGCGTGATGTGATAGTACCCGTTTGCGCCCAAATCGGCGGGAATCGTCCCGCGTAATTCCTCGAGGAGCTTGTTGAATATCTGACTCGGCGTGAGCGAGTCGTCAGCGATCTCATAGACGCCCTGGTAGTCGCCCAGGCGGGCGGGCGAAGAACCGGCGGCGGCATCGTAATAATATAGATCCGCGGCGTAGAAGTAGTAGCGCGTCATGGGGTCCTCGGGCGGCGTTGACGGAAGGTGAGTAGTTTACGCGCCCGAGCGCGCATATTATTGAGATGCTCGATCGTGCCCCCATCATGCGCACATGACCCCTTATTCCGTCCTGGACCTGTCCCCGATCACGCTCGGCGGCAATGCATCGCAATCGTTTCGCAACACCCTCGATCTGGCGCGAAACGCCGAGCGCTGGGGGTACCGGCGCTTTTGGCTCGCCGAGCACCACGGCATGCCGGGGATCGCCAGCGCGGCGACGGCCGTGCTGATCGGGCATGTCGCGGGCGGCACATCCACGATCCGGGTGGGCGCCGGCGGCATCATGCTGCCGAACCATTCTCCGCTGGTGGTGGCCGAACAGTTCGGCACGCTCGAGTCGCTGTACCCGGGGCGGATCGATCTGGGCCTCGGCCGCGCGCCGGGCTCCGACCAGCGCACGGCGCAGGCGCTGCGGCGCAATCTCGCCACCGACGCCGAGGAGTTTCCGCGCGACGTGCTCGAGCTCGCCGATTACTTCTCCTCCCAGCCCCGCCAGGCGGTACGCGCGGTGCCCGGTACGGGGCTCAATGTGCCGCTGTGGATTCTGGGGTCGAGTCTCTTCGGGGCACAGGTCGCTGCCGCCCTGGGGCTTCCCTATGCGTTCGCCTCGCATTTCGCGCCGGCGCAGATGATGGCGGCAATCGCGATCTACCGCGCGCAGTTTCGACCGTCCCGGCAGCTCGACAGGCCGTATGTAATGCTCGGCTTCAACGTCTTTGCGGCCGACACTCTCGAGGAGGCACGCTTTCGGGCGACCTCGATGCAGCAGGCGTTCGTCAATCTCCGAAGCGGCGCGCCTTCGCAATTGCCGCCCCCGGTCGAGGGATACCTCGAGCGCATCGGGCCGCACGAGCGGGGGATTCTGGAGCAAGTTCTGTCGTGCGCATCCATCGGAACCCCCGAGATGGTGCGATCGGAACTGCGGGATTTCGTGAAACGCACCGGGGCCGATGAGCTGATGATCACCTCGCAGATTTTCGATCACGCGGCGCGGTTGCGCTCCTACGAAATCGCTGCCTCGGGACTGGAATGAAGCCCCGGGATGCCGGCGAGGCCCGTTCAGTCGCGTCCCGAATTGAGCTCGTCCATATCGGCCTGCATGCGCCGTTTGTATTCATCGGACCAGTGAGCGCCGGGTTTGGAATCGACTTTCTTGTTCACGTTCGCGCCGGGCGGAGCCTTGCTCGCCTCCGGCGGCTTTCGGGCCGGAACCTTGAGTTTGAGCGTACGGCGCGGCGAGGAAGGGGGCGGGGAATCCGAATTGTTCATACGTTGTGCGGAACACCACATTCGATGAGTTGGAACAGGGCGGATTTTAGCCAACCGCCATGACATCTGTACATTTCTTTTAGTGCGCCGCCGCAGATCAAGGGCGGCGCAGCGTCGCTCGAAGTCCGCGCGTTCGTGCTGCAGGCCGTTTGAAAGGCCGCGCGCCGGTCACCGCCGTCGGTTTCCCGCCCAGCTGGTCGACCCAATCGATCGCCGAAAAATAACAGCGGCTGATATCCGCGATGTTCAACGCGGCGAATCTGGCCGCTTCTTCGTCGCCGGATTCCAATGCGAGGACGCAGCTCAAGGCTTCCCCGAGCCGCCCGGATCGGTCCAGCAAAGCGGCTTTCTGGTCGGGACCCAAGGGGATGTACTCGAGCGCTTGAATCATGTTGACCTGCAGAATGATGTCGAGCGCGGAGAGCAGGCCGACCGTGAAGAAGCTGGAAGCGTTCGGCGCTGCCGTCGCTGCCGCCAGCAGCTCGCAGGTTCGCGCGCGTACCAGAATCGTCGTGTGCAATTCGGTGGCGGACCCGCCCATGCGGGCGAGCGCCAATAGCGAGACCCAATTCCTGATCGTATACAGACCTAGCACCACCACGGCGCGTTCCACGGACTCCACTGCATAACGTAACCCGTAAAAAGGCGAATTCGCCCATCGCAGGACGGTCACCGACATGGAGACGTCGCCCCGAATGATGTCGCTGAGCTCCTCCGGCGTTATGTTGGGGTCGTGAATGCGCGCCAGCAGCTGCACCAACACGAGGTTGTTGGGGCGGATTGCCTGGCTCTTGAACACCTCCGGCCGGGCAAAGAAATAGCCTTGAAAGAGATCGAAGCCCAGCTCGAGCGCGCGCGCGTGCATCGCCCGCGTCTCCACCTTTTCCGCCAGCAGCTTCACTTTCCGGCCCTTGAGAAGGGCAACGTGCCGTTCGAGCGATGCATCGTCCAGTGCCAGGACGTCGAGCTTGACGATGTCGGCATGGTCGATCAGCGGCGAGCGCTCGGCCGAGTAGACGAAATCGTCCAGCGCGATCTTGAAGCCCCTCGAGCGCAGTACGCGCAGCCGGGCGAGCAGCAGCTCATCGACGGTGACGGTCTCGAGCACCTCCAATCCCAGCCGTTCGGACGGCAGAGAATCGAGACCGCCGTTCAGGAGGACGTTTCGGGTGATGTTGACGAACACCGGCGCCGCGGCGTTGATTTTTCGAATACCGACCTGCAACGCGGCATTGAGCAACATATCCGAGGACATTCGATCGCCGTCATCGCCGGTGGCACGGTTTTCCCTGCCGCGCCGATGCAGCAGCTCATAGGCGTATAGATTGCCGACCCGGTCGAGGATCGGCTGCCGGCCGATAAAAATGCCCTCCATTCGTCAGCCGTTCCAACCCCCATCGGGATTATGGTTGCTACCGCAATCTCATCGGCAGATCCGCTGGAAACTGAAGGGCGGGAACGGCAACTCTTGCTCGAAATGCCGCGCCAGCTGGGGACTCGCGGAATGCGCCGCGCCGCGCGCTCGGCATTTGCTGGCATGTTCGCCGGAACGGTGCGATTCTACGCGCCGCCAAATTCGATCCGGGGCACTGCCGGCGGGGTTTTATATCAATGGATGCCGGAGGATCCGATCGTTGCGATCTCGCCCGTTTCCGGCTGAACGTGGCAGCGTTCTCGGCCGCTATGCTGTTCGCCGCGCCGCGCTGCCTGGGAGCGGACACCTGGGGCGGTTCGCTCGATCTGACCAGCGACTATTTCGTGCGGGGAATATCCCGCAGCGACAACCGCCCTGCGCTGCAGCTGGATTTGCATTATCTCGACGCCTCGGGATTCCTGGCGGACTTGTTCGCGTCGAGCACGCAGATCGATCCCCAGGCAAAGCGCGACGCCGAGCTCAGCGCCTTCCTCGGCTATGTCTGGTCAGGCAGCGGCGACTGGCAGGGGAAGATTCTCGTCGGCAACTACAGCTACCCCTGGAATGCGGACGGTTCGCGCTACAACTACGACGAGGTCGACGTGGAGCTCGCCTATCGGGAGTGGCTCCGTGCCGTTCTCGCCTATTCTCCGGATACGCGGCGCTACCTCTACGACCGGGGGCTGGTTCGAGGACAAGCCGAATCCGCGGAGCTGGACGCGCAGCGATCGGTGGTCGGCAAGCTGTCTGCGACCGCGGGAATCGGCTTCTATCAGTTGGATGGGGCCGGCGCCGCGGGATACGGCTACTGGAGTGTCGGGGCTGCTTACGACTTGGCCCCGGTGGCGTTGACGCTGTCATACGTGGGCACCACCAGGCAGGCGAGCGGACTCTTCTACACGCCTGCCGGGAACGGCCGCTGGTCGGGGACGATCATTTGGCGTTTCTAGCCGGCCGGCCCATCGCGCTCATGTTATTTATCGCATTATATAAACATTGTAATTTACTGATTTTTATATATTTAAAATGCTAAGATCAAGGCAATCGGCGGCCTTTTCCAGATCGAGGCCGGCTTGCAACTTTTTGATGCGCGGCTGGTACTTACGAAGCATGATCCACGCAGAGACATGGCCGGCGGGCGCCCGATGATTTCGGCTACCAAGGTGTTGACGAAGGAGGGCGACAACGAGTTGTTGGCCGGCGTTGCGGCGGGCGATCGCCGCGCGTTGGAAGAGCTCTATTTCGGCTATCACCGGCGCCTCGCCCGATTTCTATCGAGGTTCACGCCGCGGTACGAGAACGTCGAAGAGATCATCAACGACACCTTCATGGCCGTTTGGCGCAGCGCCAAGGATTTCCGCAACGCCTCGCAAGTGTCGACTTGGATCTTCGGTATCGCTTACCGCACCGCGCTCAAGTCGGTACGGCGTCAAAAGCACCACGCTGCCGCCGCCAGCTTGGATGATCATCCCGAACAAACCGTGGACCCCGGAGAGCAGGCTGAATTGGAGGACTGGGTTAGCCACGGCCTGAATTACCTGCCGATCGAACAGCGCTTGACCCTGGAGCTTGCCTATCACATGGGCCACTCGATGGAGGAAATCGCAGCGATTACCGACGTCCCGGTCGGTACCGTGAAGGCGCGCATGTACCAGGCACGCAAGAAACTGCGCGAGCGATTGCCGACGCTCGGCGGTGCGACGGTCGAATTGACGGCGAGAAGCGAATGATCCCCAATCACATTGTTTGCGCCGAACACCAGGAGATCTACGACTTGATGCCATGGTATGTGAACGGCTCCATTGCCGAGGCCGACCGGCAGAAAGTGGAGGCTCATGTACGCACCTGTGCCGCATGTCGCGAGGATCTCGAACAGGAACGGCGCGTCTATCGGGCCATGGCAGACGATACGGGCCTGGAATATATGCCCACAGCCTCGTTCAAGCGTCTGCAGGCTAGTCTCGGGGCGCCGCCGCCCGAGGCCGCCGTCGATGCGAGGGGCGTCGATGCGTCCGCCGTCGATGCCCCCGCCGTACATGCGCCCGCCGTCGCCCGTGACACCGGGAGCCGCCGCACAAGCCGGATCCCGCGGTGGCCGCCGCGGCTC
>DASYAC010000204.1:0-1856 GCA_036501585.1 Steroidobacteraceae bacterium
TGGATGTCCTGCAACCGGATGCGGCTCTCGTGGGCGGCATCACCGGACTCAGACGGATTGCGGCAATGGCGCACGGGCATCAGCTCGTCTTCACGCCGCATACGTGGACCAACGGCATGGGACTCACCGCCAACGCTCATCTGGTCGCTGGCCTCACCGATGCGCCATTTCTCGAGTATGCCTACGACCCGCCGGAGTGGACGCTCGCGCGCCGGGATTTCATGATGGCGGCGCCGCTCCAGGCCGATGCGCACGGCTGGCTCGCTCTGAGCGATGCTCCCGGAATGGGCTATACGCTCGATGAGGACGTGCTCGCGCGCACCCTGTTGTAAGTCATCCCCTGAGCCGCAATCCTTCCGGATCATGGAGGGCGCGCAGGCGGACAATCGCGGCGCGCGGCTCACCGAAGATGTCGATCTGGAACGGCTCGCCGTCACGGGCGAGCGCGGTGGGCACATACCCCGCGGCGAGACTCTTGCGGATGCAATGGCCGTACGCCGCCGAGGTGACATATCCGACCGCCGCCCCGTCCTTGAGTATCGATTCATAACCGACCGCCTCGGTTTCGGCGTCGGGCAACTCGAGGATCACGAAGCGTCTCTTCGGACCGGCGGCGCGCTCCGCCAGGGCGGCATCGCGGCCCACGAAGTCAGGCTTGTCGCAATCGACGTAGCGGTCGAGCCCGGTCTCTCCCGGCGTGTAGTCCGGTCGAAAATCCTTGTTGAACGAGCCATATCCCTTCTCCAGCCTGAGTGAGGAGAGCGCGCGACCGCCAAAATGCACGAGGCCCAGGTCCCTTCCTGCCTCGAGCAGGTCATCGTGCAGCGTTGCGAAGTAATCGGGTGTCGTCCAGACCTCGTAGCCAAGCTCGCCCGTGAATCCGGACCGCATGAGAATCGCCGGCGCGAAGCCCACCGCCGTCTCGGTTGCCTGGAAGAGCTTGAACGCCGCGGCGGACAGGTCGAGTCGGACGAGACGCTGCAGGAGCTGCCGCGATCCCGGCCCCGCGATCGAGAAGCCCGTTAGGCTCGATGCCGCCGAGCGCACGAACACGTCGACCGGAATACTGGACGCCCAGAACCATCGCAGGTGAAACTCCTCGGCGAAGCCGGATCCGAAGATCAGGTAGCGATCATCCGCCAGACAGGCGATCGTCAGGTCGCCCACGATCCGACCCGCCGGATTGAGCATGGGCGCCAGGCGCAATCGCCCCGGCGGCGGAATGCGGGACGCGAAAACCCGATCGAGCCAGGCGCGGGCGCCGCGACCGGTGATCTCGTACTTGCCGTAGTTGGTGGTCTCGTAGATGCCGACCGCGCGGCGCACGGCGCGGCATTCCTCGCCAACATGAGGGAACGCCTCCGAGCGGCGATAGGTCGGAGTCTCGGCCGGCTCCACTCCCGGAGGCGCGAACCAGAGCGCGTGTTCCAGTCCGAAATTCGCGCCCATCACCGCACCTGCCGCTTTCAGCCGGTCGTAGACCGGCGAGCGACGCACCGGGCGCGCCGCCGGCAGCTCCTCGTTGGGATAAGCCAGGCGGAATCGCCGCGAGTAATTCTCGGGAACCTTGATGGAGGTGTACTTGGGGGTCGCGAAAGCACCGAATCGCGCCACATCCATCGAGAGGATGTCCTGACCCGGATCGCCCTCCGCCATCCAGCGCGACAGCACCAGGCCGATGCCGCCGCCCTGGCTGAAACCTGCCATCACCGCGCAGGCGACCCAGAAATTTCTCAGGCCGCGAACGGGCCCGACGAGCGGATTGCCATCGGGCGCGAAGGTGAACGGCCCGTTGATCGCCTTCTTGATGCCGACGCGTCCCAGCGCAGGGAAGTGTTGGAACCCGACCTCGAAGT
>DASYAC010000205.1:0-5536 GCA_036501585.1 Steroidobacteraceae bacterium
TGTCGGTCAGGGCGAGCTCGGAATGCTTCAGGCTCTCGACCAGCGCCGAGACCAGGTAGCGGTCGAGGTAATTGAACAGATTGATGAAGGCGAGAACGCCGAGGGCGACGCCCGCGGAACTTATCCATGCCTTGGGGGTACCCATTCCGGCCGATTGCAGGGGATTCGCCATCCGTCGCCATATTAGCAACGTAGGGCTGTCGCAGGCAGGCGACGAATGCGTAAGTTCCTAGATTACTTCACAGATCTTTACCCAAACCGTAATCCTCCTGCAGGTACAATCAGGCAACAATGCCTCGGCTCAAAAGAGGTCCGTTGCCATCATGACGTTGCACGCCACCGCCGCACCCGTTGCCCGTTCGACCGCCCGCGCCGCCTGGGCGCGCCGTCTGTTCCTGCCGTTCGGCGTGCTCTTCCTGGCGGCGCTCGCGGCCTGCAACGGAAGTGCGGTGGTCACCCTCACCGCGACGCCGTCGACGGACACCTACCTCGCCTATCGGGTCGGTCTGGTCTCCATTCAGCTGCAGACCTCGAGCGGGGGGAAAACGGCGGGTGCCGCACTGCCGAAGGGCACCACGGTGGATCTGGCGCGCCTCACGAATTTGAGCGAGGTGGTGGGCGAGACCTCGCTTCCCCAGGGCAACTACAGCGAAGCCCTGATCACCCTCGATTACAGCTCGGCGCAGATCGTCTACGACAACGGCACGGTCGACGGGCTGGCGCTCACGCCCGTCGATGCGAGCGGGCAGAAAATGGGCCAGGTCACGCTGCTCTTGTATCTCGATCCGAGCGACCAGCTCGGCATCGTGCGCGGCAGCTCGGGGCGTCTGAGCCTCGGCTTCAACCTCGCGGCGTCGAACGTCGTCAACGTCGCGCAGAAAACCGTGACGGTCATGCCGATGATCGCCGCCAGCACGCAGCCCCTCGACAGCAAGGTGGTGCGCATCCGCGGCCCGCTCGGCAGCGTCAACAGCTCCAAGACCGGCTTCACGTCGGATATCGTTCCGTTCGATTTCGGCAACGCAGGGGCCGGCTCGCTGGGCGTATCGGCGCAGTCGGTGACGACGTTCGAGATCAACGGAACGCCGTCGACGGGCAGCGCGGGCATGACGGCGATGGCCGCGCTCAAGGCGGGTGTGATGGTGGAGGCGTTCGGGACCCTTACGACCTCGAGCACCTCGTCCTCCTCGTTCCTCGACGGGAGCACCGGTAACACCGCCGCGTCCACGACCAACGTCTCGACCTGCTCGGACGGCACGACGCCCGTGACGGGGGCGAACGGCGTTCTCACCTGCGCGGATGGCTCGACCCTCACCACCACCCCCGAGAATACCTCGGATACGGGGGGGACCCTGACGGCGACCACCGTCAATTTCTCGGCGAGCCAGGTCCTCGCGGGGTCGAGCGTGCAGGGCGACGGCTTCGATCGGGTATCGGGCATCGTCACCGGACGGAGCGGCGACACCTTGACCATCGATGAGGGCACGCTCCTCACCAACGAGGGCGCCAATACCCTCGTCGACGGGACGGCCACCGTCAAAGTCGGTCCCAATACCCAGGTGACGCAGTTCGGCGGCGCCGGCGCCGAGGCCAACGGGACGCAGGACATCTCGGTGGGATCGCTGATCTATGCGTTCGGTACCGCGAGTGCGATCAGCTCGAGCAGCGTCACGCTCGATGCGAGCGCGGGGCGGGCGCGGCTCGGGCAGACGACGGCCTCGGGCCTCGTCACCGGCCAGGGGACGACCGGCGATACGCTGACTCTCAATCTCTCGACCTTGGGCGGCCGGTCCGCGGCATCGTTCGATTTCGCGGGCACCGGGACGAGCGCCGGCGAGGATGCAAGCGCAGCGACTTACCTGGTGACGACCGCCAATCTGACATTGACCAATGCAACCACCGGGACGCCGGTCCAGGTGACCGGAAGCGTCATCCCGTTCGGCACCGCCGGGTCGACGGTAGGGGACCTGAGCGGCACCGCGCTGCTCGATTACACGACCATCAACGCGGAGCTGGTGATGGACTACGAGGGAGGCACGCCCGCTCCCTTCGCTTCCTACAGCACGACGGAAGTCGTTCTCGACGCGCGCAACAGCGCCGTCGGCGTGAGACACCAGATCCAGATCGGCGCGCAGATCGTCAACATCGTCGGCATTCCATCCGATCCGATCATCGTGCCGAACGCCTCGGCCACGAACACGATATTCACCATCGGGCATGCGGTCAGCGGCACGTACGAGAATTTCGATACCTATTCCGCGTTCGTCACGCAATTGCAGACGGAGTTGAACGGCAACGTGCTGGCGACCGGGGTCACCGCGACGGGCCAGTACACGGCCAACACTTATACCTTCAGTGCCTCGAGCATCACGCTCTTGTTGAACAATTAAGGAACAATTAAGAACGCGGCATGTTCGCCGGGCCGCCAAGGCGCCGAGCTACACTGAGGCGATGGCCATCGAGCGTAAGGCGCATTGCTGAAATTCGGAATCACCCGCCGCGATTTCATCAGCCGGGCGGCGGCATCGCTCGCCGTGCCGTTCGCGGCCTCATCGGTCCGGCCCGCCGCCGCCCCCTCCATCGTGTATGCCTACGTCGGGACGTACACGCCGAACGGCGGCGGGATTTACCTGTTCCGCGTCGATCACGCCTCCGGCGCGCTCATGCAGATGCAAGTCGTGGACGATACCCGCAATCCCTCGTGGCTCGCGGTGAATCCCGCACAGACCCGCCTCTACGCCATCAGCGAAATCGACACCTTCCAGGGAGCGCGGAGCGGTGCCGTCGTCGCGTATGCGATCGACCCCGCGAGCTTCGAGCTCAAGCGGCTGGGTGCGGTCGCTTCCGCCGGCATCGGCCCTACGTATGTAAGCGTGCACCCGACCGGCAAGTTCGTGTTCGTCGCCAACTACGGCGGCGGGAGCGTCGCGGTTTTCCCGGTCGGCGAGGACGGAATGCTCGGCGCGGCCTCCGACGTGCGGCCGAGCGTCGGACCGCGCCATCACCCGCATGCCATCGACGACCCGCCCGGACAATTTGCCGTCAGCGATCACGAGGGTCCGCACGTGCACATGGTCGCTTCCGACCCGACCGGCCAGTTCGTCATCGCCAACGATGCCGGCCTGGATTTGACCCTGATCTGGCGGCTCGACCTGCAGGCCGGGCGCCTGCTGCCCTCGGACATGCCGGTTCTCGAGGCGCCCTCGGGTTCCGCGCCGCGGCATTTCGTGTTTCATCCGAACGGCAAATATTTCTACAATCTTTACGAACACGACTGCAAGGTCGCGGTGTACGACTACGACGCATCGCGGGGCGCCATGCGCCTGAAGCAAAGCGTATCGACGCTGCCCCCGAAATTCGCCGGCAGCAATCTCGCGGGGGAAATCCTGATCTCCCACGACGGGCGATTCCTGTACGTCAGCAATCGCCTGCACAGTACGCTCGCGGTATTTGCGGTCGCGGCGGACGGCGGCCTCAAGATGACCTCCGAGACCTGGGTGCACGCGGACTCTCCGCGCAGCGCGGCCATCGATCCCGGCGGCGATATGATGTTCTCGTGCAACCAGAAGGGCGACTCGATCACCTCCTTCCGCATCAATCCCGCGAACGGCGCGCTCGCGTTCACCGGCCGGTTCGAGCCCGTGGGAAGTCCTGCCGTCATGGTGATGCTCGAGCCGCGCTGAGGCCGGGCCGCCCCGCTCACGCTCACCGTCAGAACGCTGGATCTGCCGCCCTGCCGGGCTATACTGAGTTCCGGTGCGTTCGCGCGGCTCAGGGGCAAACACTATGGAACTTGCGATGATCGGTCTCGGTCGGATGGGCGCCAATATGGCGCAGCGCTTGCTGCGCGGCGGTCATCGGGTAGTCGGCTTCGATCCGGCGGAGGCGGCCCGCAAAGGCATCGAAGAGAAGGGCGGTCAATCCGCAGCCTCACTCGAGGCGATGATCGGCAAATTGAAGGCGCCGCGCGTGGTGTGGCTGATGGTGCCCGCGGGCGAGATCACCGATTCGACCATCGACTCGTTGACGCCGCTCCTCTCGCCGGGCGATACCATCATCGACGGCGGCAATTCCAACTATCGCGACACGCAACGGCGCGCGAAGGCCGTCGCCGGCCGTCGGATCAATTACGTGGATTCCGGTACCAGCGGCGGCGTATGGGGTCTCGCCGAGGGCTACAGCTTGATGATCGGCGGCGACAAGGCCGTGGTCGAGACACTCCGCCCGATATTCGAGACCTTGGCGCCCGCGGCCGACAAGGGTTGGGGACACGTGGGTCCCGTGGGATCGGGGCACTACACCAAGATGATCCACAACGGCATCGAGTACGGCATGATGCAGGCCTACGCCGAAGGCCTGTCCATTCTTCAGCACAAGACCGAGTTCAAGCTCGACTTGCACCAGATCGCCGAGATCTGGCGCTACGGAAGCGTGGTGCGGTCGTGGCTCCTGGATCTCACCGCGAATGCGCTCGAAAAGAATCCGACGCTGAAAGGCATCGCTCCTTACGTGTCCGACTCGGGCGAGGGACGCTGGACTGCGGCGGAGGCCGTCGAGCTCGGTGTCCCGGCGTTCGTGATCACCTCGTCGCTGTTCACCCGATTCGGTTCGCAGGACTCGGATTCGTTCTCGAACAAGCTGCTTGCCGCCATGCGCAACCAGTTTGGAGGGCATGCGATAAAGTCGGAGTGACCGGGCGATAGGCCGGTTCGAACGCACGGCATGCGTCGGGTGGTGACCTTCTGCCAGAGGCCCCTGCCCGGCGTTTCGCCATGCCCGTAGATACCGTCACGGCTGCGTCACCATCATGCATCTAAGTATATGTCCTATAAGAATATTCAGTAAATCCGAAAAGCGGATTCCGGGAAGCGGAGTCCGAATATCGGAGCTGAGTGCGGCTGTTTGACATGCGCGGCCAAAAAAGGCGCGCATGCCTGACGGCTCACTTATAATCTCGGCCGTCCCCATCCCATGAATCGCTTCACCGCGAAGGAACGTCCGCACCGTGTCCCCGATCCGCTGGCTCCTCTCGCTGTTTGAACCCTTGCGCCGTGTGTTCGGGGCTCGGGAGCGGGATGTCCACGAGCCGGATGATTCTTCAGCGGCTCCGCCGGAATCGGAGCTCGATGCCGGGGAGGAGTTTCAGAAGCTGCAACGTGGCTTGCGCCGTCTGAGCCTTGCCTCCGACCGAAGCGGGGAGGTTCTTCAAGGCGTTTCCACGCGCCTCGACTCGATGCAGCAAATGCTCCTGCGGATGAGTCGGCCGCAGCAGGCGGCTCTGACCCTGGACGAGACCGAGCTGCTGCGCGTTCTCGACCAGCTCGACTGTGCAGCCGGCACAGCGGAGCTCGCCGCGCCCGCTCGTCCGCTGATAGACGGCGCGAAAAGCGCGCTCCTCTCCGGAGCTGGATGGCAGCCGATCGCGGTTGCCGGCGCGAAGCCGGAGGATGTCGGCATTCGCATAGCCGAATTCATCGGCGCGTCTGCCAGCAACGGTCACGCGGACGTGCGGATTCACCGGATTCTCGAACAGGGC
>DASYAC010000206.1:0-1586 GCA_036501585.1 Steroidobacteraceae bacterium
TCGACGTCTATCCGCAGAGCGAGGACGGAGCGGCCGGCGCACCCTGGCGTTTCTCGACCGAGCTGCATTGCCCGGACTGCGACATCACCTACAAGGACCCGAGCCCGAGCACCTTCAGTTTCAATTCGCCCATCGGCGCCTGTGAGACCTGCCGTGGATTCGGACGAATGATCGGCGTCGACTACGGCTTGGTCATTCCCAATACGGCGCTGTCGCTCCGCGAAGGCGCGATCAAGCCCTGGCAGACGGAATCCTACAAAGAGTGTCAGGCGGATCTGGTCAAATTCGCCCGAAAACGCGGGATTCCGCTCGATACACCCTGGCGCGATCTCAGAGACGCCGAACGTGCCTGGGTCCTGGACGGGGAAGGCGAATGGACCAAGAGCGTCTGGTACGGCGTCAGACGCTTCTTCGCCTGGCTCGAGACCAAGGCGTATAAAATGCACATTCGGGTATTGCTGTCGCGATACCGCTCGTACACCGAATGCACGACTTGCCGGGGCGCGCGGCTGAAGCCCGACGCGCTCTTGTGGCGGATCGGCTCACCCGGATCGCCCGGCATCGACATCCGCGACCTGATGCTCGCTCCCATCGATGGCAATCTGCGCTTCTTCGCCGGGCTCTCCTTGCCGCCGCCTCTCGACGAAGCCGCCGATCTCCTGCTGAACGAGATCCGTACGCGGCTCAAGTATCTGACCGATGTCGGACTCGGATATCTCAATCTCGACCGTCAGTCGCGCACCCTGTCGGGAGGCGAGGTGCAGAGGATCAATCTCACCACGGCGCTCGGCACCTCGCTCGTGAACACCTTGTTCGTCCTCGACGAGCCCTCCATCGGCCTTCACGCGCGCGATGTCGGCCGCATCGTCGGCGTGATGCAAAGGCTGCGCGATGCCGGCAACACGCTGATCGTGGTGGAGCACGACCCCAAGGTGATGCAAGCGGCCGACCGCCTGATCGACATCGGGCCGGGTCCGGGCGAGCATGGCGGGGAGATCGTGTTTCAAGGCAGGCCCGGCGCGCTTGCGAAGGCGAAGGGCTCGTTGACGGCCGATTATCTGCTTCACCGCCGGCGGGTCGAGATACCGCCCGCCGCCGCGCGTCCGGCCCCGTCCGCCTCCGCCTCGCCGGCAACGTTGCGCATCGAAGGCGCCGAGGAGCACAACCTCAAGCGCATCGACGTGGACGTTCCGCTCAATCGCCTGGTGTGCGTCACGGGCGTGAGCGGCTCCGGCAAGTCCACGCTGGTGCACGACATTCTCTTTCCCGCCTTGAGGCGCATCTTCGGCAAGCCTACGGAGAATGCCGGCGCTCACCGGGGGATCGTGGGCGCTCAGCTGATCGGCGACGTGGTGATGGTCGATCAATCGAGCATCGGCCGCACCACGCGCTCCAATCCGGCGAGCTACGTCGGCGCCTTCGATGCGATCCGTGAGCTGTTTGCGAAGCTCCCGGAGGCGCGCGCGCGCAAATACACCGCGGGCACTTTCAGCTTCAACTCCGGCAACGGCCGATGTCCCGGTTGCGGCGGCAACGGTTTCGAGCATGTCGAAATGCAGTTCCTGTCGGATGTGTATCTGCGATGC
>DASYAC010000207.1:0-6850 GCA_036501585.1 Steroidobacteraceae bacterium
AGAAAGGACAGGCGATGGAGCCAGCGCAGCTGATGGCCGACGCTCTTGTACCAGCCCGATGCGGGAAGCAAACTCAAGGCCGGGCCCAGCACGCCGCGCCGCAGAGACTCGGGCAGCCTCCCGTAGTATCCGGCGTAGAGGTTGCCGTAATAGCGATCGTACCCGCCGAACAGCTCGTCGCCGCCGTCGCCGCCGATCACCACCTTGACCGTCTTTCGGGCGAACTCGGCCACGGCATAGGCACACAGCGACAGGGGATCGGAAGGCTCGTCCAGGTGCCAGACGAGATCCGGAAGAATGTGCTTGAGGCTGGGCCGTATGGTCAGCTCATGATGCTCGGTGCCGTAGCGCTCGGCCACCAGACGTGCATGCGGCGCTTCGTCGAACTGCTTGTAGGGGAGGCCCACGGTAAAGGTGGGAAGCCCGTGGACGCCGAGCCGCTTCACCAGCATGGCCACGAGGAGGCTCGAGTCGAGGCCGCCGCTCAAGAACGCGCCCACGGGGACGTCGCTGACCATGTGCAGCCGCAGCGACTCGACGATCTGTTCCTCGAGCTCATCGATGAGCGCCTCCTCGCTGCGCACGATCTTCGGCTCGGACTCGAGGTCCCAGTAGGGCCGCGTCACCGGCGCTCGGCCACGCTCGAGCACCAGCAAGTGTCCGGGCGGGAGCTTGCGCACGCCCTCGTACATGGTGAGGGGGGGTGCGATGATCCGCAGCGCCAGATACTGATCCAGGGCGGCCAGATTCATCCGCCGCAGCGCGGGATCGAGAGCCAGCAGGGATTTGATCTCCGATGCAAAGGCGAAACGGTCCGGCTGGGCGACGTAGAAAAACGGTTTCTGTCCCAGATGATCGCGGGCGGCGAGCAGTCGTTGGGTGCGCGAGTCCCACAGGGCGAACGCGAACATCCCGCGCAGATGATCCAGCAGCCGGTCGCCGTAGGCCTCGTACAGGCCGATGATGACTTCGCAGTCGCTGTGGGTCACGAATCGGTGGCCGCGCGCTTCGAGCCCCTCCCGCAGCTCCCGGTAGTTGTAGATCTCGCCGTTGCACACCAGCCAGACGGTTCCCTCGGCATTTCTCAGCGGCTGCCGGCCGCCTTCCAGGTCGATGATGGACAATCGGCGATGACCGAGCGCGGCCGTGCCGTCGCTGTGGACGCCCTCGCCGTCCGGCCCTCGGTGCACGAGCGCTTTCAGCATGGCGGCGATGTCCGCGCCTTCGGGGTCCAGCCTGCCGACGATGCCCGCGATTCCGCACATCAGTTCTCTCCCGTTCGAGGCCTGCCGGCGCGAGGCTCGGCTTGGCGTATGGCATGGTCGAACACCTGCTCGTAGCGAGCGGCACACCGGTCGATCAAATACTCCTCCACCAGCCGCAGGTTGTGGTCCGCCATGCGGCGCCTGAGGAGCGGCTGATCATGCAGGTCCTGCACGGCTCGCGCAAAGGCCTCGAGGTCGTTCAACGGCACCAGGAAGCCGGTCTCGCCGCTCGCCAGGAAATCGGTCTGACCCCCGTGGTCGTAGCAAATGACGGGTAAGCCCAATGCCATCGCCTCCAGGAACACCAGGCCAAACCCTTCGTGCTGGCTGGTCGAGACAAAGATATCAGCGATTCCGAGCGCCTGGTATTTGCGCTCTTCGGATACTTGACCGACGAGGTGGACGCGGTCGAGCAGGTTGGCCTCGGCAGCCGCCTGGCGCACGGCGGGCACGTCGGGACCGTCGCCGACGATGATCAGATGCGCGTTCGGGCGTTGCGCGCGGTGCAAGGCTTGCACCAGCCGGACGGTCGCTTTGCGCGCCACCACCCGGCCCACCGTCACGGCGACGAAGGCGTTCCCCGGTATTCCGAAATCCGCGCGAGTCGCGCGCCGGACGGCGGGCGGCCGGTCGATCCCGAGAGGAATCAGCTCGGTCTCGCGCTCGACGCCATAGAACCCCGTCACATGCTGCAGGGTATTGCGCGACTGCCCCACCACGGCGTCGGCACGTCTCAGAAGGTGCCGGATCGGCGCCCGCAGCCACGCGTGACGGTGCGGCGAGCTCGCCTTGCTGGGATCATAGAGATCGCCGCCGTGAACCGAGAGCACGTTGGGTACCCGGTACGCCCAAGCGAGAAACTCGCCCACCGGTCCGGTCGGCACGACGAAATGGGTGTTGATCACCTCGAATTCGCCCTCCTTGCGCAGGGTCAGCCCGCGCAGGGCCGCCATGGGCAGGTAAGCCGCCATGGAGGGCAGGTTGGCGACTGCCGCCTGGCGGCGGAAGAAGACCGGCACCCGGATGACCCGGACGCCGCCGTCCCGGCTCTCGGCAGGCAAGCCGAGTGCGCCGGAGGTGAGCACGGTCACGGCGTGACGGCGCGCCAGCTCGCGCGCCAGGGCCGCCATGACGACCCCGCCGCCCCCGCCGAGGGGAGGATATTCATAGTTGCAGAAGAGAATTCTCATGGCGGAGGTCTACAGATAGCCGCCATCGCGATACCAGCGCGCGGTCTCGAGCGCCCCGGCGCCGAAGGAGACCGTGGGGACGAACCCGAGCCGGGCGCGCGCCTTCGCCGTCGAGAACAGGAACGACTTGCGGAAAAAATCCAGGCGCCGCCGGTGCAGCGGCGGTTGAATCCCGAGCGGCGCGAGGGTTCGCTCCATCACCACCGCCGCGGCGAGAAATGGCCACATCGGTACGTGCCGGCGCGGCGCGGGGCGGCCCAGGGCGATGGCGACCTCCCGAGCCAGCTCGCGCGTGGTCAGCGTCCCCTCGCCGGCCATGACGAAGGTCTCGCCGACCGCCGCCGGATGAGTCGCGGCCACGAGGAGCCCCCGCACCAGATCGGCGACGTGGATCGGCTGGCGCCGGTTCAATCCCGGACCGATGATGAAGAAGCGGCCGCGGTCCACCGCGCGGAACAGCTTCAGCAGGCGGAAATCGCCGGGACCGTAGGTCTCGGAAATCCGCACGATGCTCCAGGCGAGCGCACCGCGGTAGGATCTCACCATCTCCTCGGCCTGCAGTTTGCTGCGGCCATACACGTTGACGGGCCGCGGCGGGCTGTTCTCGTCCAAGGGCTCGCCGCTCGATTCGCCGTAGATTCCGATCGTGCTCCCATGGACGAAGCGCTTCACACCGGCCTGCTCGCAAGCCTCGATCAGCCTGCGCGTCCCATTGACGTTCACGTCGAAGAAATACTCGTCGGGGACGTTGGCTTCGTGCTGCGCCGCCGCCAGGTGAATGACGATGTCACAGTCCTGGACGATGTGCCGGGCGTAGGAGGGATCCTGCAGCGGCCCTTGCTCGATGCGAATCCCGCCGCGCTCGAGGTCCTGTGCACGACCCCGTTCGGCATCGGAATTCAGCTGACCCGCCACGACCACCGTCAGCCCCCGGCTGCGCGCCTCGAGCGCCAGTCGGGATCCGATGAATCCGGTACCTCCGGTCACCAACAGCTTCATCCCGACCCTCCCGGAACCGCCGCCCGATGATGCCGCAGGACGCTTTCGGTATCCGCGATCTCGGCCTCACGGCGCTCGTCCGTCCATCCCGCCTCGAGCTGCATGCCCCGCGCGGCTCGAGCGAGCGCGGCCTCTCCGGGGTGAGCGCCCGACCCCAGGTTGGTCCGCCGCAGGATGACGTCCTGCAGGTGAACCGCCATCTCGTGCTGCGTAGCATAGGTCACCTCGGCCATGACCGTGCCGGCGTTGCCGATCGGCTGCGCCTGCGGCGGCGATCGGGCGAGCTGTGCCAGCGACCGGAAATCCGTGCCGTGATTGCGCAGCCACGCCTCGAGGGTGGGTGTCGAGATCTGCGAGTCGACTTCCCGCCCGGCCGCTCGTCGCAGCTCCTCGAAATCCTCGATATCGCCGCCCGCCAGGGGAACCCGCTCGGTCGGCGCCCGGGCGGGCGCGCCCGGCATTTGCTGCAGCAGAAGATCGAGGCCCTTGGCCGAGTCGCCGCGCGCCGTGGTGTAGCGGATGCCGATCAGGGTCACCAGACCCTCGATTCCCTGATGCCGGTGATCGATGAATCGGGACTCCTTGCCGAAGCTGAGCTCGCCGGCGGCGCTGCGGTCATCGCCGAACGGGACCAACCCGCAATTGGCATAGATCACGTCTTCTCGCCGGAGACGCATCGCGGGATAGGAGGCGTTCATTTCCGCCATCCAAGCCGCGAGTTCGGCTTCCTCGACCTCGGCCCGATCCGGCCGCTCGGCGAACAGCCGATGCCACACGCCGATGAGGGTGCAGTCGCGCCAGGGGACGGCGAACAAATGCCGGGCCGCGCGGCTGAGGACCGCGTCCCGGTCGCGGCTCGAGCCCGGCACGGCCAGCGCGTAGGCCGAGCGAGGCCTCCGGTTCACCAGGAAGCAGGCGTCGCGCGAGAAGTGCCCGCGCCGATGAGCGCCGAAATGCGCCGCATCCTGCAACAGGTAATCCGCCCAAGGCCCCGCCGCATTCAGTACCAGCTTGGCGCGAATGTCGATGTCACCGCCGCCCTCGCGATCCCGGGCGCGCACCCCCTGCACGCGGTTGCCGTCCCACAGGAACTCGAGCGCCTGGGTGTAGTTCGCGGCGACGGCGCCCCGCCTCATCGCGGATTTGACGAACGCGAGGACCAGGCGCGCCGTGTTGTACATCTGGCCGTCCTCGAACACGGCGCCGCCGGTCAGCGATGGCGCCTCGAGCTCCGGGAAGAGCTCGAGCGTTTGATGGCGGGACAGGCGCCGGGTCCTCGCGATGCGCCGGCTCGGATCGGAGATCCCGGAGTTCTTGTTGGCCGTCAATAGATCATAGGCCAGCATGCCGGCAGCCAGGAATGCCTTGCCTTTGCGGCCGCGGCCGTAGGTGGGGATCAAGATCGGCAGCGGGCTCACGAGATGCGGTGCAATGCGCAAGAGCGCGGTCCGCTCCGCGCAGGACGCACGCAGGCGCCGAATATCGGCGTGCTGCAAGTAGCGGATGCCTCCGTGAACCATCTTGAAACACTCGGCGGAGGCGCCGCCGCCGAAGTCGCCCTGATCGATCAAGCCGACGCGGAGTCCGCGAAGGGACGCATCCCACGCCGCCGCCGCGCCAAATGCCCCGCCGCCGATGACGAGGACGTCGAACTGCTGATCAGCCAATCGTGACGGATCGCGTTTCATCATCCCCCGGCTTCGTCAGGTGTTCTCGAAGACCTTCAAGGGGTAATGCTTGTCGGTCGTGTCGCGCCCTTTGACCAGCTTGACCTTCTCACGGTGCTCGAGATAGGACACCCGCGGCACTTGCGGCGTCGGCTTCACGTCGCTGTAGTCGATGTAGCGATTGAAGTCGATTTTTTGGCCGAGCGTCACCTTCAGCTTGTTCTTGAGGACCCAGAGCAGCGGCCCCGCCTTCGGAGCGCTGGGGATGAGCTCCGATCGCATCGCCGTGCGGGCCGTGGTGACCATCCAGCAGTTCTGCTCGCACGCGCGTACCTTGGCGATCGATTGCCTGGCGGTCTCGCTCGCCATGATGGTCTCCCAGCTCTCCCGGGCGAGATTGCCGATCGGCAGGTCGCTCCGGACGTTGCACGCCCAGACGTCGGACCAGGGATCGATGAAGGCAAATCCGGTGCCGGCAACGCAGGGGATGAGGCGCGGATGACCGAGGATCTTCTCGATCAGGCCGAGGTTCAGGTATCCGCGAAACCAGTTCTTCACTTTGCCGCTCTTCAGCATGACCGTGATGAGCCCTTCGACCTGCCGGGCGACCTTCACGCGGTCGTAGAAATAATTGTCGTTCTTGTAGAACTGCCAGGCATTGTGCAGCGTCGAGGTGGCGAGCTCGAACCCCGCGGATCGGGCAAATTCGTACGTTCGGACCAGCTGATCGACGTTCTCGTCCTGGATCACGAACGCGAATCCCAGGTCGGTGCCGCCGGCTTCCTTGAGCGCCCGCAGCCCTTTGACCTTGGTCGCGTATCCGTCGTCCTCGCCGCGGATGCGATTATTGGTCGCCTCGTTGCCCTCCAGGCTGAACCGCACCTTGATGTTCGGGTACTTCTTGATGATGGGCACCAGCTTTTCCGGGTGCAGACCGTTCGAGCTGATCTCCATGATGCGGGCTTTCGGGTACAGGATGTCGACGAGCGTCGCGAGATCCCGCCGCAGCGTCGGCTCGCCCCCGGACAGGTTCAGATTGTCGAAGCCGGCGGGCAGCTTCGACAGGGTCTCGGCCGTGACCTCGAGCTTCGGCTCGGTGGGGTTTTTCCAGATGTAGCACATCTGGCAACGCGAATTGCAGCGAAACGTGGGGATGACCGTCAGATCCATCGTCGTACCTCTTGCCAGCCGCCACTATATGCCACAAGTCATGGGGCTAACCATCAGATGCCGCCTCGTCGGGGCCTTAAAATGATGATTACTCGATGCACGTCACAGCTCCGGGTGGTTATGGCAACTCGGTTCTGTGACGCATGCACTGGTTTTCTGCGGTAGGTTGTGCCTTTGTACTGCCCGGTGAAGGGGAACCGCAGGAAGCTCGGTTAAGTTAACTATGCCGCAATTGCTGTCGATCAATAACTATTATTACCGGCGGGGGGGGTCCGAGGCAGTGTATTTCGAGCACAACCGTCTGTTCGATGAGGCCGGTTGGGACGTGGTGCCATTCTCGATGCAGGATCCCCAAAATTTGCCCTCACCCTGGTCACGATATTTCGTGAAGGCCACGGCTGAGGACGGCGAGGGGTCCCCGCTCGGCAAGGTGTCCCGGGCGCTCACCGCGATCTATTCCGTCGAGGCGGCCCGCCGAACTCGCGAGCTCCTCGCCCTGACTCGGCCCGACGTCGCCCATGCGCACAACATATATCACCATCTCTCGCCCTCGGTGCTG
>DASYAC010000208.1:0-21320 GCA_036501585.1 Steroidobacteraceae bacterium
CCTCCGCCTGGCTGTATCCGGTCCAGTCACCCGCGATCGGAAAGCTGTATCGTCCCAGCAGGTTGAGCTTGAGCCTCGGCGTGCCGGGCAGGCGCGTGCCGGAGGGCGCATAGGGTCCCTGCACGATCGTGCCGTCGGCGAAGGAGATTGGCGATGTCCCCGAGCCGCTCTGCTGGTTCGGGCAGCTGGTCGGGAACTCGAGCGTGGTCGTGCCGCAGAAGCTTCGGGTGAGGTATGCGTCCAGGAAGGTGGCACTGCCGGAGATGGTCAAGCCGCCGCCCACCAGCCACTCGAAGTTGGACTCGACGCCCTTGCTGACGGCGGACGCTGCGTTCTGCACCACGGTCACGCTGTTCGGGCCGAGATACGAGAACTGGAAGTTGTTCCAGTTCTCCCAGAAGACGGCGCCGTTCCACCGCAGGTGCTCATGGAACCACTGGGTCTTCCAGCCGATCTCGTAGTTCTTGAGCTCGTCCGACTTATAGGGCGGATAGATGGCATCGATGTTCTTGTCGAACACCCGGTTCACGCCGCCGGGGCGAAAGCCGGTGGAGAACGTGCCGTACACCATGTGATCCGGATCGAACTTGTAGCTGAGGCGCAGCAGCTCGGTGTGGCCGTTGGCCGAGACCGTGGTGAGATTCAAGTCGGTGCAGGGCGCGAAATGGAACGGCGCATAGTTCGGATACTGAGTCGTCAGCGACCCGCCGAGGCCGGGCGGACCGCAGGTCGCCTGGCCGGAGTGCTCGCCGGGGCCGGTGTAGCCCAGCGCATAGCCGTAGAATCCCTGCAGCGAGTTGTCGTAGCGGTACTGCCGGAACCCGCCGGTGAGCGACCATCCGGCGCCGATGTCCCAGGTAATCTGGGCGAATGCCGCATAGTCCCGGTCGACGCGCTCCTGATCGGTGAGCCAGATCGAGTTGTTGTTGAGACCTGGTATGGTGAAGTCCGAGCCGAAGCCCTGCGTGTTGTAGGTGTAGGGATTGCCGCCGAGGCCGGGCATGACGTAGTCCTCCCAGATCTCATGCACTTGGCGCTCGGCGAACAGGCCCACCGTGCCCTTGATGAAATAGTCTTGCGGGCTGCTCGCCCGCAGCTCGTTGCTCCACTTGGAGTAGTGGTTGTCCTCGATCACGAACTCCTGCCCCATGATCGGCGTGCCTGCGTTGTTGGTCCAGAAGGCTCCGGATCCGTAGTACTTGTCGTACCAGTAAGAGTAGTCCGAGTAGTCCGCGATCGAATGCTGGTTGCGCGTGAACCAGGCGCCCGCGTAGGTGATGTCGAAGTTGCTCACCTTGCCCTCGACGGTGAGCGCCGTCTGGGTGAAGGAGTCCTGATCGTTCTCGGGCCCGGAGTGCACGAGCTCGAGCGGACCGACCGCCGGGTCGTACCCGAAAAATCCGCTTGCCGCCGTCGATTGACCCATGAACGTCGGGGTCACCGTCCAGTTGTCGCCCAGGTCGACCTTCAGCGCGGCTCGTCCGCCCCGGTATTCGACCGTGTTGTAGTTCTTCTCCAGGTAACCGGCATTGCTCAGGGTCTGGCCGGTCAGGGTGGTCCAGGCCGGCAAGGTCCGGTTGCCGTTGACGATACCCGCGTTCACATCCGTGCCTGCGACGTTGCTGATATAGCCCGGATCGTGCTCGTCCCATCCGACGATACGCACGGCGGCCCAGGGCGTCAGGGGGATGTTGACGAAGCCCTCGGCCTTCCAGCCGGCGCCGCCGCCATTGGTGATCTGGTCGCCGCTCACATCGTAGCTCGCCTCGAATTTCGTGGGATCCGGCTTGTTGGAGATGATGCGGACGGTGCCCGCCTCGGAGCTCGCCCCGTACAGGGTGCCCTGCGGCCCCTCCAGCACCTCGATGCGCGCGATATCATAGATGTGCATGTCCACCGTGCCGTCGATGGTGGTCACCGGCTGCTCGTCGAAGTACGTGCCGACGGTGGGCTGGGAGCCGGAGTGGTTGCCGTCCTGGCCGCTGTTGATGCCGCGCATGTAGACATGCGACGTGCCGACGCCGTTTCCGCCCTGGCCGATGCTCTTGATGGTCGTGAGGCCCGGCAGATTCTGGACGTAGTCGTCGAGGTTCGAGATGTTGAGCTGCTCGAGCTTCTGGGTGCTGAGCGTCTCGATGCTCACGGGCACGTTCTGGAGATTCTCCGTGACCTTCTGCGCGGTGACGGTGACTTCCTGCAGAGTGTCCGTCGCCTGCTGCTCCTGCGGCTGCGGACCCTGAGCGTGGACGATCGGCACCCCGCCGGCGAGCACGGCGGAAATCGCGGAGGCCAGCGGCAACCGACGAAACGCGGAGCGCGGCAGGTTGATCGAGCGGCCGGCATCGACCGTGCGGCGGTGTCTGAATCTGAATCGGCTGCGAGTCATGATGTTTCCCTTGCTCCCGTGGTTTTGTTCGATCGATCGACGTGATTCAATGCGGATAGCGCGTGAGCGCCTCGCCGAGCGCCTGCTTCAGCGGCCCGAGCCAGGGCTCGTAATGGCGCCAGTGCTCCAGGCCCTCGGTGAATATGGGACGGCGTACCTGCTCCGAGCTCGCGGTGCGTACCGGCCGCTCATTGTCATAAAATTTGAGACATTGCTCCTCGAACGGCAGCCCGCAGTAATCGAGCAGCCGGCGCACCTCGGATTCGGTGTCCTTCACCATGCTCTCGTATAACACCCGATGCACGCGGTCCGGGAGCACCTCGTCGATGTGCGCCATCAGGTCCACGTAGTCGGCGTAGTAGCGGCCAAGGTCCCCAAGGTCGTACGTGAAGCTCTGGCCGCGCGAGAAATGCTGCTTGAACGCCGAGAAGCAACAACCGAGCGGGTGGCGGCGGGCGTCGATGATCTTGGCGTTCGGCAGGATCAGCCGGATCAGGCCGACGTAGAGAAAATTGTTCGGCATCTTGTCTATGAAGTAAGGCGCGCCGCGCGTGCGATGCACCCGGGTCGAGGCAAGGTAGCGCTCGCCCAGCTCGGCGAGCTGCGGCGGCGTGAGCGCGGCGAGAGCCTCGAGGAAGCGTTCTTCGTGCGCGTTCTCGTGCGCGCCCTCGTCGCGCCCGATCAGCTCGCGAGCGATCTGCGGAATATCGGGCAGCTCGATCGTCCCCTCTACCATGGAGTGACTGGCGAGGATCTGTTCGATCAAGGTCGAGCCGGCACGCGGCAGGCCCACGATGAATATCGGTACGGGCGAAGCCGGAGGGACGCCTGAGGCCTCGCGGGCGGAAAAGAATTCCGCGGTGAATTCCCGCTTGGAGCGGCTCACGAAGCGGCCGTTCTCGTCCGCGCTGTAGGGATGATGACGCCGGTGCTGCGCGTTGCCGGCGGCGTAATGAGCGAATGAGCTCTCGTACGACCCCTCGTCCTCGAGCGCCTTGCCGAGGGCGAACTCGAAATGCAGCCGATCCTCCTCGCCGAGATCGGTGCGATCGAGCGCCGACTGCATGGCGCGGGCATCCTGCGCCGAGAATCGAAAGGTCTTCAAGTTGGCGAGGCTCCAATAAGCCTCGCCGAGCGTCGGCTCCATCTCGACGGCGCGCCGATAGGCGGTCACGCTCTCATCGAGCCGGCGCGCCGTCTTCAACGCGTGAGCGAGGCTCATCCACACCTTTGGCTGCCGCGGATGGTCGCGCAGCACCTTGCTGTAGTGGTCGATCGATCCTTGGTAATCACCGAGATTCGCGAGTATGGCCGCCTTGAGGTTCAGGTAGCCGGGATTGCCGGCATCCTTGGCCAGCAGCCGCTCTGCGTGGGGCAACGCCGCCGCCGGCTTGGCCTGCCGGTTGAGCACCCCCGCATAATTCTGGCGTGCGGCATCGAACTCCGGAGCGAGATCCAGGCAACGTTCCAGCAGTTCTTGAGCCTCCGCATAGTTGCGTAACCGCCCCGCCACCTCGGCGAGCATGCGCAACGCCGCCACGTCGGTCGGATAGACGCCCAGGTGAGCGCGCAGCCGGCGGTCCGCCAGCGGCAAATCGTTACGCATCAACGCCGCCGCCGCTTCCTTCAAGCGCGGGTCATGCGCGGCCGCCGCAACGTATTTCACTCTCGCATTCCCGGCGCCGGCCGGGTCGCCGGCGGCCTCCAGATAGTCCGCCAGGAATCGCCATCCGTCGGCCGACCCGGGCTGAAGCTGCACGGCTCGGCGAAGGGCAGCGATGGCCTCCGGCAAATGACCTGCTTCGGCGCGCGCCACTCCGAGCTCCAAATACACCGGCGCGGCATGCGGCAGCTCGCGACCCAGTGGTTCGAGCACGTCCAGCGCCTGGCGGGCGCGTCCGCTGCGGCGTTGGGCAGCGCCCAAGATGAGACGGGCGGCAGGGTGCACAGGATCGGCGTTCAGAATTTCCCGCGCCTGTTCCGCGGCGAGGTCGGGATTCTTCTCTAGGAGCCGTTTCGCATGCGCGATTGCCATGTCGGCCGACCCAAGGGGCTCTGGAGCAATATTCAACCGTGCACCCTGTGTCATCCCCAGTGTTGTTATACGAGCTTATAAGAAACGCGTTCGGTTCCTTTGTCAATGTACTCGTTGTTGCGAGAAAGATGCGGCTGAACGAATGTCCAGGAAGCGCGGATCGAATCGCCGCGGCTCGACTCGCTCCGCGGGCTGCACAAGGCTATGCTAGGCGCCCCGAACGCAATTCATCAAAGACAAGGGTCGAGTCATGGGCAAGGTCGTCGGAATTACGGTAGCGCTACTCCTGTTTGCAAGTGCAAGCTTTGCGGCGCCGCCTCATCACAAGCATCATCGTCATCACGCGCATCACCACCGGGCGGCTCATCATCCGGCGAGTCACTAGGGTCCCGCTGCCTGTGCTCGCCCCGGCAAGGAGCGGCGCAGGCGTAACGGACTGATTTGAATAGCGAATCCGCTCGAGACTCGCGCGGCAAGGTCTTGGCGTTGCCTCCCTTGGAGTCTTCGCCTTCGCAGCCGTCACACCTCCACAGCCTTCACCTTCATGCGTTGTTGTTTCGCAACGCTGCACCGGAACCGGCGGCGCACGTCAGCGGAAGACGACAGGGGACATCGTCTTTGGCTGATTAAGAAGGTCCGGCTGTTGAGGGCATACTTGAGTCGCCGCATCGAGATGGAGCTTTGGCGGGAGGTGACGCGATCCCCACAGTCGTCCTGCTCCCGGGCGAACTACCCATCACTCCCCTTGGAGCTCCCTCGATGCGGCGACCCCGGTATCCCGCTCCACGCATCGCCCGACGCCGTCCGACGCATCGCGATAGACGGCATGCATCTCGACGATAGAGAGCACCAATTTGACTTCGCGGAGCCCCCGGGACTACCGTCGAGACGATTTCATCCGGATTTGGTTTCCGAATCCATCAATCGGAAGGAGAGTGAGTCGTGAATCTCAAAGGCAGTAAGACGGAAAAGAATCTGAAGGACGCTTTCGCCGGCGAATCGCAGGCGAATCGTCGCTATCTGTACTTCGCGGCCAAGGCGGACGTCGAAGGCTTCAACGATGTGTCGGCGGTGTTTCGCTCGACTGCCGAAGGCGAGACGGGCCATGCCCACGGCCATCTCGAGTATCTGGAAGCGAGCGGCGATCCGGCCACGGGTTTGCCCATCGGCGCGACCTCGCTGAATTTGAAGGCGGCCATCGCCGGCGAGACGCACGAGTACACCGACATGTATCCCGGTATGGCGAAGGGCGCCCGGGAGGAAGGTTTCAACGAGATAGCGGACTGGTTCGAGACGCTGGCCAAGGCCGAGCGCTCCCATGCCAACCGCTTCCAAAAGGCGTTGGACAACCTTTAACACCGTATAATCCCGCCGGGCCAACCCGAGTGGGCTCCGTTCAGGAGCCCACTCACTTCAAATCTGGGAGACTCGCTTGTCCGACGGACCGATTCCGCAAGGCCGCGAGGGCAGTCTCGAAGCGCCCACGCGCCACGCCCTCGGCTGGCAGGATCCCAAATTCTACGATCCGGCCGCCGTCGAGAAAGAGCTCGAGCGCGTCTTCGACATCTGTCACGGCTGCCGGCGCTGTTTCAACCTCTGCAACTCCTTTCCGACGCTGTTCGACCTCATCGACGAGTCCAAGACCGGGGAGCTCGAGGGCGTCGACAGGAAGGACTTCGCCAAGGTGGTCGACCACTGTTACCTCTGCGACATGTGCTACATGACCAAGTGTCCGTACGTGCCGCCGCACCCGTGGAATGTCGACTTCCCGCACTTGATGCTGCGCGCCAAGGCGGTCAAGAATCGAGCCGGCGGCGCGCGCTGGCGCGACAAAGTGTTGAGCTCGACGGACACCGTCGGCAAGATTGCCGGCATTCCGGTGGTCAGCGAAATCGTCAACGCGGTCAATGCAAGCTCGCTCGGACGCAAGCTGCTCGATGCCGCCCTGGGGGTGCATCCGGACGCGCCGATACCGAAATATCACTCCAAGACGCTGCGCAGCCGTCTCGAGCAGACTCACCGCGCGGCCGCGGCGCCCGCGGCTGCGGTGCCGGCGATCGCGGGCGCTACCCGCGGCAAAGTGGCCTTGTTCGCCACCTGCTACATCAATCGCAACGAGCCGGGCATCGGTCTGGATCTCGCGGCCATTTTCGAGCACAACGGCATCGAAGTCGCCCTGGCCGAACGCGAAAACTGCTGCGGGATGCCGAAATTCGAGCTCGGCGACCTTCAGGCAGTCGCGGATCTCAAGGCCACGAACGTGCCGCCGCTGATGGCGATGATCGACCGCGGCTATGACATCGTGGCACCGATTCCGTCCTGCGTGCTGATGTTCAAGCAGGAGCTTCCCCTCATGTTCCCGGACGATCCCGACATCGCCAGGATCAAGCAGCACATGTTCGACCCGTTCGAATACCTGGCGCAGCGGCACAAGGCAGGGCTCCTGCGCACCGACTTCAAGCGCCCGCTCGGAAAGATCGCCTACCACGTCGCCTGTCACCTGCGCGTTCAGAACATCGGGCTCAAGACGCGGGACATTCTGCAGCTGGTACCCGAGACCACCGTGCAGCCGATCGAGCGATGCTCCGGTCACGACGGCACCTACGGCGTGAAGCGCGAGTTTCGGGAAACGTCCATGAAGATCGGCAAGCCCGTCATCCAGCGGGTCGAATCGAGCGGCGTGGACTTCTATGCCAGCGATTGCCCGATGGCGGGCCACCAGATCGAGAGCGGGCTGCCCGACGGGCGGCCGCCGACGCACCCCCTGACGCTCCTTAAAATGGCCTACGGACTCTGACACCCATGGAAAAGCTATCCCGCACCGATTTGATGAGCCTCGAGCAATATTCGATCGAGCGTCCGCGCCTGCGCAACGAGGTTATCGCGCACAAGCAGCAGCGCAACGTCCAGGTCGGGCCCAACATGACCTGGTGCTTCGAGGATCGGACCACGATCCGCTATCAGGTCCTGGAGATGCTGCGGGCCGAGCGAATCTTCGAGAGCGCGGGGATCCAGGACGAGCTCGACGCGTATAACCCGCTGATCCCAAGCGGCAGCAACTGGAAGGCGACGTTGCTGCTCGAGTTTGCCGATCCGGAAGAGCGGCGGGTGGCGCTCGAGAACCTGATCGGCGTCGAGGATCGCTGCTGGGTGAGGGTGAGCGAGATGGAGCGTGTGTTTGCGATCGCCGACGAGGATCTGGAACGGGAGAACGAGGACAAGACCTCCGCCGTGCATTTCCTGCGCTTCGAGCTGACCCCCTCGATGGTCGAGGCCATGAAGAGCGGCGCGACCTTGAGCATCGGGGTCGATCATGAGCACTATCGGCACTCGCTAACTCCCCTGCCCGATACGGTGCGCGCCGCCCTGGCCGGGGATCTCGACTAGTTCGAAGACGGGCTAAACGTCGTATGCTGTGAGCGTGCGCCCTCCCCGCGCGAGCGGTGAGCGCACGGCCATCAATCGGGAGAATCTTGGGGATGTCCAACGAAAAAGCCATTCGGCGAGAGGTAGGTGCGGTCGCGCTGATGTTCACCGGTCTGGGATCGATCATCGGCTCCGGCTGGCTGTTCGGTGCGTGGCGGGCCGCCCAACTGGCGGGTCCCGGCGCCTTTTGGGCGTGGATCATCGGTGCCGCGATCATCACCTTCGTGGCGGTCACCTATGCCGAGCTCGGCGCCATGTTTCCGGAATCCGGAGGCGCGGTGCGCTACGGATATTATTCGCACGGATCCCTGGTCGGATTCGTCGCCGGGTGGGCCGCGTGGATCGCCATCGCGTCGGTCATCCCGGTGGAGGCCGAGGCGTCGGTTCAATACATGAGTTCCTGGCCCTGGAGCTGGGCGCAGGGACTGTACGTACACGCGGCGCAGGGTCACGGAGAATTGTCGGTGCCGGGACTATGGATCTGCGCGGTGCTGGTGGTCGTGTATTTCCTGGTCAATTTCTGGAGCGTGAAAGTCTTTGCCGGCACCAACAGCGCCATCACCTTCTTCAAGCTCATCGTTCCGGCCGCCACCGCCATCGCCATGATGTGCACCGGCTTCCATGCCGCGAACTTCCATGTGGGCCTGCATGGCGGTGCGTACGCCGGCAATCTCGCCTCCATTCTGACCGCGGTGGCGACCTCAGGCATCGTGTTCAGCTACAACGGATTCCAGAGCCCGGTGAACCTGGCCGGAGAGGCGCGAAATCCGGGGCGCAGCATCCCCCTCGCGATCTTCGGATCGCTGGCGATCAGCACCGTGGTATACCTCTTGCTGCAGATCGCATTCCTGGGTGCGGTCGCCCCCGATCATCTGCACGAGGGCTGGTCGGCGCTCGAGTACAGTTCCCCGTTCGCGCAGCTCGCCCTTGCGTTGAATCTCAACTGGCTCGCGCTGCTCTTGTATGCCGATGCGTTCGTCAGCCCGAGCGGAACCGGGACCACCTACACCGCAACGACGGCCCGGATGATCTATGCCATGGAGCGCAGCGGCTCGCTGCCGCGGATCTTCGGCCGCGTGCACCACCGCTTCGGCATTCCGCGGCCCGCGATGTGGTTCAACCTGATGGTGGCGTTCCTGTTCCTGTTCTTCTTCCGCGGCTGGGGGAAGCTCGCGGAAGTCATCTCGGTCGCCACCATCATCACCTATCTCGTGGTGCCGGTGAGCGTCGCCGTCTTGCGGCGTACCGCGCCCGACTTGCATCGCCCGCTGCGCATGCCCGGGCTGTCGATCCTGGCGCCTCTGGCGTTCGTCCTCGCGACGCTCATGCTGTACTGGGCGCGCTGGCCGCACACCGGCGAGATCATGCTGCTCCTCATCCTGCCCATGCCGATCTACCTTTACTCTCAGGCCCAGGGGAAGTGGCAGGATTTCGGCAGACATCTCAAGGGCGCCTGGTGGTTGATCGCCTACCTCGCCGCGATCGTCGCGCTCTCCTGGGCGGGCAGCAAGGAGTTCGAGGGGCGAGGGTACATCGCTTACGGCTGGGACCAGTTATGCGTGGTGCTCGTGTCGCTGTGTTTTTTCTTCTGGGGCATACGCAGCGGCTGGAGAACTCCGGCGCTCGCGGCGCGAGCTGAATCGAACTCGTCCAGCGCCGCGTGAGCCCGGCGCGCCGCTTGAATGTCCTGCTGCCCACTCTCGGCAGCGCCGGGGACGTGCACCCTTTCATCGCGCTGGGCCGCGCGCTGCGCGCGCGGGGACACCGCGCGACCCTCATCACCAGTCCGTTCTTTCAGGAGAGCATCGAAGCGCAAGGATTGGGCTTTCTACCGGTCGGAACCGTCGCGGACGTAGAGAGCGCCATCGCCGATCCGGACCTGTGGCACCCGAACAGGGGATTCGAGGTGGTCGCGAGGCGCGTGATCATTCCCTCGATCTCGGCGATTTTCCGCATCATCGAGAGCCGCGCCGAGGGGGACACCGTCGTCGCCGCCTCGAGCATCGCCTTCGGTGCGCGGATTGCTCAGGAAAAATTGGGCTTGCCGACCGCGACCGTCCATCTTCAACCCACGGTGATCCGGAGCCTCGTCGATCACGGCATGTTCGGGAAGCTGCGCATCTCGTCCTCGCAGCCGATGTGGCTCAAGCGGGCCCTGTTTCGCTTCATCGACTGGGCGGCGATCGACCGGCTCCTGCAGCGGCCGCTGAATGATTTTCGCTCGACGCTGGCCCTGCCGCCCGTCGCGCGAGTGCTTGCGGGCTGGATCCACTCACCGCAATGCGTGATCGGATTCTTCCCGGATTGGTTTGCTCCGCCCCAAAGGGACTGGCCGCCGAACGTGCACCTCGTGGGATTTCCCCTGTGGGATGGCGCAAGCGATGCGCCGTCGGCGCAAGCTCGCCTGCCCGACGCGGCGCGGGATTTCCTCGACGCCGGAGAGCCGCCGGTGATCGTGACTCCGGGCTCGGCCGCCGCCACCATGCAGGACTATTTCATCGAGTCGATCGCCGCCGTTCACGGTCTCGGCCTTCGTGCCATGCTGATCACGAATTTCCCCGGGCAATTGCCCGCCTCGCTGCCGCCGGGGATCGAAGGGTTCGGCTATCTGCCCTTCAGCGACGTGCTGCCGCGCGCCGCGTTGATCGTGTATCACGGCGGCATCGGGACGCTCGCACAGGCGGTCAAGAGCGGCATTCCCCACCTGGTCGTGCCGAGCGCTCACGATCAGTTCGACAACGGCTGGCGCATCGCCAGGCTCGGCCTGGGGCGATCGCTTCCGCGCACCCGGTATCGCGCGGTGCGGGCCGCCGCCGAGATTCGCGCACTCCTGGGCGACCGGCGCATGGCTGCCCGAACACGAGAATTCTCGGCTCGCCTCGACCCGAATGCAGCCCTCGCACGGGCATGCGATCTCATCGAGAGCCTGGCCTGAAGCGGCCGTCCCTCGCATCGCGGCACGCGGATTCTGTGACGCGCTACCGCCTCGGGCGGTCATCCGAGGCGCGCCATGCGCGTTGCTTCGGGTAGTCGCAACTGGGCGATACGGGAATCTGGCTTGGGAGAACTCTGCCGATGAAGCGCGTTGCCGCCGGCCTGTGGTTCGGCGTTTTCTTCACTGCGACCGCCGGGCTCACGGCAGCCTCGATTTCGGCGAGCGCGATCTCGGCGGCCGCGAACCCGGGCGATGAGACGCTCGATGCCGTGCGGTTGCTTCGCGAAGGAGGCTGCGGCGGACTTGTTCCCGCGGTGCGGCCGCTCAATCACGAGGCGTCGCTGGACCGGGCCGCCACGCTCTGGGCGTCCGGCCGAACGCTGGCCGCGGCGACGGAGGGCAGCGGCTATCGGACAGAGACAGCCGCCGGCGTACATCTCTCCGGTCCGTCCTCCTCGACGATCGAGATCTTGAGACGGTCGAATTGCACCACCATCACCAACCGGAGCCTGCGCGACATCGGCATTTACCATCGCGGCAGGGACACATGGATCGTGCTCGCCTCGCCTTACGTCGTGCCTTCCCGCCGCGAGGCACCCGTGCTCGCTTCCCGCACGCTCGATCTCGTCAACCAGGCGCGGGCGCGCGGAGCCCGCTGCGGAACGCGCTGGTTCGCCCCCGCCCCGCCGGTCAGGCTCTCGGGCACGCTGGACGGCGTCGCGCTCGGACACGCGAACGACATGGCCGAACACGATTATTTCGAGCACGAAGATCTTGCCGGTCACTCGCCGGCCGACCGGGTGCGCGCGGTCGGGTACCGCGAGACGCTGGTGGGCGAGAACATCGCTTACGGGGTGAAATCGGCCGATGAAGCCGTGAAGGGCTGGCTCGAAAGCCCCGGTCATTGCGAGAACATCATGGACCCGCGTTTCGCCGAGATGGGCATCGCCTACGCGCAAGGCCGCGCCGTGAAGCACGGCCTGTACTGGGTGCAGGTGCTCGCCGCGCCGCGCGCGTAGCGATCGCGCGGCACCGGCGTGAACCGGGCTCCGGCCATATCAGAATTTCGTCTCGTATTCGAGGCCGATAGTGCGCGGTTGATTGGTGGTTACGCGCGTCAAATCGGGCTGCTGCCAGGCGAAGATGGTGTTGTCGATGGTCAGCGCCGCGCGCTTGTTCCCGAGGTTGGTGCCGAACAAGTACGCGGACCACGCGTTCTTCGCGAGTCCCACGCGGCCGTCGACCAGCCCATAGCTGGGCAAAACCTCATGGTAGTAACCGACATCGTTGGTCGGGCCCACGTAGGAGCCGCTGAGACGCGCGATGCCCTGATAGCCGCCGGCAAGATCCCGCTGGTAATCGAAGGCGAGGCTCCCGGTATAACGCGGCACATTGTCGATGCGCGTACCCGGAGCGATGGTCAAGCCCGGGATCGACGCCGGGGCGTTGATGAAGGCCTGCGTATAGGCGCCGGACAGGTCGGCCGTCAGATTGTCGGTCAGCTTGGCGGATAGCTCGAGCTCCGGACCGTAGGACTTGGCATCCCCGGCGTTGGTGAAGAAGGAATATCCGCAGGTGAGCGTGAACTCCTGCTGGATGTCGATCCACTTGACGTAATAAATGTCCGCGTTCAACGTGATGCGGCGGTCCGCGAAACGCGCCTTCTCGCCGAGCTCGAAGCTCCACGTGCTGTCGGGATGGAAGTAACTCTGCTGCTCGGTGAGATACGACGAGCCGCTTCCCGGACCGCAGTAATAATAAGAACTGGTCGACAGCGGAATCGGAATGTTGACGCCGCCCGGCCGCGCCCCTTTCGCGACGGTGCCGTAAATGGTCAGATCCGAGGTCGGCATGTACGAGAGATTCAACTTGGGCAGCACGCCGGAGCCGCTGCCATGCGCGCTGCCGAGCGTCGCCGTGTCGTTTCCACTCGCGGTTCCGGCGCCCACCGCATCATCGGTGTTTGACACGTCGAACTTGAAGAAGCGCAAACCCGCGGTGAGCTTCCAGTCGGAGGCGATCTTGTAGGAGGCTTCTCCGAAGACGGCTTCCTGCTTGATGGTATTCGGATTGTTCACGTTGTAGAGAATGCCGTCCGGATTGGCCGAGGGCCCTCCGTTGGTCGGGCTATAGGTGTCGCCGGGCGGACAATGGTTCCCCTGATAGGGCGTGAAGCACGAGGTCGCCTGCGCAAACGCGGGATTCTGGTTGATGGTCGAATACCCGGAATGCAGGTCCGTGAAGAACAAGCCTCCCACCCATTGAAACGGACCGCTACCGCTCGAAGTCAGGCGCAACTCCTCGCTGAACTGGGTGGTCGGATCCATCTCGATGAACAGGTTCGGGACGAACTGGGTCAAGTTGAATACGTTCTGCACCCCCTCGGTGGAGTCCTGGGACTGCACCGAATCGCGCCTCCAATAGGAGGTCGCCGAGGTGAGCTCCGCGAAGTCCCAACCGTACTTGATCACCACGCTCGCCAGCTTGAAGGAGTCGTAATACGGCTCCTGGATGTCGTACGGCTGATAGATTGCGTATCCGCCGGCGGCGCCGGGAGGATCCTGATATTGGTTGTAGCCGTCGGCGTCGAGGCGCTGGTACATCAAGGTGGTCGTGACTTTCAGCGCATCGGTCGGCTGCACCAGGAGGCTCGCGCGCGCGGCGGCGAATCGCTCGATGTTCGCGCCCGAAATGGTCTGAGTCACGGCCGCATCCGCGAGATCGCCGCGGTCGCAGTGATAGTAGGAGGAGTTGCAGGTTCCGAAACCGGTCGGAAACGGAAAATCCGCCACGACTTTGCGCGGTATCCATCCGCTGATGTACTTGTCGGTCAGCACCACGCGCAACGCCGAGATGTCGCCGATCGGCATATTGAGCATCAAATTGCCGCCGCCGTTGGTGCCGCCGCCCGAGGCGGTCTCCGAGGCATTGACCTGCGCGGCGCCGTCGAGCTTGCCGAGTTCCGGCTGATTGGTGACCAGCTTGATGGTCCCGCCCATGGAACCCGCGCCGTACAGCGTGCCTTGGGGACCGCGCAACACCTCGACGTGATTGAGGTCGAACAGATCCGGATCGATCACGGTGCGGCCCATTTGCGACGCGCCGGAGGCCGACAGAATCGTATCGTCGATGTAGAAGCCCACCGTCGCGGTCGAACCGCCCGACGAAGCGAGGCCCCGGATCTCGTATTCCGTCTGGCCCGGGCCTGCCGTACGCATGGACACGCCGGGCACGTTGCCGACCAGTTGCTCTATGGTCTGGGTGCCTTGCCGCATCAACTGCTCGCCGCTGATCGCCGTCATGCTGATCGGCGTCTCCTGAACGGTGGAGTTGCGCTTCTCCGCCGTCACCACGATCTCCTCCAGGGTTCCGGAAGCGTCGGCGCCGCCGGCGGCGAAGGCACGGCCGCTCATCGAGGCGGCGATCAGCGTCGCGGCAAGGCCCGAAATCACGAGTAGCGTTTTGATTGTCGTACTCCCTCGAACATCAGATCGACACCGTAACCCGCATCGAACATTTGTATACATATAGCAAACTTTGTTTACCGTCAAGAAAAGTGCGGCCGGCCGCGATAGAATCCCGGACATAGGATTTTCAGAACCATCGGTGAACCAATCTTGAGCAGAACCACGACCGGCCGCGGACAGCCGACCAGGATTCCCGCGCCGTTGCCGGCGCGAGCCCGCACCCGGGCACAGGAGACGCTGCCGGCCCTCAGCAAGAACCGTTCGGCGCCGCCAACGGGCCGCCAGGAGACCACATTGGTCGGCGCCATGCTCAGAGAGCAGCGCCGCAGGCTCAATCTGACTCTGCAGGAGGTCGCCGGGCGCGCCGGAATCACCAAGGGTTTCCTGAGCGAGGTCGAACGGGACCGCGCGGCGCCGTCGGTGGCCACGCTCCTGCGGCTCCGCGACGCCCTATCGCTCTCGGTATCCTCGCTGTTCAGGAGCTCGCTCCCGCAGGTCGTGCGGCGAAACGAGCGCCAGAGCATCCCTTACGGCGGACAAGGAATCGGATTGTCGCTCTTGTCTGCGCGTAACGCGCACCGCTTGATGGTGGCGCACGCGGAGTTCAAGCCCGGAGGCCGGTCTGGCTCGGAGCCTCACAGCATGGATTCGGACGAGGAGATCATCGTGGTGCTCGCCGGAACGCTGGAAATCACGATCCGGAACGAGACCCATACGCTGCGCACCGGCGATTCGATCACGTTCGATCCTCGAACGCCGCACATCTACCGCAATCCCTCGACCCGCGAGGCGGCGCGGACGCTTTGCATCATGGCACCGCCGCCCAAATAGGCACACCCGCCAAAAGCGCCGTCGCGATGGCATCGCCTTGCACACTGTGCCGGCGTCCACGTCATCGGATGCGGGGGCTGTGCGTTAATGGGTGTAGGACCATTGCTGTGAAACGGAGAATGCATGAAATCATCAAGCGGAATTAAGACTCTCGCAGGGATTGCCGTTCTATCCGGCACCCTTCTCGGCGGCTGCATAGTCGCGCCTGCCCCGGGCTATTATGGGGGCGGGGTCGTCACGGTCGCTCCGCCTGCGCCGCAGGTCGAAGTGGTCGGCGTCGCACCGGCTCCCGGCTACGTATGGTTCGGCGGTTACTGGAACTGGGTCGGCGGACGGCACGTCTGGGTCGGGGGACACTGGGGTCCGGGCCGCCCGGGATATCACTGGGTACCGCATGCCTGGGTGCGCGCGGGCGGCGGCTGGCGCATGCGTGAGGGCCACTGGGCTCGCTGATCGCCGATCGGCCTCGAGTTACGCCGCTGCCGAGAACTTCGCGCAGCGGCGTTTTCGTTTCCGAGCCCGCTCACCGGTCTGCCTCTCATAGGTCGATCTCCGGTTTCGACGCCGACCTCGTTCCCGGCCGCGGCGCATTGCTGCGGCCGTGATAGGTGTAGACCAGCGAGAATTTCACCGCGTCACTGAGATTCTTGCCCGCCGAATGCAGCGTATTGCAGTGGAAGAATAGCGCGTCGCCCGCCGCGAGGCGCGGCGACACGGCACTTCGGATGATCTCGCGGTTGGCCTCGTGATCGGCTCGAAAGAATTTCGCCTGGTCGAATCGATCGGCCTCGAACGTCATCTTGTGAGAGCCCGGCACCAGCCAGAGGGCGCCGTTGTCGACGCTCTCCTCCCCGAGCGCGAACCACACGGATACCAGATCTTCGCGCTCGAACGACCAGTAGCGGATATCGCGGTGCCAGCCGGTCATGCTGCCGTACTCGGGGTGCTTGGTCATCAGGCAATTGTGATGGGCGCGCGACATCAGCACTCGCTCCCCGAAATACGATTCCATCCATTCGCGCACGGCGCCCGCGACAGCCCACTCCGCGAACAGCGCATCCCGGGCGTATGCGTCCAGGAGCCTGCGCACCGTGCGACCCCCGGCCTCGGCACGAGACTTCGGGGCTCCGGGATATCGTAGATCGGCCTCCAATTCGAGCGGGCTCGCGCGTGCGCGCAATTGCGCCCGCGCGGTGTCGTTGAGCCGGCTCAACGCGGCTCCAGGAACCAGCCGAGGTACGACGACGTACCCATGTTCCCGTAGCGCTTCGATCTGCGGCCTCATCCGTAAATTTTACACGGGAAGCGCCTCGGGCGCCGACTGCTCAACGCAGCCTGTCGCGGGAGCGCGACGCGCGTAGGAAAATCACTACGGCATCTTGCGCGCTTTGCTGTCGCGCTGAGTCCTTTCGTCGCGGCTTAAGATCCCGACAGGACGATGTTCCGCACAAGGCAGGTTTATTGGGGGAGAGTGATCAGTGCCAGAGACCAACGACAGACTCCGCCTGAGCATACTGGCTGCGCTGTCGGTGACTGCGGCGGTGCCCCTTCTTCCGCTCTGCCGCGCGCATGCAGCCGATCCCCCGCCCGCGAATGTCGAGAGTTCTCAGACGCAAGCCCCGTCGCAGAATCAGGCGCAAACTCCGTTGCAGGATCAAGCGCAAATTCCATCGCAGAATCAAGCCGCCTCCGCCGTGGCCGACAGCCCTGCCACCACCCTCGACACCGTCGTGGTGACCGGCTCGACGTCGCAGCGAACTTTGCTGAACGCTTCGGTCGATGTGACGCCGGTCACGGCGACGCAGATCGAGCAGAAGGCGCCCCGCAGCACGGTCGACGTGCTGGAGCTGGTTCCCGGCGTCTTCGTCGAGAGCACGGCGGGTCCCGTCTCGAATAATTATTCGGTTCGCGGCCTGCCCGGCGGGGGCCAGACCTTCATCATGCTGCAAGAGGACGGCATGCCGGTCCTGTACGGCGGCGGCGGCGCCGACGAGTATTTCCAGAACGACATCACCATCGATCACGTGGAAGCGCTGCAAGGCGGCACGTCCGCCATTCTGGGGCCGAATGGCGCCGGCATGTCGGTCAATTTCATCTCGAAGCCACTGAGCTTCGACCAGGCCGAGGGCGCCGGCAAATTGATGGCCGGAACCTACGGCGAGCAGCGCGCGGACCTCTACTACTCGGGCCCGATCAAGGCGCTCGGCGACGGGGTCGCATTCATGGTCGGCGGCTACATCGACTCGGACAAGGGACAGCGCAGCTCCCCCTTCACATACGACACGTATCATTTGAAGGGCGCGATCGAAAAGCGCTGGGACGGCGGCGCCTTCGTCAAAGTGACCTACAAGCGGTGGGACGAGCACGACCCCTACTACGCGGACATGCCGTATCGGTATGTGGGCGGCCAAGTGGAAGGCGTCCCCGGGCTCAACACTCAATACGGCAACGTCTTGGGTCCCGGCTTCGCCAGCATCGGGCTGCCGGACTCCTGCTACACGGGCAGCTGCTTCCGCGACTTCAACGGGTCCGAGGGCATCCATGCGACCGGCAACCAGTACCGCATCGACCTCAACATTCCGGTGAGCGATCAGTGGAGCCTGTTCGCGCGATCACGGTTCCTGCAGTCCAACTGGGATTTCAACGGGATTTTTCCGGGGAGCGGCGCCGGCGGGAATCAGGGACTCGGAAGCGCCGTCTCCTATCTCACTCCCGGTACGGCATCGCCCATCAATTCGCTGCTGACCGCCGGACTCACCGCTTTTCCGGGAGCGACGCAGTTCGGCATCCGCAATCTGACCACGGGACAGATCATTCCCGCCTCGAACGTCGCCGCGCTGAATGCGATCGACGGCAACGGCCTCCTGCAGCAGACGGTGCTCAACCATCAGTACCTCGCCACCCGCGACCTGGGTGCCGATTTCGGCGCGAAGTGGAACATCGACGGCAACGGCTGGAGCAACTCGCTCACGTTGGGCGGCATGTATTACCGCGTGCGGCAGTACAATGACCAGTCGGGCGTCGCCACGCTGATCAACGGCGTGTCGAACAGCTCGACGATCTATGACGTCGTGGCGATGAATGCGGCGGGAACGACGCTCGGCAGCCTCACGAACAATGGACTCGAGAACTACGGGAATTGGGGTGAGGGAATCTGGTCGAATACGCTCAATTCCTTCGCGGAATACTTCAACGACGAATTGGCGCTGCTCGACAAGAAGCTGCACGTCGACTTCGGCCTGCGCCACGAGGACGTGAGCAATGTGCTCTACACGGGCAACTATTTCGCGACCAATCCGCCCGTTCCCGCGGGAGTTCCGGGCGTGGCGCCCGATCTCGGGCAGTCCTTCAACGGTACGTTCACGCGTACTCAGGCCACGGCGATCCCCACCTCCTGGACGGTCGGCGCGAACTACGAGATCCTGCCCTACCTCGCCGTATACGCCCGTTATGCCAACGGCAATGAGACCAACGGAGGCAACAATCTGACCGGGCCTACCCGTCTCAGTCTGAGCGAAGCGGGGGTGCGCTTCGGAGGATACGGGCTCATCGGGCAATTGACGTATTTCCACACCGAATTCAACAACCAGAACTACGCATTCATCCAGCCCAATGACCCCGCCATCCAGGGCAGCGTCCAGGCGAACCTTCGGATCAACGGCGTCGATGCGGACGTGACCTACCGGCCCACCTTGCCGGCATTCGATGCCTTCTCCGTCCGGGTGAACGCAACCTATCAACAACCCAAGTTGGCTAATGTGACCACGGGCGAGTTCGTCAACGGGCAGATCGTCAACGCCTCGACGGCGGCGGAGTACGACGGCCACTACGTACAACGCACGCCGCAAGTCATGTATGCGATTCAGCCCACCTACGATTTTCCGGCCCGCCTGGGCGCCGTCTATCTTCGGTATGAATACACCGGAAAGATTTATACGGATATCGGCAACGGGCTCGCGCTGCCGGGCTACGGCGTACTGTCAGTGGGCACCAACGTCAATTTCACGGACCGGATCAACCTGAACTTGAATGTCTGGAACGTAACCAACAAACTGGGCCTGACCGAAGGCAATCCGAATTCGGGCATATCGGAGACCGTGGGCTTCACCGGCTATTTCTACGCGCGAGGCATTGCGGGAACGAACGCGACGGCGACGCTGACCTACAAATTCTAAATTCCAAGGACGTGGGCGACAATCGCATACGGAAGATCGTCATCGTCGGGGGCGGCACGGCGGGCTGGATGACGGCCGCCGCCCTCGCCCACGCCGTCGATCTCCGGCAGTGTACGGTGCATCTGGTCGAATCCGACGACATCGGCACCATCGGCGTCGGCGAGGCCACCATTCCGACGATCCACTGGTTCAATCAAATCGTCCGTCTCGACGAACGGGAGTTCATGCGCGAGACCAAGGCGACCTTCAAACTCGGCATCGAATTCGTCGGCTGGTCGGCGCCGAGACCGCGCTATTTGCATCCCTTCGGCCGCTATGGTTTTCCGAGTGACGGGATTTCCTTCCAACATCGCTGGCTGAAGGCCCGCCTCGCGGGGCTCGACGATGATTTCGAGGAATATTCGCTGAATACGGTCGCCGCGCGCGCCGGTAAATTTCAATTTCCCTCCAATGACCCGCAATCGCTCCTGGCGACGATGGGCTATGCCTATCATTTCGACGCGAGTCTCTATGCGCGGTATCTTCGGGCTCGGTCGGAGGCCGCGGGTGTGCGGCGCTACGAGGGCATGGTCACCCGGATCGATCAGCACCCCGAAACCGGCTTCATCACCGCCGTCCATACCAATCGCGACGACCGGCTCGACGGCGGTCTCTTCATCGATTGCAGCGGCATGCGAGGGCTTCTGATCGAGGGGGCGCTGAAGACCGGATTCGAGGACTGGTCGCATTGGCTGCCGTGCGATCGCGCGCTCGCCGTGCCATGCGCCAGGGTCGCCCCGCCGATCCCGAATACCCGCGTGACCGCGCATGAAGCAGGCTGGCAATGGCGCATTCCGCTGCAGCATCGCACCGGGAACGGCCATGTCTACTCCAGTCGATTTCTGAGCGACGATGCCGCCGCCGTGACCCTGATGGCGAATCTGGACGGGCCGGCGCTCGCCGATCCGAGGCTGATCAAGTTCCGCACCGGCCGCCGGCGGCTCGCCTGGAACAAGAACGTCGTCGCCATCGGGCTCTCGTCCGGCTTCCTCGAGCCGCTCGAATCCACCAGCATCCATTCGATCCAGAGCGGTATCGCGAAGCTCCTGTCGCTGTTTCCGACGCGCGAATGCGAGGCTCTCACGGCCGAACAATACAATCGCGTGATCCGAACGGAAATGGAGGGCATCAGGGATTTTCTGGTGCTGCACTATCACTCCACGACCCGCGGCGAGCCGCTGTGGACCTACCTTCGCGAGATGCCGCTGCCCGGGGACCTCGAATACAAGGAGGAACAGTTTGCGTGCAGCGGCCGCATCATGTTGTCGACGGACGAGCTGTTCCGGGATGCAAGCTGGTTCGCCGTCCTGATGGGCCAGGGCCACCGGCCCAGGGACTACAACCCCCTCATCGACACCATCGATGCGGGTGCGAATTTGACCTATCTGCAACGGATCAAGTCGGAGATACGCGAGATCGCCGCGCGGCTTCCGACCCATCAGAGCTTTTTGCCCGCCGGGTGAAGCTCGTCGGCGCGCGCATTGGCGCTGGCGTGATCTCCCCATTGCTTGACTTTTTATATGATGGTGATGTGTCGTCGGGCCATCGGGACAATCCGGCCATCGGATGCCCGATCGTCGCGCTCAATTCGGACCTGCCCAGGCAATCGCGAAGGTTCCGCGGGGCCTTTGGCGCCGGCGTCAAAGCGCTCCTGGCGCTGCTCACCGGCTGGATCGAGGAGGCAGGGCTCGCCGGCAGCGAAGCGTTGGCCGCATCTCTCCTCCCGGCGATGGCCGGAGCCGTCGCCATTGTACGGGCGGCGGCCGTGATGCAGTTGTCAATCGCGGCGCGTTCGTTGCTGTAGATTTCCCGGCCCATGGCACGCCGCCAAGCCCGGATCAAGATTTACTTCGCCGAGAATCGACTCTTCATGGTGCGGAGCATGGTGGCGAGCGTCATCGCGTTGGTGTTGCTTTTGTGCGTCGCCGGGCGGCTGTTCTATCTCCAAGTCATCAAGTACGAGTACTACTCCAACCTCTCCCAGGGCAATCGGATCCGCATCGAGCCCATCCCGCCGAGCCGCGGC
>DASYAC010000209.1:0-3613 GCA_036501585.1 Steroidobacteraceae bacterium
CTCGGTGGCCGTCTTGCCGCCGTCCTCCATCCAGCTGCCGAAATTGCGCCAATCGGATACGAGGGGCGCGTAGAAGGCACTCCGATAGCGTTCCATGGTGTGCGCGCAGCCGAAGAAATGTCCCCCGGGGCCCACTTCCGCGACGGCATCCAGAGCGATATCCGCAGCACCGCCTCCCACCGGCTGGAACACCTCGGCGAACATCTGCAGCATCTCGATGTCCAGAATGAATTTTTCGTACGAAGTGGTGAGCCCGCTCTCCAGCCAGCCGGCCGCGTGCAACACGAAATTGCAGCCGCCGAACAGCGCCCCCCAGAGGCTCATCTGAGATTCGTAGGCGGACTGGGCGTCCGGGGCGTTCGAGGCGGTGGCGTTCGAGGATCGCCACGGCAATCCCAGGAACCTTGCCATCTGGCCCGCACCGAAGGCCGCCTTCACGTATTCGGGCGTGCCGAAAGCGGGCGATCCGGATTTCATGTCGACGTTCGAGGTGAAGCTGCCGTAGACGATGGGCGCCCCGGGCCGGACGATTTGCGCGAGCGTCAACCCCGCCAGGCATTCCGCATGCGCCAGCGTCAGTGCTCCCGCGACCGTCACCGGCGCCATCGCTCCGGCGAGGGTGAACGGCGTGATGATGAGCACCTGGCCCGCGATGGCGAAATCGATGATGCCGTCCGCCATGGGCACGTCGAGCTGCAGCGGCGAATTGGTGTTGATGATGGTGTACACGTACGGACGCGAGCGGAATTCCTCGGGCGATATCCCGTGCGCCAATCGAATCAGCTCGAAGTTATCCGCGACCTGGCCGTGGCCGCGCGAGAAAATGAACGGGATCTTGTCGGTGAGCAGGAGCTGGGCGCGAGTGACGTGCAGATGCCGGAACTGCACCGGAAGATCCTGCGGCTCGGTCGCGCCCCCGAGCACGTGAATCACCTCGAAGCTCTGGCACAGCTTCATCAGGTTGCAAAAGTCCTCGAACGTCCCTGCCCGCCGTCCGCGTGCCGTGTCCATGATGTTGGGCGGCCCCGACGTGGGCGCGAACGCGACGCATCCGTTCGACAGCGGCACATGCCGCTGCGGATCGACCGCATGCAGCGTCAGATCTTTGGGCGTCGTCGAGAGCGCGGCGGTGACCAGGCCGCGGTCGAGCCGCACCATTTGTGCGGGTTCGTCCACCGTGGCGCCGGCGTTCGCGTAGCGGACCCGGGCGTCCGCCGACAGCACTTTCATTCCCTGCGTCTCGAGCATCGAGAGCGCCGCCTCGTGAATCGCCGCCACCTGATCGTCCGAGAACACCTTCATCGGCGCGAACGGATTTCGCAGGTGGCGATACGGCAGCGTACGGTCGAACACCGCATGGCTGACTTCCGCCGCTCCGGGGCGGCGGCGGCTGCGTCGTGCGCTGGTCTCGTCGGGTGGTTTCATGCAGGAGGGGCTCTCTGGTCGGGGGAGGCGAGATCCCAAACGTTCGCCATTGTCAGGTGTCGGCGATTATAGGGAACAACCTCTCCTGCCGCGCCGTGATGCGTCGCTATTCCGCCCGCAACGCGATACTTTTTTTCGATATCGCCCCGGGCGGCATGCGTTAATGCGATACGAGGGGTCTTCCCACGGCCGTGGACCGCACCAGAGCCTCCGCGAGGTAATCCGTGCCGGGCCCGACCTGCGCCCGCTTCTCGCTCACCTCGGTGTCGACGTGCGGATCGGCCGCGCCGGCGCGGCGCGCTGCTTCGAGCGCGAGCGTGCGCGACGCCCGATGCGCATGTTCGAGCGCCGGCCCGGGTTCGGGATAGTCGCGGCTGCCCGCGGGATCGTGAACCCGGAACACCTTGAACGTCGGCTGGTTGACCAGAATGTCCACGGTCTGCGACACCACGCCGGCAACCGCGCCCACGGCATTGCAGACCGAGGCATGCTCCGGAATGGAGAGCGGTGAACCGAGCCGTCGCGCGACCTCGGGGTAGTACGCGCCGACCGGCGCGCCGATCGCGATCAGCGGCCGGGCGAGTCCGATGCCCGTGTGCAGAAGAGCCGACAAACGCCGGCCGGCGCACACGGCCTCCAGCAGCGGCTCGCCGAGCACGCCCCAGCCGGTCGAGGATGCCTCGAGTCCCGGATCGTTCGCGAGCGCGGCGCCCAGCAGAACCCGTGCGGTCTCGCGCACCACGTGTTCGTGAGTGCGTTCGCAGATCTCGACGGCCGATACGGCCGTGCTCGCCGCGCGAGCGAGGCGCTCCTCGGTTGCCAGAATGCGCGCGCCGCATTCCGCCGCCTCGCGGTTCCAGCCTTCCTGCCGGCCGAGCACGTGCATGGCGTCGCTCGGCGTAAAGGCGGCGATGGTCGCGAGACCCGCATCCGCCAGGCGCCGCAATGCCTCGAGACCCGAGCCGTTGCGTACCAGGGCCGAAACCTGGCGCGGCTCGAGACCGAGCGCCTCCCACACCCTTTTTTCCGTCGACGCTAGATGCGCCGGGGCGTCCCGCCCGGGATTCCGGAAGGCGAATTGGGTCGCGAATTCCGGCAGGTGAGCGAGCCCGGCGAGAGAGCGCAGCTCCGCGAGCGTTTGCGGAAAGGTCTGCGCCAACAAGCTCAACGGCATCGCCTTGCGCGGTCCGACGCTGAAGCGCATTCGCCGGTCGAAGTACACCTCGCTGTCGCCGCCGAGGCCGCTGGTGCGCACGTCGACCGCCTCCACCATGGTGCGCCAGCCGCCGACCAGCGCGCCTTCCGCGCGGATGGTGGGACGGCCGTTCGACACCACGGCGATATCGGTGGTCGTGCCGCCCATGTCGGAGACGACGAAATCGCTCATGCCGGTCAAGAATCCCGCACCGACGACGCTCGCGGCAGGCCCCGACAAAATGGTCTCGACCGGATACTCGAGCGCGACCTGGGCCCTCATGAGCGACCCGTCGCCCTTGACGATCATGAGCGGCGCATCGATCGACTCCTCGACCAGCACGCGGGACAACGCCTCGATCAGATGCCGGATCTGCGGCGTGAGCCGCGCATTCAGCACGGCCGTCAGTGCGCGGCGCGGGGCATCGAGCCTGGAGCTCAATTCGTGCGCACAGGTGACCGGCTTTTTGGACAGCCTGCGGATGATCTGGCGGGCGCGCAGCTCGTGCGCCGGGTTGCGGACGGAGAAATTCGCCGCCACGGCGAATGCCTCGACCCGCGTGTCGTGCAGGGCGACGGCGGCTTCAATGGCCGCCTCGTCGAGCGCACTCCATTCCTCGCCGGTGGCCGAATGGCCGCCCTGGATCCTGACCACCGCTCCCGCCCCGCGCTTGCCGATGCCCGAACGCTCGGTCATGGCCTCATCGAACCCGATCAGCAAGGCGCATACCGGGCTGAAGCGATTCTCGACGACCGCGTTGGTCGCAAGCGTCGTCGACACCGAGACCAGGCTCACGTCGCCGCAGCCGGCCGTCGACGGCAATTCCTCGAGCACGGCACGAATGGCCTTGCCGATCCCGATCGCCAGATTCCACCGGGTGGTGAGCGCCTTGGCGCTCGCGATCACGCGGCGGCCGCCCGCGAGCAGCACCGCATCGGTGAACGTTCCTCCGGTGTCGAGCCCCAGCCAAAGACCCTCGATCGGCCCCGCCGA
>DASYAC010000210.1:0-6690 GCA_036501585.1 Steroidobacteraceae bacterium
CCTGCCCGGAGTGCCCGGACAAGCGCGGCACCGTCAGACGCAGGAGCGCCGGTCCCTCGCCGGCACGCACCCCGTCGACCGCGTCGCGGATCAGCCGGGCCGCCGACAAGGGGTCGGAGCCGTCGCCGTCGAGGACCCGTAATCCGCGGAACGAGGCCAGATTGCGCGCGATGTTGCCGCCGGGCGTTTGCCGATGCGTCGGCACGGAGATCCCGTACCCGTTGTCTTCGATGAAGAACAGCACGGGGAGATGTTCGGTCGTGGCGATATTAAGCGCGGCCCAGAAGCCATTCGTCGCGGTCGAGGCGTCGCCTCCATGGGCGACTGCGATGCTGCGCGTCGCGCGCGTATCGGCGAGCGCGGTTTGCCGGTAGCGCAGCGCCTGCGCCCAGCCGACCGCGGGCGTGTATTGAGTGCCGACGCCGCCGCACACCGGCAATGCGCAAGGTCCCGTGAGGCGCGGCAGATTGAAGACCACTCCGATGTCGCGGCCCTCGCTCATGCTGCCGCTGCGCATCATGGTGGAGGCCAGCGCCTCGTCCACGGACAACCCGAGGGTCAGGAGAAGCGGCCGCGAGCGGTAATATCCGCCCACCGCATCCCGGGCTCCGCCGAGCTCCCGGCCCAGAAGCACCTGGGTCACCTCATGCCCGCGCGCTGAAAATTGATACAGCACCTTGCGCTGGGGCAGGAGGGTCGATTCCTCCAGGTCGTCGAGCGCCCGCGAGACCGCGGCCTGCCGAACCACCCCGCGCCAATCCCACGCATCGGCAAGCACCCGGCGCGCCAGGTTTTCGGAGCTCACTGCCATCGGCGCGTACCTCGGTTGTCTGACTCGATCTCCTTAGACTAATCCGAAGTTTTCATGGAGAATCGCCAATTGAGCACTGCCATGGCCCCAGGTATTGGCGTAAATATCTATTTTTTGCATCATTTTTGGCGATTATCGCTAACCGCCCAGGACTCGCATGGATCTCGATCGCTTCGATGGTCGAATTCTGCTGGAGCTGCAGCGCGACGGACGCCTGCCGGTGGTCGAACTGGCGGAACTGATCGGACTGTCCGCCACGCCCTGCGCCCGGCGCATCAAGGCCCTGGAATCCGCCGGCATCATCGAAGGGTACGCCGCCATCTTGAACCCCGCCCGCGTCGGTCTCGAGGTTCAAGCATTGGTGCACGTCAAATTGACCGAGCACACGGACGAGACGGTGGCGCGTTTCGAGCGCGAAATCGCCCTCCTCGACGAAGTGACCAACTGCTTCGCCACCACCGGCGCGTACGATTTCATCCTGCAGGTGTTCGGCAAGGATCTCGAGTCTTTGAGCTCGGTCATCCTGAAAAAACTCCTGCGCATTCCCCACGTGCGCGACGTGCAATCGAGCGTCGTTCTCGCCACACTCAAGCGCTCGACGCGCGTACCTCTCGGCCACTTGCAAACTTGAAGCTTCAGCTCGATGCAAAAGACTCACGCTGACATCCTCGTGATCGGAGCCGGAATCGCCGGCGCTTCCGTGGCCGCCCACCTGGCCGAGACGCGCAGCGTCGTCCTGGTCGAACGCGAACAGCGTCCCGGCTATCACTCGACCGGGCGATCCGCCGCGCTGTTCACGGAGATCTACGGCAACGCGACCATCCGCGCGCTCACGCGCGCGAGCCGCCGGTTCCTGTTCGGGCCGCCGGCCGGCTTCACGGATGGCCCGCTGACCCGCCCGCGCGGGTGCCTCTACATTGCGACGGCGGCGCAGCTTCCTGCCATGAGCGAATTTCGCGCGCTCCCCGACATCGCGCCGGCGACCCGCATTCTCGATGTGGAGGAAGCGCACGCGCTCTGTCCGATTCTGCGCCGGGACTACGTGGCGGGAGCCTTGCTCGAGCCGGATTGCGCCGACATCGACGTCCACGCGCTGCACCAGGGTTACCTTCGCCTGTTCAAGAAGCGCGACGGCCGGCTGATCAACGACGCACCGGTGCACTCGCTCGCTTACGCGAACGGCGGCTGGAACGTGCAGGCGGGAACCGGCAGCCTGACGGCCTCGCTGGTCGTGAACGCCGCCGGGGCCTGGGCGGACGAGGTGGCGGCGCTCGCGGGAATCGCGCGGATCGGCCTCTCACCCCGGCGCCGCACGGCCATGCTGGTCGACGCGCCGCCGGACATGTCCATCGGCAGCTGGCCCTTCGTCAACGACATCGACGAGAAGTTCTACTTCAAGCCCGACGCCGGGTCGCTGTTTCTTTCACCGGCGGATGAAACACCGGCCGAGCCGGGCGACGCGCAACCCGAGGAATGGGATATCGCCGCCGCTGTCGACCGGATCGAGCAGGCGACGACCCTCCAGGTGCGCCGTCTCAAGGCCCGCTGGGCGGGTCTTCGGACCTTCGCCCCCGACCGCACGCCCGTGGTGGGGTATTCGCCGTCCGCGCCCGCGTTCTTTTGGCTCGCGGGGCAGGGCGGCTATGGGATCCAGACGGCCCCGGCGCTCTCGCGCGCCGCGGCGGCTCTGGTCCTGGGGTCGGCGCTTCCCGACGACCTGACGGCCCAGGGGCTTCATGCAGCGGCGGTGTCGCCGCAGCGTTTCGTGATGTAAGAATCCGGCGGCGGCGCCCGGGCGCCGTGAGTTATATCCTACGATACCCGGGTAGGCGCACCGACTGCTCCGGAGCTCCCCGCCGCCGCAGACTGAGGCGGGGTCGGGTTGTGTTTCTCAACTAGGAAGGTGCGCTCATGCTTCATTACGCAGTGGTGTTTTTCGTCATCGCCTTGATCGCGGCGTTTTTCGGTTTCGGCGGTATCGCCGTCGGTGCCGCCGGCATCGCCAAGGTGTTGTTCATCGTGTTCCTGATCGGCGCCATCGTCAGTTTCCTGATGAGTCTGGGCCGTCGGGTTTGATCGACTTCCGTCATTCGGAGATTTAGACAGAGGAGCAAGCCATGGAAGCTCAGTTGGACACTTCTCAGGTTCGAAAGGTCAAGAGGATGGCTAACGCCAGCATCAATGACTTTCTCGACAACGTCGATGATTTGACCAAGGCCATCAAGGACGTCGAGGCGCCGGAGATCGCAAGGGTCCGGGCCAAAGTGAAGATGGCGCTGGCCGCCGCCAAGAGCGCCCTGAGCGACGGGGCAGCCACCGTTCGCGGTCAGGCGAGGCAGGCCACTCGAACGACCGACACCTATGTGCACGACAATCCATGGCAGGTGGTCGGCATCGCTGCGGTGGTGGGAATCGCACTCGGCATCATGATGTCGCGACGGTCGGACTAGGGCCTGGCCCTAGTCAGGATCGCCGCCAATCGGTGACGCCGCCGGGTTTGTCCTCGAGGACGACGCCGGCGACGCCCAGCGCCTCGCGGATCCGATCGGATTCCGCGAAATTCTTGGCGGCGCGGGCCGCGCGCCGCGCCGCCAGCAGATTCTCGACCTCCGCATCGGTCAACCCGGTACCCGCAGCGGCGAGTCCGCGCTTGAGGTAGGTTTCCGGGTCCTGTTGAAACAGACCCAGGATCTTGCCCATGGACAGAATCGCGCGCGCGGCGGCTGCTGCACGCGCCGCGTCGCCTGACGCCTTCGCGCTGTTCAAGTCCCGCGCAACGCCCTGCACCACCGCCATCGCGTCGGGTGTATTGAAGTCATCCTCCATCGCCGCATCGAACCTGCCGAGCGCATCACGCTCGTAAGCACCCTCATCGCCGCCCGCACCCGACCCCGCGTCCGCACCCGCGTCAGCATCCGCACCCGCGTCAGCGCCCGCCCCCACGCCATCGCCATCGCCATCGCCCGCGCCCGCGCCCGCGCCCGCGCCCGCGGGGGATCCTTTCAACGCCCGATACAGTCCCGCCAGTGTCTCGTCCGCCTGGGCGAGCTGCGCCGAGGAGTAATTGATGGGCCCGCGATAGTGGCTGCTCAGCAGGAAAAATCGCAGCACCTCGGGATCGCGAAGCGTCCCCAGCACGTCCCGCACGGTGAAGAAATTGCCGAGAGACTTCGACATCTTTTCGTCGTCGATGTTGACGAACCCGTTGTGCATCCACACGTTCACGAACGGCGAGTCGCACGCCGCGCACGATTGGGCGATTTCGTTCTCGTGATGCGGAAATTTGAGATCCATCCCGCCGCCGTGCAGATCGAAATAATCGCCCAGCAAGGCGGTCGACATGGCCGAGCACTCGATGTGCCAGCCGGGGCGGCCGGGGCCGAAGGGCGAGTGCCATGAGGGCTCACCGGGCTTGGCATGCTTCCACACCACGAAGTCGAGCGGATCGTGCTTGAACTCATCCACCTGTACCCGGGCGCCCGCCCGGGACTCGTCGATGTTCCTGCCGGAGAGCGCACCGTAGCTCGGGAATTTGCGCACCGAATACATGACGTCGCCGTTGGCGGCGCGATAGGCGTAGCCCTTGTCGATCAAGGTCTGCGTCATGGCGATGATCTCGGGGATGTATTGCGTGGCGCGGGGCTCGATGTCCGGCGGCTCGAGCCCGAGCCGCGCGCAGTCCTCGTGCATTGCGGCCGTGAAGCGGCGTGCGAGCTCGGTCCAATCCTCGTTCGCCTCCGCGGCGCGCTGAATGATCTTGTCGTCGATGTCCGTGATGTTGCGGACATAGGTCACTTTCAGTCCGCGCGAGCGCAGGTACCGCTGCACCAGATCGAAGACCGTGAGCATGCGCGCGTGGCCGATGTGAATGTAGTCGTACACGGTGATTCCGCAGACGTACATGCGCACTTCTCCGCTCTTCAGCGGCTTGAATTCGGCCTTCCGGCCGGTGAGCGAATTATGTATGGCGAGCATGAGCTTGCAGCCGGCGCCGCGCCGTTTCCCGCGGCATGATCTCGAGCAAGGGGGCGAGCTCGGGACCGTGAGTCTTGCCGGTGAGCGCCACCCGGAGCGGCATGAAGAGCTCGGCCCCCTTGCGTCCCGTGCGCTCCTTCAGAAGTTTCACGAAGGAGGCGAAGTCCGCGCTCGATTCATCCAGGGCCTGAGACGCCGCGGCAAAGAATTCAGGGCCCGCCGCAGCGACGATGGAGAGTTCCTCGGATCCCATCGGCGGGAGTTCCCCGCGCACCACCGCCCGCCACGGATCCGCATCCGCGGGCAGCACCACGTTGTGGCGCACGAGCTCCACGAAATCCGCCGCATCGGGGAGTCCGAGCCAGGCGCCGATGTCGGCGGCCGGCATGCGCTGCAACGTTTCCTTCTGCCAATGCACGAGCTGCGCTTCCTCGAATCTCGCCGGAGCTCTCCCGAGATGCTCGGGCCGGAAATGCGCCGGCATGTCCGCGGGCGGCAGCCATCCCTCCACATCGCCCGTATGGCCCAGGTGGAACAGATGATTGAGCAGAGCGGCCGGAAGAAAACCCCGATCGCGGAATTCCTGGACGCTGGTGCTCCCATGGCGCTTGGACAGGGGCGCTCCGTCGACACCCACCAGGAGACCGACGTGTCCGTAGCCCGGCCGGCGCAACCCCAAGGCGTCGAGCAGCATCAGTTGCCGCGGCGTGTTGGTGAGATGGTCATCGCCCCGGAGCACGTGCGTGACGCCCATCGCCGCGTCGTCGGCGGCGTTGCAAAAGAAGAACGCGGACGTACCGTCCTCGCGCCGGATGATGAAGTCGCCGATGTCGTTCGACGCGAACTTCTGCGGTCCGTGGACGAGGTCGACGAACTCGATGGTCTCGTCCTTCGGCACCGCGAAGCGCAGCGTCGGCTTCGATCCGCTCGCGATCCGCCGGGCGCGCTCCGCGGCCGAGAGACACCTGCACGTCCCGGCATAGCGCGGAGGCTTGCCCGCCATCCGCTGCAGCTTGCGCGACAGCTCCAGCTCCTCCGGAGTGCAGAAACACGCATAGGCCCGTTCCTCGGACTCGAGCCGCCGGAAGAGCCCCTCGTACCACTCGCCTCGCTCCGACTGCGCATAGGGAGCGGAGGGTCCGCCCACGTCCGGCCCTTCATCCCAATCGAGGCCCAGCCACTCGAGATCCCGCATCAATGCGTCGCGAAAGCGCGGCTCGCTGCGCTCGACATCCGTATCTTCGATGCGCAGGATGAATCGACCCGCGCTCTTGCGGGCCCACAGATAGCTGAAAAAAGCGGTGCGCGCGTTGCCGAGATGCAGCGATCCCGTGGGTGACGGTGCGAAACGGGTGACGAGAAGCGCGGTCATATCTCAAGATTGTACCCATTCGAGTACACTATCGGCATGAAACAACTGGTCCTCTCGGTGGCGGCATGAAACAACTACTCTTCTGCGTCGGATTGCTCGCCGCCCTCGTCTCTCCCGGATTCTGCGCCGACCGGCCGCCCGCCTCCGCGGCACAGGCATCGAAGCCGGCGCCCGCCACGCAGGTGCAGGTGGTCACCTCGATGGGGAACTTCACCATCGAGTTGAACGCCGAACGCGCTCCACTGACGGTGGCGCAGTTCCTCAAGTTCGTCGACCAGGGCTACTATTCCGGCACGATCTTTCACCGCGCAATTCCCAATTTCGTCATCCAGGGCGGCGGCTACGACGTCGACTACAAACTGAAGGGCAACCCGCCCAAGGTCGTCAATGAATCGGGCAATGGATTGACCAACGCGCGCGGCACGGTGGGCCTCGCCCGCCCGCCCGAGCCCCACGCCGGGGACGTTCAGTTCTACGTGAATCTGGCCGACAATGCGGCGCTCGATCCGAGCGCGACCCGCTGGGGCTACGC
>DASYAC010000211.1:0-6895 GCA_036501585.1 Steroidobacteraceae bacterium
TACGTCCGCAAACCGCGCCGGCTTGGCGAGCCCGTCGGCGATTCGCGCTGGCGCCGCAAGAAATTCGCGGCGACCTGCCGCTGGGTCGACGTGGTCGCCGCGGGCAACGACGTCCTCGCGGGCGTCGCGCGGCCCGCGGCCCGCGCAGTGGAGATCCTGCCCACGTCGATCGACGTCTCCTGCTATCGGGCGGCTCTACCCGGCAGCGGCGGTCCCCCGACCATCGTGTGGATCGGCAGTCCTGAGAATCTCATCTATCTGGAGATGATCCGCCCGGCGCTTGCCCGGCTGACGGCACGCCATCCTGCGCTCAAGGTCAGGATCATTTGCTCCGCGTTTCCGGCGTGGCCCGAGATCAATGCCGAGCGCATCGCCTGGAGCGAGGCCACCGAGGCCGACGCGCTCGCGGCGGCGCACATCGGCATCATGCCGCTGAGCGACGATGAATGGTCGCGCGGCAAATGCGCGTTCAAGTTGCTTCAGTACATGGCGGCATCGCTTCCCTGCGTGGCCTCGCCGGTCGGCGCGAACACCGAAGCCGTCATCGACGGGGTCAACGGCTTCCATGCCGCCACCGTCCGGGATTGGGAGGACCGGCTCGAGGAACTGATCGTCTCGCCGGAATTGAGGGCGCGCTTCGGCGCCGGCGGCCTCATGCACGTGGAGCGGCGCTACTCGATGCAGGAGTACCGTGCCCGCTATACCTCGCTCCTCGCCTCGCTCCTCGCGAGAGTCGCTGGCTCCTGAGGAAGCCGGTATCCTTGCCGGCATGTCTCCCGTCCGCATCTACCAGATCCTGAACCACTACACGCCGCGGGAGGATCTCGACCCGGGATTCGGCGTCCTCGACAACTCAGCCAACGAGCGGCCGGACTGGTTCGAATACTGGCCGATACGAAAATTCCTGCTCAACGAAGCGTTGGACGAGGATGCTTATTACGGGTTCCTGTCTCCCAAGTTCCGCCACAAGACCAATCTCACCGCGGCCGCGGTCGGCGAGATCATCGGCCGTGCCGGTCCCTCGCCGGACATTTTTCTGTTCAGCCCGAGCATTCACAACAGCGCCTACTTTCTGAACGTGTTCGAGCACGGCGAGTCCGAGCACCCGGGACTCGCCGCGGTCGCCTCGCGTCTCATCGCGCGCATCGATCCGGCGGCGACGCTCGACGATCTGGTTTCCGACTCCCGAAATACGGTTCACTCCAACTACTTCGTCGCGAAGCCCAGGTTCTGGCGGGCGTGGCTCGCGCTCAATGAGCGATTGTTCGAGATCGCAGAAACGGCGGACGACGCCTTGGGCGCCGAGCTGCGCGCGCCGACGGCGTATCGGGGCCGCAGCGACGTGCAGATGAAGATCTTCGTCATGGTGCGCATGGCGACCTGGATCCTGACGCGCGACGGCACTTTCACCGCCCATGCGCGGGATCCCTTCGCCGCCCGGGCCCGCATCTACAAGCTGCCGCTCGCGGTCATCTGCGACGCGCTCAAGATCGCCTATGCTACCCAGAGGCGCCGCCAGTATCGGGACGTGTTCTATCTCGTGCGCGGAGCACGCCGTTTCTTGAACCTGCAGGTTCGTCTCGGCGGCACGCTGGGCGTCGGCCGGGTGCGGCCGTCGCTGCGTGCGCTCGAGTCCTACTGGCGGTCCGGCCCGAACGAGGGGTGACCAAATGCAGGTTTCGCGCGAATTTTGGCGGGCGCGCCGGGTCTTGATCACGGGACATACCGGATTCAAGGGCGGCTGGCTCTGGCTGTGGCTGCGCGGGATGGGAGCGCAGGTCACGGGTTACGCGCTCGCGCCGCCGAGCTCCCCGAGTCTATGGGAGATCGTGGACGAAGGCGGCACGTCGATCATCGGCGACGTGCGCGATGCCGATCGAGTTCGTGACGCCGTGCGCCGCGCCGATCCGCAAGTGGTCTTTCATCTCGCGGCCCAGGCGCTGGTGCGCGAATCCTACCGGGATCCGCTCGGTACCTACGGTACCAACGTTCTCGGCACCGGCTCCGTGCTGCAGGCGTGCCGCGAGCTCAGCTCGCTCGACTGCATCGTGGTGGTGACCAGCGACAAGGTTTACGAGAACGACGGCGCCGGCCGGCCGTTTCGCGAGGAGGACCGGCTCGGCGGTCACGACCCGTACAGCAACAGCAAGGCTTGCACCGAGCTTCTCACCGGGAGCTTCCGGGACAGCTTCTTCCGCGATGGACCGCCGATTGCGACGGCGAGGGCCGGAAACGTCATCGGCGGAGGCGACTGGTCCGCCGACCGCTTGATTCCGGACTGCGTTCGCGCATTGGCGGCGGGTACCCCGGTCATCCTGCGCTACCCGGCGGCGGTACGTCCGTGGCAACACGTGCTCGAGCCCTTGAGCGGTTATCTCGAGCTCGCGCAAGCCCTGGTGCATGCGCCCGGCAGCGCGCCGCGTGCTGTCAATTTCGGGCCGGATGCGGCATCCTTTCGCGCGGTACGAGAGGTGGTCGACGGGTTCAGCGCGCGCTTCGGCGGAAATCCGGGCTGGAAGCAGGACCCCTCCGCAAATCCGCCCGAAGCTTCCGCGCTGACTCTGTCGTCCGCGCTCGCCGAACGCTCCCTAGGCTGGCGCCCGCGCCTCGAGATCGGCGAGGCGTTGGCATGGACCGCGGACTGGTACCGGGCTTTGGCGGCCGAGGAGAACATGGTGAGCTTTTCGCAGACACAGATCGCGCGCTACGAGACCTTGAGGGACCCGTCGTGAAGTGCGTCATCCTCGCGGGCGGCAAGGGCACTCGAATCGCCGAAGAGTCCAGCGTTCGGCCCAAGCCCATGCTCGAGATCGGCGGGCGGCCGATTCTCTGGCACATCATGAAGCTCTACGCGGCCTTCGGCGTGGATGAATTCATCGTGTGCCTGGGCTACAAGGGCTATGTGATCAAGGAGTACTTCGCGAATTACTTCCTGCATCAAGCCGACGTGACGTTCGACATGGGGGGCAACCGCGTCGAGTATCACGACTGCCGCAGCGAGCCCTGGAAGGTCACCTTGGTCGATACCGGCGAGGAGACCATGACCGGAGGCCGTTTGCTGCAGGTCGGCAAATATCTCGAGGACCGCGAGCCGTTCTGCATGACCTACGGGGACGGTTTGGCGAACATCGACCTGGCCGCCGAGATCGCCTTTCACAAGGAGCGCGGCCTCAAGGCCACGGTTGCGTGCGTGCGCCCCCCGGCGCGCTTCGGCCGGGTCGTGATCGAAGGTACGCAGGCGACATCCTTCGAAGAGAAGCCGCAGGCCGAGGGCGGATTGATCAACGGCGGCTTCTTCGTGCTGGAGCCGAGCGTGCTCGAGCTCATCGACGGAGCCCAGACGGTGTGGGAAAGGGAGCCCATGGAGTCCCTGGCGGCCGATGGCCAGCTTGCAGCCTGGGTGCATCGGGGCTTCTGGCAGCCGATGGATACCTTGCGCGACAAACAGCACCTCAACGCACTGTGGGACGGCGGTGCCGCACCATGGAAGCTTTGGCAGGGTTAGCGCCCATGGCGATCCTAGCGCCGATGGCGATCCTAGCGCCGATAGCGATCAGATGGCCGGTCTGGTAACCGCCTGCCGCGCCTGCGGCGGGAGCCTCTCCGCCACCATGGCGGATTTGGGGCTGCAGCCGCCGTCCAATGCGTTCCTCGCGTCGATGGCCGAGGCCCGTCACGAGAAACGCTACCCGCTTCGCGCCAAGGTGTGCGATGCCTGCAAGCTCGTGCAGGTCGACTACGATGTGGCGCCGGAGGAGCTCTTCGGCAACTATGTCTACTTCTCCTCCTACTCCGACGAGTGGCTCGCACACGCAAAGCGATACGCCGGGATGGCACGCGAGCGATTCGCGCTCGGTCCGGACAGTCTCGTCGTGGAGCTCGCCAGCAACGACGGCTATCTCCTCAAGAACTTTCTCGACATGGGCATTCCCGTGCTCGGCATCGACCCATCGGATACGGTCGCGCGCGCGGCGGAGAAGATCGGCGTGCCGACGCTGGTGGAGTTCTTCGGCGACCCGCTCGCCGTCCGGCTGGCCTCGGAGGGCCGCCGCGCCGACCTGATCATCGGCAACAACGTTCTCGCGCACGTCCCGAGGCTCAATGATTTCGTCGCCGGGATCGCGACGCTGTTGAAGCCGACGGGCACCGCCACCATCGAGTTTCCGCATCTCCTCGAGCTGATCGAGCATGTCGAGTTCGACACCATCTACCACGAACATTTTTCCTACCTGTCGCTGTACTCGATCGAACGGGTCTTCGCCCGGCACGGCTTGCGTATCTACGAGGCCGAGGAATTGCCCACGCACGGCGGGTCGCTGCGCATATTCGCGGCGCACGCCGCGCGCGCCGGCCTCGAGGACGGGGCGCGTCTGAAGCGACTGCGGGCGCGCGAGGCGGCGGCGGGGCTCGCGGAGCTCGCGACCTACGAGCGCTTCGCCGAACGCGTCGAGGTGTGCCGCAAGTCGGTCCTGGAGTTCCTCGCGCGCGCCAGGCGCGAGGGCAAGACGGTCGCCGCCTACGGCGCGGCCGCCAAGGGCAACACGCTGCTCAACTTTTGCAATGTGAGCGCCCGGGACATTCCGATGGTCGCGGACCGAAATCCGCACAAGCAGTCGAAATTTCTTCCGGGGACGCACATCCCCGTGGTCGCTCCGGAGGAACTGATGCGGGCGCGCCCCGACTATGTGTTGATTCTGCCGTGGAATCTGCAGGACGAAATCCGGCGCCAGCTGGCCGCCATCGCCGGCTGGGGCGGCCGTTTCGTCGTTCCGGTTCCCGTCGCCACGATCGATCCATGAGGTTCACCGAGACCGCGCTCGCGGGGGCCTATCTCGTGGAGATGGATCGGATCGAGGACGATCGAGGCTTCTTTGCGCGAAGCTTCTGCGCCGAGGAATTCGCCGCGCATGGATTGGCTGCCTCCATGCCCCAGTGCAGCGTGTCGTTCAACTCGCGCCGCGCGACGCTCAGGGGTTTGCACTTTCAGGCCGATCCGCACGCCGAGGACAAGCTCGTTCGATGTACGGCGGGCGCGGTTTTCGACGTGATCGTGGATTTGCGCCCGCAATCCCGCACCCGCTGCCGTTGGATCGGACTCGAGCTCACGGCCGACAATCGGCGCGCCCTGTTCGTTCCCAAGGGCTTCGCCCACGGGTTCATCACCCTGGCGGACGGCAGCGAGGTGCTGTACATGATGTCCGTGCCGTATGCGCCCGGACCCGCCCGCGGCGTGCGCTGGAACGATCCGGCGCTCGCGATCGATTGGCCGCTCGAGCCGAAGTGGATGGCCGATCGGGACGCGGCTTACCCGCTGCTCGACGTTCCGACCGCGCCGTGACACCGGGCCGGCGCGTACTGGTGACGGGCGCGGGCGGATTCATCGGCCGGCGAAGTCTCGGACCCTTGAAAGCGGCGGGATTCGAGGTGCACGCGGTGCTGTCGCTGCGCAGCGGCGACGGGGCGCGAGGCGCCGCCAAGCCTGAGTGTCTGCCGGACGGCGTGTCGGTCCATCGGGCCGATTTGCTGGATGCCCGCGAGATCGATGCGCTGGCCGGTGCCGTACGTGCGACCCATTTGCTGCATTTCGCCTGGATCGCGACTCCCGGAGAATACGGGCGCAGCGCCGAGAACTACCGCTGGCTCGCCGCGAGCACCCACTTGCTGAAGGCATTTCAGCGCGGGGGCGGCGTTCGCGCGGTGATGGCCGGAAGCTGTGCGGAATATGACTGGTCGCGGGCCTCCGTTTGCGACGAGCGAACCACTCCGCTCGCAAGCGGTCCCACCCTGAGCCATGCGACGCCGTATGCCGAGTGCAAGATCGCGATGTCCCGCACGCTCGAGGAGTTCGGGCGCGCCCGTCGGCTGTCGACCGCCTGGGGGCGGATCTTCTTTCAGTTCGGCCCGGGCGAGGATCCGCGGCGGCTGGTTTCGTCCGTGATCGTCGATCTCTTGTGCGGCCGCGAAGCGGCCTGCACTCCAGGCACGCAGGTCCGCAGCTTCCTGCACGTGGACGATGTCGGCGCCGCGTTCGCCGCCCTGCTGGGCGGCGATGTCGAAGGCGCCGTCAACGTGGGCTCGGCGGAGCCGATCGCGATCGCCGACTTGCTCGGGCGGATTGCGGAGCGCATCGGCCGGCCGGGCCTCCTCAAGCTCGGTGCCCGCGCCATGCCGCCGTCTGAGCCGCCGCTGCTCGTTCCGGATACCGCGCGGCTGCGCACGGAGGTGGGCTTCGAGCCGAGATGGACGCTCGAGGCCGGCCTTGACGACACGATTCGCTGGTGGCAGGGCGTGCTCGCCGGCGGTGCCGAGGCGAGGGGGACTCGTGGCAATTAGTGCCTCCGAATGGCACCCCATGACCGTGCACTTTCCGCTCGCGCTGGTGATCACCGGCGCATTCACCCTGTCCGCCTCCTGTATCCGGGGACTCGCGCGTCACAGCAAGGCGCTCGCCACGGTCGGCACCTGGAACGTGTGTCTCGGCGCTGTCGGCTCCTTGTTCGCTCTCGGCACCGGCTTGGCGGCCGTGGTGAGCATCCACGTGAACCCCGAAGCACGTGCCGCGGTGGCGGTGCACGTCAAATGGGCGATCTTCACCTCCATGGCCCTGCTGTTGCTGGCCGTCTGGCGCGGCGCGGGCAACGCGCAGGACGCGCGGCCCTCCCGGGTGTTCCTCGCCGTGCTCTGGGCCGTGACCGCAGCGCTCATCGTCACGGGATACCGGGGCGGTCAGAATGTCTATCGATACGGCATCGGTCTGGAAGGCGGCGCGATCGTCCGCGCGCAGGCGGCGAACCCGGATGTGCGCGACGCGAAGGAGTAACGATCTATGAGCGATGACATCGAAGCTGCAGCGTTGAGCGGCGCGAGATGATGGCGATGGGCGTCGGCGGAACGA
>DASYAC010000212.1:0-5911 GCA_036501585.1 Steroidobacteraceae bacterium
TCCAGGCTGTCGGCGCTCGCGCCGGAAATCGCCAGAAGACCAATCAAGAGAGATTCGCCGCGCTTCATGTCCAGTCCCTCCGTTGTCGATCCACCTTGGATCGGGCAATCACTCACGCGCGCGCTCCGTAACGCGCACGGCATTCAAATCAAGCGCCAGCCCCCCTCCCAGAACGTGGATGTTTCTTCTTCGAGCGATCAGCGGTACAAGCAAATCCGTCACAGTCGTTATAGCAAACGTGATTCGACGTACGAATGCGTCTCTGTTTTGAGACGTACTGCCGCAAAAACCTTAGGATAAAGTCCTACAAAACACTGTTAAATCGAATGCGCGCAGCACGCGGTGGGCGATGCCAAGAAGGCGCTCGAGAAGAACACTCGACTGCTTCAGTCGGCCGCCGCCGCCTGGGGCTCGACGCCGCGGTAGGCGTAGCCCAGCCGGTAATAGTAGCGGCGGATGATGTCGTTGCCCCGGGTCAGCACGCCTTCCTCGATGGGATCGAGCCGCTCGACGGCGGAGGTGACCCGATCCGACGTGAGATCTGCGCGGTTCCAGGCAACCAACAGCAGGTTCCTGCCACGCTGGTCGGCCGGCGGAAACCAGCGCTCGTACATGAGCCCGACCTGCCCGAACAGATGTCCGCTGGAGGTGCGGCCGACCCCTTGGGTCCGGTCGGGCGCGTAGAACGCAAGCTCGCTCGCAATCGCGTAGCGGTCCATGCCGACGATCAGCGGTGGCCGCCCGGTCTCCTTGCCCATGCGCTCCGCAATGGCGTTGATTTGACCGCCGAGTTCGCGCCATCCGACGGGAACGAGTTCCGCGTGCCTGCCGTATCCCACGCCGGGGATGCCCCACGTCAAATCATAAAGTCCCGCGCCGTAAATCAGCACCAGCACGACGAGCGTCGGCGTCCAGGAACGCAGCAGGAACCCGCGGAAGCCCGCGGCGACGCCCCGAGCGGAGTCGACGATTCCGCAGGCGAGCAACGGCACCGCCGCGACCCATGGCGCACCGGTCCAATCCAGCTTCACCTCGTGCCGGAAACTGAACACCACGAATACCGCCAGCGGCGTGAGTGTCGCCACCTGGAGGAATCGCCAGCCACGTTCGCGACACCCCTCCTCGGCCGGCGGGGACTCGAGCTCGGGTGCCCGGTGCGCAAGCGCCGCAGCAGCGGCCGCGAGCCCGGTCGGGGTCAACAACACGATCGAGGATGCGATCAGCTTGTGCAGCGCGAACTGCGGCCGGTCCGCCAGCCGATGCGACGTTTGAAACAGAAAGGAGGCCCACTCATGCTGCGCATTCCAGACGATCACCGGCGAGAACACCGCGAGCGCCAGCATCGCGGCACCGTAGGGAATGGGCCGGCGCAACCACCGTCTGGCTTGCGGATCGATGAGCGCGAAAATGAGCGCCGATAGGGCGACGAGCGCGATGGTGTACTTGGACAGCAATCCGACTCCCAGGCAAAGCCCCGCGCCCCACCACGCCCCGCGCCGCCCGGCGACGAGCGCGCGCTCCAGGAAATACAGAGACGCCGCCCACGCCGCCGTCAGCGGCGCATCCGGTGTCATCAGCATGCCGGCCAAAAAGAAGAACGGCAGGGTCTGCATGAGCACCGCTGCCGCCAGAGCGCTCGGCCGGCCGAACAGATTTTCCGTCAGCCGATAGGTGAAGAACGTGGCCATCGCGCCCGTGCACAGCGCGCCGATACGCACGCCGAATTCGCCGCTCCCGAAAACCGAAGTTCCCGCGCCGATCAACCAGGCCACCATGGGCGGATGATCGAGATACCCGATGTCCAGATGCCGGGCGTAGTTCCAGTAATAGGTCTCCTCGGGCAACAGCTCGACGCGTCCGCTGTAGACCAGCCGCAAAGCGGCCGCCACGACGATGATGCCGACCGCTCCCGTCCGCCACCCTGCGCCGTCGCCCAATCGCCACTCCCGGTGGGACGCGCAGTAGGCGAAACCGGCATGCACCATGAGCGAAGTGGCGAGCGCCGCGATGCCGATCGCAGCGGTGGCGAGCGCAGCGTGCCCCTGCCATCCGGAGCCGCCGGTCAACGCGAACAGCACGCCGCTGCGCACGAAGAAGGCGAGCAGCGTCACCACGGCCAGATGCAGAGCGAGCCCGGCCGTCCATCCCCGAGCCTCGAGATCCGGATGCGATCGCAGCCACGGCAGGTAGGCGAATCCCACGGCCGCCACGAAGGAGAGAATCTGGGCGCGCTCGGGGGAAACGCCCCAGCGCCCGGCGGCGAGCAGGTATGCGGCGATGTCGATGCCGGGGCCGAGCAGGACGCCGAGAGGGAAGCGCATAAGGGCGCCAACGGTATCCTAAAATCGGCCGGCGCGGGATCCCGCCGCAAACCTCATCGTATCAAGGCGCAGAATCGACCGACGCGGCGACTCGTTGGGGCGCGGCTTCCCAGCCGCCGCCGAGCGCCTTGTAGAGCTTGACGAGGTCCGTGCACTCCGTCGATTGCGCCTGCACCAGTTGCTCGCGCGCTTGAGCCGCCTGAAGCTGGACGGTGAGCACCGTGACGTAGGAGATGATCCCGTGGCGGTACGCGTTCAGTTGAACGTCGACCGCCCGCTGATCGGCGCCGACGGTGTCCTCGATCGAGGCGACGCGCGAGCCGTCCTGGGTCAGATTGCTGAGGCCGTCCTCCACCTCCTGCAGCGCCTCGAGCACGGTCTGACGATATCCGAGCGCCGCCTCCGCGGCTTGGGCACGCGACAGCCGGACGCTCGCGACCAGCGCGCCCCCGTGAAAGATCGGCAGCGAAATGCTCGGACCGAAGGTGTAGAAATGGCTCTGCCAGTCGAACAGATAGCGGGTCCCGACGTTGCGCAGCCCGTAGGTTCCGGCGAGCGACACGTCCGGAAACAGCGACGCGACGGATACTCCGACCTCCGCGGTGGCTGCGTGCAGGGCGTCCTCGGCGTTACGGATATCCGGACGGCGGCGCGCAAGCGTCGACGGCACGCCGACTGGAATTTTCTGCGGAATCGCCGGCAGCGCCCCGGCCGCCGCCAATTCCGAATCCAGCGCCTCGGGATTTTGCCCCGTGAGCACGGAAAGCGCGTGCCGGGAGCTCGAGATCGTTTGCTCGAAGGCCGGGAGCTCCGACTCGAGGCTGGTGAGCTGCGCGCGCGCGGCATCGACATCGGGCTCGCCGGCGAGACCGTGCTCATGCCGGTTCTGCGTCAATTCGGCGACTTCGCGCTGCGCGTCGATGAGATCGAGCGTGACCTGCCTCGACACCTGCGCCGCCCGCAGCTGGAAATAGGTTTGCGCCACCTCCGCCTCGAGCGATACGAGCAGATCGTTCCGCGACTCGGCCGCGCCGGCGCTTTGAGCGGTTGCCGCCTCGACCTGGCGGCGCACCTTGCCGAATAGATCGATCTCCCACGAGGCGTCGAACCCCAGCTGATACAGATTGACGGGCTGTTCGAGGGACCCGATCAGCTGCTGCGCGGAGCTCGACGCGGTCGGGCCCGAGTTCCCGATACCCTCGCTCTTCAGTATCCCCGCCAACCCCAGTTGTTCTCGGGTATAGGAAGCCGATGCGTTCAGGCTCGGGATTCCTTGCGCGCGCGCCGACAGCACCTGAATGCGCGCCTCGACGATCCGGAGGTACGCCGCTTTCAGATTGAGATTGCCCGCCGTCGCCCGATCGATCAGCTTGTCGAGCTCGGCGTCATGGAATTCGTGCCACCAGAACGAGCCGGGTTCCCGATCGCCCGAGAGCTGCGCCGACTCGGGCGCCGCTGCGCCGGCGGCGGCCGCCGGACCGGCCGCTCCCGAATAGCGTTCGGGCACGGTCTCGTGCGGCGGCTGATAATTCGGACCCACTTTGCACGCCTGCAAGCCCAAGGCGACGAGCCCCGCGGCGGCAATGGCGCGCCCGGCGCGCATCAGTGGGCCGCTCCGGAACCGCCGGCGGTCTTCACCGGCGAGAAGAGGAAGGTGAACGGAACGAAGGCGAACGCGACCAAGGCGCAATAGAGAAACACGTCTTTGTATGCCAGCAACCCCGCCTGCGCGATAAGCGTCTGATAGGTTTGCCCCAGCGCGCTTTGGGTCGACGCGGCCGCCGACGAGCCGAAGTTCTGGATTGCCCGCGCGATCTGGGCGAGGGTTCCCCGGAAATTCGGATTGGTGTTCGTCATGTGGTACGACAGATAAGCCATGTGAGCTTGAGTGCGCGAGGTGATCGCCGCCGTGGACAACGAGATGCCCACCGAGCCCGCTACGTTTCGAAACATGGTGAACAGCGCGGTCGCATCTCCCTGCAGGCGCCGCGGCACGGTCTGGTAGGTAAGCACGCTCACCGGTACGAACAAGCAACCGATGCCCAAGGATTGAACGGCGCGGATCGCCACGAGGTGCCTGAAATCGATGTCCGGGGCGATGGTGCGTGAATACAGCAAGGAGCACCCGAGCACCATGAAACCGAAGGTCACGACGAAGCGGGTCTGCACGCGCGGCATGGCGAGCGACAGCAGCGGGATGAGAAGGATCACGCAGAGTGCGCCCGGACTCATCACGAGACCCGCCAGCAACGCGGTGTAGCCCAGGTGCTCCTGCGCAAGCTGCGGGATAATCACGGCGCTGCCGTAGAGAAGCATCGCGAAGCACGCGACGGCGAGCGATCCCAGCATGAAGTTTCGATCCTTGAATACCCTCAAATCCACGACGGGTTTGCGGGTGTGGAGAAGCCACGCGATGGCGGTCGCCAAACCCACCGCTGCCAGAATGGCGAAGGTTCGGATGATGCTCGATGAGAACCAGTCATCGTCCTCTCCCCGATCCAGCATGATCTGAAAACACGCGAACGCGATGGCGATGAGGCCGATGCCGGTATAATCGATCGACACCTTGGACTTGGCTTTGGCCCACGGCGGATCTTCGACCAGAGCGATGACCGCGAAGGTCGTGAGCACCCCGATGGGAACGTTGATGAAGAACACCCAACGCCAGCTGAAGTTATCCGTGATCCAGCCGCCCAGGGTCGGCCCCAGAATCGGGGCCACCACCGTGGCGATCGCGGTCAGGGAGAAAGCTCGGTCACGCTGCGATGCCGGAAACGTGTCCAGGATGATGGACTGCTGATTCGGCTGCAGGCCTCCCCCGAAGAATCCCTGCAGAACCCGGAAGATGACCAGCTCGCCCAGATTCGTCGAGATGCCGCCGAGAAACGAGCACACGGTGAAGGCCGCAATACAGATCACGAAATAGCGTTTGCGTCCGATGAGGCGCCCGAAAAACGCCGAGATCGGGAGCACGATGCTGTTGGCGACCAGGTACGAGGTGAGCGCCCAGGTGGCCTCGTCATAGCTCGCGGAGAGCGTTCCGGCGATGTGCGGGAGGGAGACATTCACGATGGTGGTATCGAGGATCTCCATGAACGCCGCCAACGTCACGGTGACGGCGATCAGCCAGGGATTCGACGACGGCCGCCAGTCGGTATCCGTCACGGGAAATGCACCACCGGCGACACCGACAGCCCGAGCGGCAACGGCCGGTTCGGATCCAAACCTCGATCGATGACGATCTTCACCGGCACGCGCTGCACGATCTTCACGAAATTGCCTGTGGCGTTCTCGGCCGGAAATGCCGAGAACCGCGATCCGCTCCCGTATTGGATGCTCTGTACGTAGCCCGACAGCTTGTAGCCGGAATAGGCGTCGATCTCGAGGTCCACCCGATCGCCCGGCCGCATGCGTCCGATCTGCGATTCCTTGAAATTCGCGGTCACCCACACATCCGGAGTCACGATCAGAAACATCGTGGCGCCCGCCGTCACGAAGTCGCCCAGCTGCACGCTGCGCTGGGTGACGAAGCCGTCCGAGGGCGCGCGAATCTCGGTGTAGCCCAGATTCAGATCGGCCTGGGCCAGCTG
>DASYAC010000213.1:0-10086 GCA_036501585.1 Steroidobacteraceae bacterium
CATTCGGATCAAGGTGCTCACCGGCGGACGGTGGCGAACGGTGGCCGGAGCGGTGAACGCGGGAACGGCGAAGATCGTGGAAGTGAAGGACATGCCGCTGGAAGCGGACTTCCATCCGGTGATGCTGCTCATCAACAACCGCGACCAACCGGGCTTCATCGGTGCGCTGGGGACGATACTGGGCGAGGCGGGAATCAACATCGCGACCTTTCACTTAGGAAGGCAGGCGGCGGGCGAGGACGCCATCGCCATCGTGGGCGTGGATCAAGGCGTCCCGGAGGCCATTCAGCACCGGATTCGGGCGCTGCGGCAGGTGCGGTACGTAAGGATGTTGCGGTTTTAGCGCGTCGTCCGATTCATTTTTACCCGCTCCGGATTTCGATCAGTGGAATTGATGCTCCTTGGTACGGCTATGTGAGCGCCAATTCCACGTGTCGGCCTAAGACCGCGAGTGCAGCCTCGATACGCGGTAACTTCGTCGGATGATGCGGGTCGAGAATGCGGCGAGCTTCCTTCTCATCTAACCGCATACGGCGGGCGAACTCGGAGTTGGTAATGCCAGCCTCGCGTACGGCCAAGTATACCGCGGCCTTGAGCGCCATTGACGGCGGTACGCTTACTACACGCTCGCCGCGCTTGGTCGCCGACGGCACCGGAATTTCGCGGTCGTCGTCAATGCGGGCCGCGATGGCTTCTTCCAGGCAATCTGCCGCTTCGGCCAATGCACCTGCGATGGTCTCACCTTGGGTAATGGCCTCGGGCAAGTCCCGGCACGTCACAACGTAACCACCACTAGCTTTTTCCGGCGTCAATTTCACTGCGTACCTGAACTGCCTCATAATTCGTCTCTCCTAACACCCAGTTGCTTACACATCGCATGCAGCGTCCCTGTTTTCAACTCATCGTTGGGATTTTCGGACTATGGTCATGCGGTCGCCGAAGTACAGCGTCACGTGACTACCTTTGCCGCGCTTCTCGTCAATGCGGCAAACGAGCCCGCGTTTCTTCGCCAAGGCTTGTGTCTGGCGGATGAACTCGCTCCCTTCACACATATAGTATCGGACATTTATGTCCGAAATACAATAGCGCGAGACGCGTGCCGCGGTCTCAGGACACCGGCGCTGCGCCACCCTCCGCTTTGCGCCGCTCCACGAACGAGGTGAGCGCCTCGATGACCGCCGGATCGCGCGGCGGCGCCGTGAATCGGTCGAGGGTCTCGTGCCACACGGTGTTCGCACGCTGTGTCACCGTCCGCGCCCCGTCTTCGTGCCACTGGCCGTAGTTGCGCCAATCGGAGACGAGCGGGGCGTAGAACGCGGTCTTGTAGCGCTGCATGGTGTGTGCGGTCGAAAAGAAGTGGCCGCCCGGCGCGACTGAGGAGATCGCATCGAGACCGATCTCGTCGGCGTTGGTGATCAGGGGCTGAAAAATCTCGGCGAACATCTGCAGCATCTCGACGTCGATGATGAATTTCTCGTAGGACGCACAAAGCCCGCCCTCGAGCCAACCCGCGCCGTGCACGAGCAGATTGCAACCACCGAGCAGCGCGCCCCAGAGACTCATCTGCGATTCGTAAACCGCCTGGCCGTCCGCGACATTCGAGGCCGTGGCGTTCGAGGAGCGCCAGGGAAGCCGCACGTGGCGTGCGAGCTGTCCGGTGCCGAAGCTCGCCTTGACGTATTCCGGCGTGCCGAACGCCGGCGATCCGGATTTCATGTCGACGTTCGAAGTGAAGCCGCCGTACACCACGGGTGCGCCGGGCCGAGTGATCTGTGCGAGGGTGATGCCGGCGAGCGCCTCCGCGTGGGCCAAGGCGAGGGCGCCGACCACGGTGATGGGCGCCATCGCGCCAGCGAGCGTGAAGGGCGTGATGATGAGAAGCTGCCCGGCGGCCGCGAAATCCAGGATTCCCTGGGCCATGGGAATGTCGAGCTGCCGGGGCGAGTTGGTGTTGATGTTGGTGTAGGTGTAGACCGCGCTCCGGAAGTCCTCTTCCGACAAGCCGTGCGCCGCGCGGACCATCGAAAAACAATCCTCGACCTGGGGGCGGCCGCGGCTGTAGACGAAGGGAATTTTATCGCTCAGCGTCAATTGGGCGAGCGTCGACTCCAAGTGCCGGAACGGGGGCGGGATGTCCTGAGGCTCGATCGAGGGGCCGAGCAGATGAATCACGTCGAAGGATTGCGCGAGCTTCAACAAATCGTGCAGATCCCGAAGCGTGCCCGGACGCCGCCCGCGATCGAGATCGCTGGCGTTCGGCGGTCCGGAGACCGGGACGACCGCGACGTGCTGGCCGCCGAGGACGACGTTGCGATCCGGGTTCGGCGCTCTCATCTCGACGTGTGCCGGAGCGCTCGCCAGTGCAGCCGCGATCAGCGAGCGATCGAGGCGGACGGTCTCGGACGCTTCATCGACCGTTGCCCCCGCGGCGCCATACCGCGCCCGCGCCTCCGGCAACAGGACGCGCATTCCGTCTTTCTCCAGGATCGACAGTGCGGAGTCGTGGATGTGGGCGACCTCGTCCTCCGACAGGACCTTGAGCGGCACGAAGGGATTGCGCCAGCGGCGGTAGTTGGCGCCCGATGTTGCCGGCGCGGGCTCCGACCCGCTCGGCGCGCCTCGCCGGCGGCTCGGCCGCCGCGATCGACTTTGTTCTGAGTCCATGGACGATTTCCGAGGTCTAGGTACGCGTTAGGGTGCGCGCGGCCAGGACCCAATGCTGAGGCGATCGGACCGAAGAGCGAGGCGTTCGTTTCAAATAACCTGACTCACTTCGCCGGCCGCCTTGTACGTGCGCAGCGACAGGCAGGTGACCACATCACGGACGGTCGGGAGCTTCAACAGCGTGTCGAGCGTCAGGTCGGTGAGGTCGGTGACATCCTTCACGGCGACTTCCAGGATCAGGTCGTATTCGCCGGTAACGGCGGCGCAGGTGATGATCCGGTCGTCGGCCCGCAGCACATCCAAGAACGCCTTCGCGTCGGCGGCGCCGCGTTGATCCAGATTCACGAGCATGTAAGCCGACAGCACCTTGCCGAAGGCGAGGGGATTGACGGTCGCCCGATAGCCCGTGATCGCTCCCGAGTCCTCCAGCGCCCGCACGCGCCGCAGGCATGCGGATTCCGACATACGGACTCGCCGCGCCAGCTCGACGTTGGACAGCCGCCCGTCGCGGCTCAGCTCCTTGAGGATGCGATGATCCGCGGCGCGCAGCTCGATGGCGCCTTTCTCCGAAATTGCGGTCGTCTTTGGCATATCCCGCCGCTATCGTGACAGAAAGCGGGACAATACGGCAACAACCGCCGGCGGTTTCGCCTTAGTCTTCTTGATCGTAATCCGGGAGGAGAGATCGACCATGAGCGAAACCCGTGGGCAGAGCGAAACCGGTGGGCAGAGGGAACCCAGTGGTCAGAGGGAATGGGAGAATCCGCTCGGCACGGACGGCTTCGAATTCGTCGAATACACCGCGCCCGATACCGCGCACCTCGGCCGGCTGTTCGAAGCAATGGGTTTCAAGCGTATCGCCCGCCACCGCTCCAAGGACGTGTCGCTCTACCGCCAGGGCCGCATCAACTTCATCGTCAACGCCGAGCCGAACAGTCTCGCGCAGCGCTTCGCGCGCGAGCACGGGCCGAGCGTGTGCGCCATGGCCTTTCGCGTCAAGGACGCGGCGCGCGCCCTCGCGCACGCCTTGGCGGCGGGTGCCAAGGAGGTCAAGGGCGCCGTGGGCCCGATGGAGCTCAACATTCCGGCGATCGAGGGCGTGGGCGGAAGCCTCATCTACCTGGTCGACCGCCAGACCGGCCCGAGTATCTACGACATCGACTTCGTGATGGAGCCGGGCGCCGAGCCGACCGTCGTCGGTGCGGGGCTCGAGGAAATCGATCATCTCACGCACAACGTCGGCAAGGGCCGGATGGATTACTTCCAGGATTTCTACCATCGCGTGTTCAACTTCCACGAGCATCAGTACTTCGACATCAAGGGCGAATACACCGGCCTCACCAGCCGCGCGCTGGCCTCGCCCTGCGGCAAGATCCGCATCCCCATCAACGAATCGAAATACGAAGGCGGAAGCGATCAGATCGACCAGATCCAGGAGTTCATCCAGCAATACCGCGGTGAGGGCATCCAGCACGTGGCGCTGCGCACCGGCGACATCCTCGCGACCTGGGACCGCTTGCGCGCGCATCAAGTGAAATTCATGACGCCGCCGCCAGCGACGTACTACGAAATGCTGGAGGAGCGCGTGCCGGGGCATGGAGTCGACGTGGCGGAGATCCAGAAACGCGGCATTCTGCTCGATGGAGCGAACGGGCGGTTCCTGCTGCAAATCTTCACCGAGACGCTGATCGGGCCGATTTTCTTCGAGATCATCGAGCGGCGCGGAGACGACGGGTTCGGTCAGGGCAACTTCCGCGCGCTATTCGTCAGCATGGAGCGGGATCAGATTCGGCGGGGGGTGCTGAAGGCGCCGTCGACCTGAGTCCTTCGGCCTGGGTCACCACCGCGGACCTGGTCACCACTGCCGATCCCGGGCGCCGTCGACAGAGGGCCACCGCCCCTGGGCACCGGCTAGAATGGCGGACGCATGATCGAGCGATCCGACCCGCGTTTCCGGAATCCGGTGTGGCACGCCCTGCACGGACCGCATCGGCCTCTCGCCATCGGCGCCGGCGCCGCATGCCGCTATCCGGCCGACGTGGCGCCGTTCGCCGCCATGGCAGAGCCAAGCGCCGCGGCGCAACGGGAGCTTTATTCGTTGCTCGATGCCGGGGAGTCGGTCTGGATCTCGGACTCCCCGAGCCACCCCGGCCTCGCCTTGGAGCAGGAGCTCGATTGCGTGCAAATGGTCTTGCCGCGGGAGGCTCCGCTTCCGCCGCCGGGGCCCGACATCGTTGCCCTGTCCGGCGAGAACGCCGCTGAGATGGTGGCACTCACCGACGTGGCCTTTCCCGGCTTCTTCCGCCCGGCAACCTATCGAATGGGCTCGTACGCCGGCGTTCGCGTGGACGGGCGGCTGGTCGCGATGGCCGGCGAGCGCCTGCGCCTCGAGGGATACCCCGAGCTCAGCGGCATCTGCACCCATCCGGAGTATCGCGGCCGGGGTCTCGCGGCGGGTCTCATCGGACATCTCGTGCAGGCCCATCGGCGCGACGGCCTGACATCATGGCTGCACGTGGGCGCCCCCAATGCTCGTGCCATCGACCTCTATCTGCACCTTGGATTCAAGCGGGTGCAAAACCTCATGCTGCGACGGATCTCGCGGACCGACTGAGGCGGGATCCAGCGGTGGGACGGATCCCGTGATGTGGTCGGCTGTCTTCGGCGACAGATGCGGCACAATCCGATTCCATGATCGGCCGTGTCGCCTCCCTGTCCCTCGTCTTGCTGAGCGCGTTTGTGCGGCCGAGCGGTCCCGCCTGCGCGGCCGAGATCTTCTACATGGACCGCGACACCTTCAGCAACGAGTACACGGGACCCGTGGGACCGCTGGTGCTCTCGGGCGACATCGTCCCCGGGGACTACGCCCGCCTGCTCGCGAAGATCGCCGAGGATCCAAATCGCTTTCTATCGCAGAACAAGCTCATCCTCGCCTCGAGCCAGGGCAACGCAGGGGAGGCGATGAAGATCGCCGCCCTGGTGAAGTCGCTATACACGGAAGTGATCGTGGCTCCGTTGACCGGGCGCTGCGCCGGCGCATGCTTCCTCATCTACGCCGCTGCCGCGGCGCGCGGCACGGACGGCGAACACCTGCTCGGCGTGAGCAGGCCGGGCCTCGCCGAATCCGAGTGGGCGGAGATGCCGACCGCGCAGGCGGCGCTCCTCGAGGACGGCATGCAGGCCCCGGTGCGAGCTTTCCTCAACGACAACGAAGTCCCGCCCGATATCGTGGACGAGATGTTCAAACGCCCGCCCACCGACATCTACTGGCTGACCGATGAGCAGGAGGCGGCGCTCAGTCCCAGGTCCCCCTCGTTCGCCAAGCTATTGGCGGACAAATGCGGTTGGCACGACGGCCTCGAACGCGCGGTCTACCAGGGTCAGCGGCCGGTGGATGATCTCAAGGAGCTCTCCGCCTGCCGGCTGCGCACGACTCAGCCCGAGGCGCGCAAGGCGCTGGCGCAGACGCTGAAGGATGCGCAGCCGGCGAAACCGGCACCCGCGCCGGCGGGCAGGACCCCACGGGTCAGTCGAGCACCACGCGCGGAAAATAGAACGACACCGTCCAATTCGGCAGATCCACGATCTCACTGATCCTCAAATCGCCGCACACGCTGCACAACAGGTACGCATCGATGGCCGGCATGCCGTGGCGCCCCGTCAATAGATCGATCATGGAGCGCACGGCCGCGCGCGCGGCCTGCATCAGATCCGGACCAATGCCGGTCGTCACGTCGTAGCCTTTCTCGTCCAGATGGCGTGTGACGGGTCCCGGGGTTCTGAAACGCGGATACGAGAGAGGGAGCTCCCCGATCAAATCGAATTGCAGAGCGACTCGCATGGGGCTCTCGATGGCGGTGCCGCAGACCTCGCCGTCCCCCTGAGCCGCATGCGTATCGCCCACGGAGAACAGCGCTCCCGCGACTTCGACCGGGAGGTAGAGCTCCGTCCCTTGCGAAAGGTCGCGCACGTCCATGTTGCCGCCCACGCGCCGCGGCGGAATCACGCTGTGCAACCCGGGCTCCGCCGGCGCGACGCCGATGGTGCCGGTGAACGGCTTGAGCGGCACCTTGCCCCAGCGGCCGAACATCGCCGGCGCGAGCGTCGCCGCATCATACTTCCATACCTGCAGCGCCGGCTCCTTGAATTCGTCCGCGAGCAAGCCGAATCCCGGGATGTTGGCTGTCCAGCCCCAGCCGGACGGTGTGAACGACAAGAGGGTGACCTTCAGCACGTCTCCGGGCCGCGCGCCCTCGACGAACACGGGTCCGGTGACGGGATTCACTCTGCTGAAATCCAGCCCAGGGACATCCTCCACCGTGGAGAGCGGACTCAGCTGGCCAGCCGCGGAATCGACGACCTCGAACTCCAGGGACTCGCCGGGCGTGATGCGTACCGCCGCCGGGAGACTGTTGTCCCAGCCGAAATGATGCTGATGCCGATGAATCGTATGTCGATGAGCCATGGTTCCCCACCCGGAAGCTGAAGGTGCGCCCGAATCTCCGAGGCGCGCTCTATTATCCGGAAACAGGTCCGCCCAGGGAATTGCGTTTCGAGCCAGCGGGCTCGATACTTTCGGTCTATGACGCCGCGACTAGACGAAATGGGTCCTGAATTGGCTGAATTCTGCCGGCAAAACCGCATCGTGCGGCTCTCGGTGTTCGGCTCCGCCGCGCGGGGAGATATGCGGCCGGACAGCGACATTGACCTGCTCGTAGAGTTCGAACCGGGGCAGGCCCCATCATTGGCGGGATTCGAGCGGCTCAAGAACAAGCTGGCAAACCTGTTCGGGAGCGCCACAATTGACCTGGCGACTCCCAGCATTCTGCGAAACCCATATCGCCGCCGGGCCATTTTTGCGGATCTGAAGGAATTGTATGCGGCCTGAGGAGCGCGACGGCGCGTTTTTGTGGGACATGCTCGCCGCGGCGCATGATGTTCAGAAGATCGCAGGCGCTCTCACGTTGGAAGCATTTCAGTCCGATATTGTCCGAATGCGGGCGACGGAGCGTTGCCTGGAAATCATTGGAGAAGCAGCACGTCGCGTCTCGAAGGAATTCCAGCAATCTCACGCAGACATTCCGTGGTCGGACATCATCGGTCAGCGAAACATTCTTGCGCATGAGTACGGGCAAATCGACTATGAGTTGCTCTATAAAACGGTCGTTGAAGATATTCCGCAACCCGTTTCCTTGCTCCAAGGCTTGTTGCCGTCAGAGTAGCGGGATCAGCCCGCAAGAACGAATTGGCGCAGTGTGTTTGAGGCTGCGCTGCCACGGAAATCACGGCATACCATGAACGCCCTCCTCAAGCAGTCTGGCCTCGAGAAAAAACTCCAACCGGCGCAGCCACGCAAAGGACCCCATGTCCCTCGAAGAATTCGGTTACCGCGAAGAGCTGCGCCGGGCGCTGACCCTCCGGGATCTGGTCATCTACGGCATGATTTTCATGGTGCCCATCGCGCCCTTCGGCGTCTACGGCTTTGTCTGGGACGACGCCAAGGGCATGGTGCCGATGGCGTATCTCGTGGGCCTCGTCGGCATGGTGTTCACCGCGTTGAGCTACGCCGCCATGTCGCGGGCGTTCCCGCTGGCCGGATCCGTCTATACGTATGCGCGGCGCGGATTGCATGAGGCCGCCGGCTTCCTGTCGGGCTGGCTCATTCTTCTCGACTACATGCTGGTGCCCTCACTCCTTTACCTGATCAGCGCGGTCGCCCTGCGCCCGCTCGTTCCCGCCGCCCCGGGGTGGGTGTGGCTCGGCGGATTCATCGCCTTCAACGCCGCCGCCAATATGATCGGCATCGAATTCACGGCTCGGGTCAACCGCTACATGCTGGCCCTGGAGCTCGCGACGCTCGCGGCGTTCCTGGCGATGGGGATCTACGCCCTGTACGGCCGCGGCGACGGGGCGGGCGGTTTGACGCTTGCGCCGATCTACGATCCCCGGGTGTTCTCCTTGAGGACGGTGATCGGGGCCACCTCGATCGCGGTCCTCTCCTTCCTCGGTTTCGACGGGATATCGACGCTCTCCGAGGAGAATCGCGGGAAGGAAAGCGCCGTGGGGCGCGCCACCGTGATCGCGTTGCTCCTCGTCGGGGCCTTGTTCATGCTGCAGACCTGGGTTGCCACGGATCTCGCCCGAGGAATGCGCTTCTCCTCACCCGAGACCGCATTTTACGAGGTCGCCGAGCGCGCCGGCGGCGCATGGCTCAAGGTCGTGACCATCGTCGCCACGGTGCTCGCCTCGGCGATCGCGAACGCCATGGCCGCGCAGGCGGCGGTGGCCCGCATCCTGTTCGCCATGGCTCGCGACCGCAAGCTCCCCGCCGTGCTGGCGAAGGTGCACCCGCGGTTCAAGACGCCCTATGTCGGCACGCTGGCCGTCGCGGGGGTGTCGGTCCTGGTGGTAGCGCTTTTTTTTCACCGGATCGACGATCTCGCCCGGGTCGTGAATTTCGGGGCGCTGAGCGGCTTCGTGCTCCTGCATCTGTCGGTGATCAACCATTTTTTTCTTCGGCAGCGGAGCGGTGACTGGGTGAGACACCTGATGTTTCCGCTGATCGGCCTCGCGATCATTCTCTACGTGCTGTACGAAATGGATCGGACGGCGAAGATCCTGGGCGCGTGCTGGATCGCCATCGGCGCCGCGTACTATGGAATACTGGCGCTCAAAGGGCGACCGCTGATCGGCGCCGAATCCGGAGGCAATGCATGATCTATACCCTGGGTGACCATCGGATCGAGACCGCGGGCGAGGATTACTTCGTCGCACCGGACGCCAGCGTGATCGGGATGGTGCGCTTCGGCATCGGCTCGAGCGTGTGGTTCAATTGCGTGCTGCGCGGGGACAGCGATTGGATCAACCTGGGCGACGGCGTCAACATCCAGGACGGCACCGTCATCCACACGGACGAAGGCGAGCCCGTGACCCTGGGATCCAAGGTGTCGGTGGGGCATCGGGCGCTGCTGCACGGCTGCACCGTCGGAGCATCGACGCTGATCGCGAACGGGGCGATGGTTCTCGATCGGGTCAAGATCGGCAGCCATTGTCTCATCGCGGCGGGCGCGATGGTCACCCCCGGCAAGGTGATCCCGGATGGCTCCGTGGTGATGGGCGCGCCGGGACAGATCGTGCGTCAGGTGAACGACCGCGATCTGAAGATGATCGATTTCATCGCCGAGCATTACGTGGCGCGGATCAAGCAGTACAAGCGCGAGCTGCAAGTGGATCCGCGCAGCTAGGCTAGGGATGCCGCCTCGGGGGATTCAAGATGGAAAGACCGTTTATCCGCCGCGTCTTCGGGCGAGACATAGCGGCCGCACATCAGGACGCCTCCCGATCCCGAGCCGCCGATGCCCGCGAGGCCCGCATCCGGCGGACGAGCGCGCGTTGAACCGCCCAATACCCGGGCGCGCTCAC
>DASYAC010000214.1:0-2903 GCA_036501585.1 Steroidobacteraceae bacterium
ACTGCAGCGTCAATTGCACACGCTGAAGGGCGGCGCGCGGATGGCGGGCATCAGCGCGATGGGCGACCTGAGTCACGAGCTCGAGACCCTGGTGATCCAGATCGACGGCGGGGCGGTGACGGCGGACGATCATGCTCACGCCGTCTTGCAGGCCAGCTTGGACGAGCTCGCCCGGATGCGCGACCTGGTGAGCGCCGGACAGCTGCCGTCACCGGCCGCGGCGCTGCTCGCGCAAATCCGCGGGCTCGCCTCGGGAACCCGCCAAGCACCGGCGCCCGGCGCGCCGGCTGCGGCCGCTCCCGGTCCCGCGGCCACGGCGGCCGCAGCCCCGTCCGCGCCTTCGCCGCCGGTTCCAGAAAAATTGGAGCCCGGGGAGCCGCCGGCGCCTCTCATCGATGCGCCGCGTCCGGATGCGCTGCGCCCGACGCCGCGCACGGATTCCCGACCGGCGGCCGCCTTGTCGCCGGAGCTCGACGAGTCGCCGCACCTGGTCTCCGAGGACTCTCTGTCGCAACTGGAGACCTCGCAGCTGGAGACCTCGCAGCTGGAGACGAGCGCGAGTCCCGTGTTGCCGGGCCGAGAGCATCTCCCGGCGGAGCGGGTCGAAATGGCGCGCGTCGATGCCGACCTGCTCGATACCATGCTGAACAGCGCCGGCGAGGTCAGCATCTTCCGCGCCCGTCTGGACCAGCAGGTCAATTCCATCGATTTCAATCTGGCGGAGCTGGCGCGCACCGTCATCCGATTGAAGGAACAGCTGCGGGGCCTCGAGATCGAGACCGAAGCGCAGGTACTCAACCGGCATCAGGACGAGGAAGATCCGCGCCGCGACGATTTCGATCCGCTCGAGCTCGATCGCTATTCCGCGCTCCAGCAGTTCTCGCGCGCCCTCGCGGAGACCTCGGGCGATGTCGCCAGCATCCAGGGGCTCCTCGAGACGCTGACGCGCGAGGCGCAGAATCTCTTGACGCAGCAGGCGCGCATCATCACCGAACTGCAGAACAGCTTGATGCGCACCCGGATGGTGCCGTTTCAGCGGCACGTTCAACGTCTCACCCGCCTGGTGCGGCAGGCCGCGAATGACACCGGCAGGCGTGCCGAGCTCATCGTTCAAGGCGCATCGGCCGAGCTCGACCGCCAGATGCTGGAGCGCATGGTCGCGCCGCTCGAGCACATGCTGCGCAATGCGGTCGTGCACGGCATCGAGCCCCCGGAGCGCCGCGCCGCGCTGGGCAAGCCGGACGTGGGGCGCATCTCGGTCAGCTTGACGCGCGACGGCGCGGAAATCGTCATCGTAGTTACCGACGACGGCGGCGGCATCAACGTGAAGCTGATCCGCGAGAAAGCCGTGGCCCTGGGTCTCGCCGACCGGCACTCGAAGCTCACGGACGAAGAGGCCATGCAGCTCATCCTGGAGCCGGGCTTCAGCACCGCGGGCCGCGTCACGCAGGCGGCGGGGCGCGGAGTCGGCATGGACGTGGTGGCGACGGAGGTCAAGAAGCTCGGCGGCGGCTTGTTCATAGAATCCTCGCTCGGCAAGGGAACCCGGTTCACCATCCGCCTGCCGTTCACCCTCGCCATCAGCCAGGCGCTGATCGTGCAGGTTGCCGAAGAGGTTTACGCGCTCCCCCTGGCCACGGTGGAGGGCGTCGTCCGGTTGCCGCGCAACATCGTGGCGCGTCATCTGGGCAAAGACTCGCCGCTGTTCGAATATGGCGGCCAGAAATACCGGTTCCAGCAGCTGGGCTCATTCGTCGGCCTCGGATCGACTCGCCTGCCCGAAACCGACGTTTCCATGTCGGTGGTTCTGATCCGGGCCGGCGAACATTCCACGGCCTTGGTGACCGACGAGCTGGTCGGGAGCCGGGAGATCGTGGTCAAGTCGCTGGGCCCGCAAATCTCGGGCATTCGCGGCATCGCCGGCGCGACGATCCTCGGCGACGGGCGAATCGTCATCATTCTGGACATGGGCTCGCTGGTTCGCTCGGAATGGCGCGCGCGCCCCACCGATACCGCGGTCCTCGAGCAGCGCGACCGGCGCACCTTCGCGCTGGTGGTGGACGATTCGATCACCGTGCGCCGGGTGACGCAACGGCTGCTGGAGCGCAACGGCATGCGCGTCCTGACGGCCAAGGACGGCGTCGACGCCGTCTCGCTGCTTCAGGAGAACCTGCCCGATATCATCCTGCTCGACATCGAAATGCCGCGCATGGACGGGTACGAAGTGGCGGCGCACGTACGGGGCGATGCGCGCCTGAAGAACATACCGATCGTCATGATCACTTCCAGGGTCAGCGAGAAACATCGGGCGCGCGCCATCGAGCTCGGGGTCGACGACTATCTCGGCAAGCCTTACCAGGAAAACCAGCTGCTCGATGCGATCGAGCCGCTGGTGAAACGCGCACTCGGGCGCGCCGTCGGGCGCTGAAGAGCCCATGTCGGACTTGCGGGATGAGCTCTACAGTCTTCTGGTGCCGCTGGCGGGCGAGCGGCTGATCGTTCCGCGCGCCTGCGTCGCGGAGGTCATCGGCTATCAAGCGCCCTCGGAGATGACCAACGCGCCCCCTTGGTACGCGGGTCTCGTGGTCTGGGGCGAGCGCAGGGTCCCGGTCGTGTCGTTCGAAGGTGCCTTCGGCCAGACGCTGCCGAGCGTGTCGAGCCGCACGCGGATCGTGATATTTCATGCCTCGGGCGGCTTCTTGCCGGGAGGCTTCTTCGGGATGCTGACTCAGGGCTTCCCGCAGCTCGTCCGCGTCAATGCCGATGTGATCCGGCCGGATCCCTCGCGCAGCTTCCCGGAGCGGGCGCCGGTCATCTGTCAGGTCCGGATGGTCAACGAGACGCCGCTCATCCCGGATCTGGCACGGCTCGAGCAGATGATCGCCGAGGAAACCTCGGTCATG
>DASYAC010000215.1:0-9863 GCA_036501585.1 Steroidobacteraceae bacterium
CTCGAGTTCCCGCGGCGGCGGAGCCTCGAGCCGGCTCACGAGCCCGCCGCAGCCCGAGGCACCGGTTCGCCCGCCGAGCCTTGCCGACATGCAGCGCCAAGCTCGAGAGAACTGGCTTCGAGTGCGTAAGGAATTGGCGGAGAAACCCCCCGACAATGCACGCTCGCGCGGTCGGGACGATGACCTCAGCCGATGACGGGAATCTTTCCCAGGGCCTTTAAACCTTTCCCCGTTCCCTCTCCTCTAAGGTGGCAAGTTCGAATCATCGGCATGACGGAGCGCGGATACGGTGGGATCGGTACGACACCTGCATCTGGCGGACTTGAGCGACGAGGACGTGGAGCCCGCGGCCGCCATCGCGGCGGCCATCGAGGGCGACCTCACGGCCTTCGAGGCCCTGTACCGCCGGTTCGCGCCCCGGCTCTACGGGCTGTGTCTTCGGCTCACCGGCCAGCGGGAGGCGGCGGAGGACTGTGTGCAGGAATCGTTCGTGGCCGCATGGCGGGGGCTCGGACGGTTCGAGAAGCGCAGCCGCTTCTCGACCTGGCTGCAGCGGATCGCGATCCGCACGGTCATTTCCCACAGGCGCGGTCTGCGCAACGCCCACGAGGTCGGCGAGCCGGCGACGGGATTGCCGGATCGGCCCGATCCCGGCGCCGGGGCGCCGCCGCTCGATCTCGAGCGCGCCATCGCATCGCTCCCGGAAGGGGCGCGCGACGTGCTCGTGCTGGTCGGCATCTACGGCTACAGCCACGCGGAGGCGGCGGGTGCGCTCGATGTGGCGGAAGGCACCTGCAAGGCTCAACTGCATCGCGCCCGGGGTTTGCTCAGCGCGGCGCTCGGATTGGAGGAGTCATGAACACGCGTTTCTCTCTGGATGAGGAGCTGGCGAAACTCTCGCGGGATGTCTCTCCGCAGCGGGACCTCTGGCCGGGCGTGGTCCGCGGCATCGTCCGCGAGCCGCGCAGTGCGCCGCGTTTCGCCTCGGCACCCTGGATGGCGTATGCAGCCACGATCGCCGGCCTGTGCGTGGCTGCCGCCCTCATTTGGGTGATGATGTACGGGCGCCCGCCGATGTCTGCAACAGGGCCGACCACGGCCGCGAATCCCCCGGCCGGAGGCTCGCCGGCCGCCGGCGCCGCGCCCCCGGCGGGCCTCAGCGCCGGCTTCGGCGAGCCCAGCGACCCGCATTACCTGGCGGCGCGCGCGGAGCTCGAGCGCACCTTCAATCAGCGGCTGACCCAGCTCGATCCGGCCACGCGCGCGAAGATCGAGGCGGATCTCGCCTCGATCCGCAAGGCGCGCGACGACATCCGAAAGGCGCTGGCGGCGGAGCCCGACAGCCCGGTGCTCGAGCAACTCCTCGCGAGCGCGTTGCACGACGAGCTCGATCTGTACGACGACGTCGTACGCACCACACAACCCACGTCAGCGAGAATCTAGCCATGTCGACCGTCACCCTGCGACTGATGATCCCCGTGATCGCCGGAGTCCTGTGCGTGAGCATGGCTCCCTGGTCCGCCGTGCGGGCCGCGAGGAACTTCACGCAAACGATCTCCGCCGACCCACAGGGCTCGGTCGAGATCGAGGCCATCTCGGGCTCGGTCGACGTCGAGGGATGGGGTCGCCCGGAGATCGAAATCACCGGCACCCCGGACGACCTCGGCGATCGGGTGCGTTTGTCGAGCTCCGGCGGCAAGACCACGATTCACATCATGCCGTATTCCATCCACGGCGGCGGCTCCGGCGATGACGTTCGTCTCATGGTGCACGTACCGGCGAAGAGCAGCGTCTCGACGTCCCTGGTGAACGGGAACCTCAAGGTGAAGGGCCTCCAGGGGGATGCGCACCTTCGAACCATCAACGGCACCATCGACGGCGAAGTCGACGGGAACCTGCGAGTCAACAGCGTGAGCGGCGCGGTCCGCCTGTCGGCGCCCTCCGCCGAACGCATCGAGATCAAGAGCTTCAGCGGCGACGTGCAGCTCAGCGGCGGGTCGGGCGAAGCGGAGGTGACCACCGTTTCCGGCAGGATCCAGGCCGATCTAGGGAGCCTCACGCACGGCCGCTTCAAGAGCATTTCCGGGAACGTGACCGCCAACTTCTCGACGGCGCGCAATGCGGAGATCGAGGGCGAGTCGGTCAGCGGCAAGATTCGATTCGGGTTCGCATCCGTTCCCGACGCGGATGTCGACGTCGAGTCCTTCAGCGGCACCATCGACAACTGCTTCGGGCCGAAGCCCACGCGGTCGCAGTACGGTCCCGGCTCGAAGCTGATCTTCAAGGGAGGAGACGGACACGGCAATGTCCATATCGTCACCCAGAGCGGCGACATTCAGATTTGCACGGGCAGCGCGCACGCCTCGCCCGCCGCCTTCTCGGTCCCGCAGAGGGCCCGATGCTGGCGCGACATGTTGTACGTCATCTAGCATTGGCCGGCACCCTCGATCCCGATTCGCCTGCCGCCCGGCCTCTCGGGCGGCTGAGGCGCGACGAGCTCGCCGCTCGGCTCGAGCGTGCCCTCGCGGCGCAGGACGGTGAGACGGCAGCCCATTGCATTCACGAATTGTGGATGCGCGGCGAAATGTCCATTATGATCGAGCGAGCGCTGGAGCGGCTTTGGAACTGTGCGGCTGCCAGCATCCCGGAGTGGATGCCGATGCGTTACATCGATTGGTTGCCGCGCGCCTACGAAGTTGCGCTCGGCTTCCGCGGTTCGGCCAAGGGACGGTCCAATATCTATCTCGTATTACTCGACTACAGCGACAGGCCTCGGTGCGCGTACGGCATCTATGTGGGCATGAGCAGGTACTCTCCGGCGGAGCGCTTCGATCAGCACAAGGCGGGAATTCGCGCCTCGGGCAGTGTTCTAAAACGCGGGTTGGAGGTGCTCACGGGGCCTACGCTTCACTTGCAGCGGATCAGGCGCACCGAGGCGGAACGCATCGAGGTCGAACTGGCCGAGGCGTTGAGCTCGGCGGGACTTCTGGTGAAGGGCGGACATTGAGGGAGGGAGGACGCACATGATATTGATCGGAATGTTCGATTCGCCGTTCGTGCGGCGGGTGGCCGTCAGCATGAACCTGCTCAAGCTCCCGTTCGAGCACCGCAATTGGTCGGTGGGCAAGGATTTCGAGCTGATCCGCCAGTTCAACCCGCTCGGGCGCGTGCCGGCGCTGGTCCTGGCGGACGGTGAATCCCTGGTCGACTCCGCGGCGATTCTCGATTTTCTCGACGATCTGGTCGGACCGGAGCGGGCACTCTTGCCGAGATCCGGCAAGGAGCGCCGCGACGCCTTGAAGGCCGTGGCCACCGCGCTCGGCGCGGCGGAAAAAGGACTGCACCAGCTGTTCGAGATCGTGTTCAAGCCCGAGGCCAAGCGTCACGAGCCCTGGATGGATCGGTGCCGCCATCAGATGCACGGCGCGCTGGGAGAGCTCGACCGGCTGGCGCACGTCCGCACGGGAGAATGGATGGTCGGCAACCGCCTGACTCAGGCGGACATCACCGCGACGTGCGTCTACACCTATCTCTGCGATGCGCTCGGCTTGAGCGAGTCCTGGCTGGTCTATCCGGCACTGTCCGCGCTCGTCGCTCGCTGCGAGGCCATGCCTGCGTTCGCGCAAGCGAGGCTGAAGTTCGATCCACCGATGCCGTACGCGCATGCGAAGCCGAGTCAGGAAGACGCGGTGCACTAGCTGCGCGGTGACGTTTGCGCCTATGATCGTGACCCCATGATCGAGCGCGTTCGGGGGAGCGCGAGTCGATGCAAGCGATTTGTAAGACTTTCAAACGAGTAATCGAATCTCTCCAATAAGTACAAGGGGGTCCCAATGTTTCTGTCTGCGAGACTGAACGCGGCGTCGGCGCTGGCGTTGCTGGTTGCCCTGACGGGCTGTAATCAATCCTCTCAACCGAAGGCTCCGGCGGCGCAACCGCCCTCCCAGGCGAGCCTGGACTGGCAGGAGGCGGCGAACGGCTTCGTGCAGAGCTACTTCGCGGCCCAGCCGTTCTTCGCCGCTCAGGCGGGCAAGCACGAATACGATGGCCAGCTGCCGGATGTGAGCGAGCACGGGTTGAAGCGTGAGGCGGCGCGGCTGCATGCGGAACGCGACCGTCTTGCATCGATCGACCCGAAACCGCTGCTCCCCAACGAACGATTCGACCGCGAATACCTCTTGAGCGTCGCCGACCGCGATTTGTTCTGGATCGAGAAGGCGCATTATCCGACCTTGAATCCTCATTGGTACGCCGACAACCTGGATCCGGATCTGTACCTGAGCCGCAACTACGCGCCGCTCGACGTGCGCATGAAGGCCTACATCAAATACGCACGCGGCATCCCGACAATGGCCAAGGACATTCAGGACAACCTGAAAGGACCGCTGCCGAGAACCTACGTCGAGCTCGGCATCGCGAACTACGGCGGTTACGTCGATTTCTACAAGAAGGACATGGCGACCGTGTTCGCCTCGGTGAGCGATCCCGCCTTGCAGAAGGACCTGAGCGACGCCGACGAAAACGCCTCCAACGCCATGGCGAATTTAAGGGATTACCTGATCGGCCTGCGCAAGACCGCCAACGACAGCTTCGCGATGGGCAAGGACCTCTACGCGCAGATGATCAAAGATACCGACGGCGTCGATGTCCCCATCGGTCAGATCGAGGCCGCGGGCCGCGCGGACCTTCAGCGCAACACCGACATGCTGAAGAGCGAATGTGCGACCTACCTGCCCAAGGGGTCGCTCGCGGCGTGCGTCGCCAAGATGGACGCGAAGAAGCCGCCGGAGGGCACCCTGGAGGCGGCGCGCCGGCAGCTCACGATGCTGCGGGACTTCGTTCAGAAGAACAACGTCGTGAGCATTCCGGGCGACAGCCAAGCGCAGGTCGCCGAGGCGCCGCCTTACAACCGCGAGAACGCCGCATTCATTCAGGTTCCCGGACCGTACGAGAAGGGCGTCACCGCGACCTACAACATTGCGCCCCCGAACTCCAAGTGGAGCAAGGCGGAGCAGGCCGAGTACATCCCGAGCGAGGCCACGCTCCTGTTCACGTCCGTGCACGAGGTCTGGCCGGGACATTTCCTGCAGTTCCTGCACTCCAATTCCAACCCTGACAAGCTCGAGGCCCTTTGGGTCGGCTACGCCTTCGCGGAGGGCTGGGCGCACTACGCGGAAGAGATGATGTACGAGGAGGGTCTCGGCAAGGGCGATCCGGAGATGCACATCGGCCAGCTGCGCGACGCCTTGCTCCGCGACGTTCGACTGCTGTCTTCCATCGGTTTGCAGACCGAAGGCATGACCGTGGCGCAGTCGGAGAAGATGTTCCGCGAGCAGGCCTTCCAGGATCCGGGCAATGCACGCCAGCAGGCTGCCCGCGGCACGTACGATCCCGCATACCTCAATTACACGCTCGGCAAGCTCATGATCAGAAAGCTCCGCACCGATTGGATCGCCAAGATGCGCGCCACGGGCGGCGCGGCGGGCGCGGGGGCTCCGGCCGGCGGCGACCACGCGCTGTGGCACGACTTTCACGACAAATTCCTGTCATACGGCGGTCCGCCGATCCCGCTGCTGCGCGAGCAGATGATGGGCGAGAAGGGCGGCCTTCTCTGATGCAGGGCGACGATGCCCGCGTGCGGGAGCTGGTCGACCTGGCCATGCAGGCGGAAGCGCGCGGCCAGTCGCGGGATGCGGAACAATTGCTCCGGCAAGCGGAGGCGGTGGCCCCACGCCATCCCTTGATCCTCAACGAAATCGCGCGCCGATGGCTTCTATCGGGCAACGCGACGAGTGCCTATGCCGTGCTCAAAGAGGCGACGGATGCGAACCCGTCGAATGCGTCGCTGTGGATCAATCTTGCAGCGGCGCTGCGCGGGCTCGGGCGCCCCGACGAGGAAATGGCGGCGCTCGACAAGGCCCTCTCGCTCGAACCGGGGAACCTGCGCGCGCTGCTGCAGAAGGCCTCGCTCCAGGAGCTCAAAGGCCAACCGCGCGCGGCGGCCATGAGCTTTCGCGACGCGTTGCAAGTGCTGCCGGCCGGATTCCAGCCGCCGCCTCCCATGGAGCCGGTCATACGACACGCCAAGGAGGCGGTTCAGGAGAACGACCGGCAATTGGAGGTTTTTCTCGAAGAGCGGCTCAAGGATGTGCGGGCGCGCCATTCGGGCGCGGTCTTGAAGCGCTTCGAGGGGTGTCTCGACACGATGCTTCAGAAGCGGCGAGTTTACCGGCAGAAACCTTCCTTCATGCATTTCCCGGGCCTTCCGGCCATCGAGTTCTACGAGCGCGCCGATTTTCCATGGCTCGATTCGATCGAGGCCGCGACCGCCGACATTCGCGCCGAGTTGATCAATGTCCTCGCGGAGGGTCCTGACGTCCTGCAGCCGTACATCGACCTCTCGGACTCATCGCCGTTGAGCCAGTGGCGGGATCTGAATCACTCCCGCCGGTGGGGCGTCTACTTCCTGTGGCGCGAGGGCGTCCCCGATCCCGAACATATCGCGCGCTGTCCGCGCACCGTCGCGGCGCTCGAGGCGTGGCCGCGATGCGATGTGCCGGGGTGCAGTCCAACGGCCGTATTTTCCATTCTTGATACCGGGACCCGCATACCGCCGCATACCGGCGTCAACAACACCCGGTTGGTCGTGCACCTGCCGCTGATCGTCCCTCCCGGCTGCGTCTTCCGGGTAGGCGCGGAACGGCGCGAGTGGGAACCGGGCAAGGCCTTCGTGTTCGATGACACCATGGAGCATGAGGCCTGGAACGACAGCGATACGCCGCGCGCCGTTCTGATTCTCGACATCTGGAGTCCGTTTCTCAGTGCCGCAGAGCGCGACCTGGTACGTTCGCTGACGGCGGGCGTCGGCGAATGGTATGGCACCAAAGTGTACGGCGTCAGCTAAACCGGGTCACCTCACCGACTCAGCTAAACCGGTCACCTCACCGACTGCTTCAGCGCGTCCTGAGCGATGCGATGAGTCCGCCATCGACCCAGGTCGCGGCCAGGGTGGCGGCGCGCAGCGGGATGTCCTCTTCGGGCAGATGCGCGGCGAGCGACTCGCAGATCTCGGTGAAAGTCCGGCCCGCGGCCGCCGTGTCCAGCGCGGCTCTTTCGACGGTGTCCAGCGAGCGAAAGTAGTTCTTGAAGTTCTGGCGCCAGAGCAGCCACTCCACGGGCTCGGGCGAGCGCTCGGGTGCCGGGGAGTCCTCGCCGGCGCTTCCCGCCTGCCAGACGGCCACCGTATTCCAGGCGAGCGTGAGGCGCCGCAGCGAGGGGTGAAATCCAAAACCGAGCGTTGCCCATCGCTCGGGATCGACTGCCTGGAGAGAGGCCCGATCCATCACGCCGGCATCGGCGGCGTCGAAGACTTCCGAGAGAGTCCACTCGAGCCGAGCGATCTCCGACAGAATGGGCTGATCGGCGAACGGGGGCGTCGCGCCCAGAAACCCCGCGAGCTCTCCTCCGTACCAGCGGATGGATCGGTGCTCCGACGGGTGTGTCTCGACGAACGAGGTGGCCAGGCTCTCGAAGCTTTCATCGCCCAGCAGCCAGTGCAGGATGGGATACACCTCGCCGAGCGCCTCGATCAGACGCGCACGGTAGGCGTTGCGGTAGATGCCGAGGCGCGCCTCGACCGGCAGCGGCGGGGCATCCACGATCGCGTCCGCGATCGCGCTGTCCTCGCCCAGCAAATGGCGCTGCAGCTCGCGCTGTAGTTCGAAGAGCCGCATCAGGCCGCCTCGCGCGCCTCGCCGGACGCCACCGCGCGCGCCACGTCGAGCTCGGCCACCAGTTCGCCGAGCTCCGGAATGTTGTCGTCGCGTTCGATCATGGTCGGCACCGGCCCGAAGTGCTCGACGGCCTCGCGGTACAGCGCCCACACCGGTGCGACGATCGGATGATCGTGCGTGTCGATCAGGTGGCCATCCATGTCGCTGTGTCCGGCCAGATGGAACTGCCGGACCCGCTCTTTGGGCACGCCGCGAAGGTACGCCAGCGGATCGAATCCGTGATTCACCGCGCTCACGTAAATGTTGTTGATGTCGAGCAAAATCGCGCAGTCGGCGCGCCGTGCGACCTCGCTCAGGAATTCCCATTCCGTCATCGCGGAGTCGCGGTAGCTCAAATAGCTCGACACGTTCTCTAAAAGAATCTGCCGGCCGAGGACGTCCTGCACCTCCCCGACACGCGCCGTCACTGCGGCGAGCGCCTCCTCAGTGTAAGGCAGCGGGAGGAGGTCGTGAACGTTCCGGCCCTCGACGCCCGTCCAGCAGAGATGGTCGGAAATCCAGGCGGGCTCCACGCGCCGCGCCAGCTCCTTCAGGCCGGCAAGATAGCGCCGGTCGAGCGGATCGGTGCTCCCGATGGAGAGCGATACGCCGTGCATCACCACGGGGAACCGCGCGCGGATCCGCTCGAGATAGGCGAGGGGCTGACCCCCGGGGACGAGATAGTTCTCGCTCACGATCTCGAGCCAATCGACGGCGTGGCGCTCGGTCAGCAGCGCCTCGTAATGCACGGGCCGGAGTCCCAATCCGAATCCTTCCAATTTCATGTCAATCCAAGGACTGGCTACGCGCCCGCCATCCGCCGGGCGCGCAGCCGACCCTCGACTCGATCTATCCGATATCAGCCGCCGGACTTCATCGCTTTCTTGGCGGCGGTGCAGTCAGCCTTGGACGCCATGTCCTTGAAGCCCTGGCCCTTGCAGCTATTCTGTCCCTTACAGCTGTTCTTGGCGGACTTGCAGTCCGACATACCCTTGCAAGAATTCACCCCGGTGCACTTGTAAGTGCCCGAATCCGCCGCCACCGACACACCCGCCAACCCGGATGAGAACAACATCGCGGCTGCAGCCGCCAACGCAGCACCTGACACTTTATTGATTTGCATGTTTGAGCCCTTTTGTAATGAGTTCGCAGCAATATCGCTGCTCGGTAGTAAGACCCGGTACGCGGGGGGATTATTACTCAATTCTCTGAGCATGAGCCGCTTTTTTATATGTCCACCTCCGCGCATCCGGGCGCCCTCGCGGCTCGTATAGGCGCTTCGCCTTGGTATACTTCGAAGGCTCAGTCGCCGCCGGTGGGGAAAGGATTCACGCGTGTTCCTGTTGATCGACAATTTTCTGACCGCAGCCGAAATCCAGACCCTCACGGAGATCGCTCTGCAGGCCAAGTTCGTCGACGGCCGGCTGACGAATCCGCACAACACCGCCAAGAACAACGTGATCGCGGATGCGACCGACCCGTGGGCCCAGAAGGCATCGCAGCTCGCCCTGGCCGCCTTGCAGAGGAATGAACAGGCGAGAAATTTCGTCTCTCCCCAGCGCGTCGCCCTGCCGACGCTGTGCCGGTATGGTGTCGGCATGACCTACGGGCCGCACGTCGATACGGCCTTCCTTCCGGGCGGACAGCAGCCCATGCGCTGCGATGTGTCCTGCACCATGTTCGTATCGGATCCCAAGACCTACGAGGGCGGGGAACTGGTGATCTACCTGGGCTCCGAAAGCGTGCGCATCAAAGGCAAGCCCGGGCAAGCGGTGTTCTATGCCTCCACCGGTGTTCATCAGGTCATGCCCGTGACCGCCGGCGAACGCCTGGTGGTCATCACCTTCGTCGAAAGTCAGATCCCCGATCAGCTGCAGCGCGATTTGCTGTACACCTTGAACGAGGTCCGCTCGCTCGAGGGTCTGAAGATGGATTGGCGCAACCGCACTCAGCTCGAGTACGTGATCTCGAACCTGCAGCGGATGTGGTCGCGCTAGGGGATCAGTGACCGCTGCAGCCGGCGCAAGCGTTCTGTTGACGCAGGACATTGCGCGTGTCCTGTCGCTTGTCGATCACGGACTGCAGTTGCGC
>DASYAC010000216.1:0-5200 GCA_036501585.1 Steroidobacteraceae bacterium
CGGCGCGCTGTTCTATGCCCGGCACCTGTCGGCGCCCTGGCTCGCGGGTCACGGCACCAAGGTGCTGAACGGCATCCTGTTGTGGAAGGGTTATGAGGGCGTGTGGCCGACCAACGGTCCCGCCGCGCTCGGCCCCCGCGCCGACGGCAGCTTCGAGACCATTCCGGCCTTTGGTCTTCCGGCCGTCAACACGGCGATCCTGCTCTCCTCGAGCGTGACCGTCACCATTGCGCATCACGCGCTGATCGCCGGCCACCGGACGCGGCTGAAGATTTTCCTGGCGTTGACGTTCCTCCTGGGCTTCAGCTTCGTCACCCTCCAGGCGACCGAGTACCACGAGGCCTATACCAAGCTCGGGTTGACGCTCGGCACGGGCGTATACGGCTCGACGTTCTTCATGCTGACCGGCTTCCACGGTCTGCATGTCACGGTGGGCGCCATCATGCTCACGGTCATCTGGTTCCGGGTGCTGAGAGGCCATTTCACGCCCACGCGGCATTTCGCGTTCGAGGCGGTGGCCTGGTACTGGCACTTCGTCGACGTGGTGTGGCTCGGGCTCTTCTGCTTCGTCTACTGGCTGTAGAGGCAGGCGCCCTTCGTGGCGCCCAGCAGCCAGGCTTGCTAGTGCTGCGGGGAAATCCAACCCAGGAAATAGGCGACGATCAACAGCACGAAGAGGCCCACCGAGAGTCCAATTCTCCAGGTCAGCGCCTTGAGCATCTTGCCGCTGTCCCCGGGTTTCGAGCTCGACAGGTGGTACAGGGCTTTGCCGAGGCTGGCGATGATCAGCACCAAGACCAGGACGATGAAATATTTGAATAGCAAGTGCACGTCCAAAGCGCCGTAGAAGACTGCCAGTATATCGTGCCCATTCGACTCGGTTCCCGCAGCTTCCGCCCCACGTTGCTCATGACGCTCGCGACCCTGGCGGCGATCGCGGGTTTGGTGTCGCTCGGCCGCTGGCAGCTCCACCGGGCCGACGAGAAGCGCGCGCTATACGATGCCTTCGCCCAAGGAACCGATATGGTTCGCACCCTGGAGGCGGGCACGCCGCCGCTGCCGCGCTACCGGCATGTCCGCGCGGCCGGAAGCTACGACCCCGGCCGGCAGATCCTGATCGACAACATCAGTAACGCAGAGGATCGGGCGGGCTACTACGTGATCACGCCGTTCGAGCTCGCGGGGGGCGGTTGGGTGCTGGTCAATCGCGGCTGGGTGCCGCTCGGCGCGAGCCGCGCCGACAAGCCCAAGATCGACGTGTCCTCGGACGTGCGCGAGATCCACGGCCGCACCGACAACCTGCCGCGCGCCGGCATCCAGATGGGCGATCGCATTGCACTCGCGCCGCCGTATCCGGTGGTGGCGAATTTCCCGACGCGCGCGGAAATCGCGGGGCTGCTGCACGAGAACCGTTGGACCGACGCGGCGCAGGTCATTCTTCTGGATGCCGCGGAGCCCGATGGATATCTACGCGAATGGCGGCCCCCCGGCTTTCCGCCGATGCGGCATATCGCCTATGCGGTGCAGTGGTTCGGCCTGGCGGCGGCGCTGGCCGTCATCTACGTGGTGACCAATCTTCGCTCGAAGGAACCGACGCCGTGAACGTGGGCCGCCAACGCCGGGCATTGATCGGCCTCGCGCTGCTGTTCTTCGCGCCGCTCGGGCTTGCTTTCTTCCTGTATTACGTCGTGGGGTGGCGGCCGGGCAGTCACGTAAATCACGGTCAATTGATCGAGCCGCCGCGTCCCCTGCCCGCGGTCCGCCTGCCGCACGTCGCCCTGGATGGGTCGGCGGACACCCAGACCGCTCCCGACTTCCTCACCCGCAAGTGGACGCTGCTCTACTGGGGAGCGGGGACGTGCGCCGAGCGCTGCAAGACGGAGCTCTACGATACCCGCCAGGTACGTTACGCGCTCAATCGGGACATGGATCGCGTGCAGCGCGTGTTCGTGGCGCAGGAGCCGTGCTGTGATCTGGATTTCCTGCGCCGGCAGCACCCCGATCTCATCACCGTGCGCGCAACCTCCGACGCCGCGCCGGTGCTCGCCCTGCTGCGCCTGTCGCCCGGGGACGATCCCGCAGCCGCGGGCCGCGTCTACCTCATCGATCCACTGGGCAATGTCATGATGGTCTATGCCGCCGGTGCCAGGCCCAAGGGCATGCTCGAGGATCTGAAGCGGCTCCTCGGCCTCTCGCAGGTCGGCTGAGGGCCCGCGGCTCATGCGTGAACACGGACGAGTCCTTTGGTTCAGGCGCCTGGCGCTCGCCGGGACCTTGCTCGCCTTCTGCGTCGTGGTGCTGGGCGCCTGGGTGCGGCTCACCGATGCCGGTCTCGGCTGTCCCGACTGGCCGGGCTGCTACGGACATGTGTTCCCGGAGGGCAGCACGCATCACTTCGCCCGGGCGGTGCATGAGATGGTTCACCGATATTTCGCCTCCACGCTGGGTCTCATCATCGCGAGCCTGCTCGGGCTCGCGCTGGTCAATCGCAGGGATCCGGATCAGCCGGTGGCGCCGGCGGCGGTGCTCTTCGTGGTGGTGTGCCTGCAGGGCCTTCTCGGCATGAAGACGGTGACTCTCCTGCTGCAGCCTCTGATCGTGACCGCGCACCTTCTGGGGGGCCTCACCACATTGGCCATTCTGCGCTGGCTGTCGATCACCCCGGAGCGGCGGGGCCTCGCGCGCTCCGAGGCGGGACTCACCACGTTCGCGGTGGTCGCGTCGGCCGTGCTCGCGGTCCAGATCTTCCTGGGCGGCTGGACGAGCACCAATTATGCCGCCGTCGCCTGTCCGGACTTGCCCACGTGCCAACGTTCCTTCTGGCCGAGCATGGATTTCAAGGACGCCTTCGTGCTGTGGCGGGGTCTCGGCATCGACTACGAAGGCGGCGTCCTCGCCAATCCCGCGCGCGTGGCGATTCACTTCACCCATCGGCTGGGAGCGGTCGTCGCGGGGCTCACCCTCCTCAGCCTGGGCGTCATGGTGACGATGCGCGCCCGAAACAGGCATCTGAAGATCATCGGGTACGTTCTGATCCTCGCCGTCCTCGTGCAGATCGCGCTGGGCCTGTCGGTCGTCCACTGGGGGGTGCCGCTCCCCGTTGCCACGCTGCACAATGCCGGTGCGGCCTTCCTGGTCCTGGTGATGGTGACCTTGGTGCGCGCGCTGTGGGCGGGGCCGGCTCGACCCCCCATGGTACCCTTGTAGCGTGACCCCTCTTCCCGAAAATCCCTCGCTGCCGGACAGCCCGCCGCTGGCGGCCGTGCGCTCGGCCCGATGGCGCGATTTTCTGGAGCTCACCAAGCCCAAGGTGAGCCTGTTGATCGTATTCACCGCCATCGTCGGGATGGTGCTGGCCTCACCGGGCATGGTGCCGCTGCAGGCACTGATCTTCGGCACCATCGGCATCGCGCTGGCGTCGGGATCGGCCGCAGCATTCAACCATGTGCTCGATCGCGGGATCGACGAGCGGATGGCCCGCACCCGCCGCCGGCCGCTGCCGACCGGCCATTTGTCCAAGAGCCACGCCTCGATCTTCGCGAGCCTGCTGGGCCTCGCCTCGATGCTGGTGCTGTGGCCGACTGTCGGGCGGCTCACGGCGACCCTCACGTTCTTTTCCTTGATCGGCTACGCCGTCGTGTACACCCTTTGGCTGAAGCGGGCGACGCCGCAAAACATCGTCATCGGCGGGGCGGCCGGCGCGGCGCCCCCGGTGCTCGGCTGGGCCGCGGTGACCAACCACATCGACTCCAACGCCTTGCTGCTGTTCCTCATCATCTTCACCTGGACGCCGCCGCATTTCTGGGCGCTCGCCATCGCGCGCCGCGACGATTACGCCAAGGTGGGGATTCCGATGATGCCGGTCACACACGGAATCCCGTTCACGCGGCTGCAGATCGTGCTGTACACGATTCTTCTCGGGCTGAGCACGCTCTTGCCGGTTCTCACGCGCATGAGCGGTCTCATCTATCTCGTCGCCGCGATCGGGCTGAACGCGCGCTTCATGTACTTCGTGCTCAAGCTCAACCGGGAAGAGGGCGAACGGCCTCAGCTTCCCATGCAGACCTTCAAGTTCTCGATCACCTATCTGATGCTGCTGTTCGCGGCGCTGATTCTCGATCACTACCTGCTGATCGCGATCTAGCCACTCATTTGGGCGGCGGTAAAAGCGTGATGCTGACCGTTACTGCGTCGAACTCGCGGATCCAGCGTTCAAAGTAGTGAATGGACGGGGCCTCAAAGGTTGCCAGCATCACTCCGTTGTCCAATGCGGTGCCGACCGCCACGGACTCCATTTCTGCGCCACCCGCAAGTTCCTGTGCCCGATACTTGACGTGGACGCGAAACGCCGGCCTGCCGGCGAGTTGGGCGGGTTCGTTGGACACGACAACCAAATCGCGCACGGCATTCGGTCCAGCTTGAAGCTCGGCAATATAGTCCTCGGCGAGATCCTCCGGGGCGGATTTCGGAGTGGACTCCTTTTTTGCGTTCTTGAACGTCTTTTTGTAGGGTGTGATTGCCACCGTGATGCGATTCAACCCCACGCCGTCATGCGACGCATCGAGCGAGTGGCGCGACGAGTCGTACAGCCAGGTATCGGGAAGCTGGAGCGAGAAATCTCCCTTTCCGGAACCCACCCGTTTGGATGCTTCGACGGATTCCCAGCCCGCAACCGCGAGGCCTGGCAACAGGAGCGCGAGAGCCGCGATGCATCGGATCATTTGAGAGAGTCCTGCTTCAGGCGATCGATGGTCTGGCGGGCAAACGGCGTCTCGGGATCCGCGGGGGCAAGCATCACGAAGCGCTCCAGGTCGGCAATTGCCGCGGCGTGTTCACCGCGCCGGGCGCGGAGGCGCCCACGCGCACCATATACGGCGGCAAAATTGGGGTACTGGTCGATCGAGCGCGCGTAATGCTCGAGTGCGCGGGTCTCATCCCCGTCCGCGGCACGAAGCCGGTACCCCTCGCCGAGCAGGAACTCTCCGAATGGCGGGAATTCCGCCGCCCTGCCGGTATCGCCGAGGACGGCAATCAGCTCCGCTCCATCTCTGCGCTCATGGATCCTTTCGAGAGCCGCAACGCGCGCCGTTTGCGTCGCGGTGACGAATTCACCCGTGCGCAAATCACCGGCCGGGGAGCCGGCCGAGAGCATCTCAAAATGGCGGGCGCGCTCGAGGAGCTTCGGGTGGTCATCGAAAAT
>DASYAC010000217.1:0-21138 GCA_036501585.1 Steroidobacteraceae bacterium
ATCGGGCAATGGATTGACCAACGCGCGCGGCACGGTGGGCCTCGCCCGCCCGCCCGAGCCCCACGCCGGGGACGTTCAGTTCTACGTGAATCTGGCCGACAATGCGGCGCTCGATCCGAGCGCGACCCGCTGGGGCTACGCCGTGTTCGGCAAGGTCGTCCAGGGGATGGACGTGGTCGACGAGATCGCTACCGTGCCGACCGGCGCCAAGGGCCCGTTCAAGGAGAATGCGCCGCTGAAGCCGGTCGTGATCCTGAAAATAGAGCGCGTCCCGACGCCGGCGTCCTGAAGGCCGCCCGCTCGCCTCTCAACACGCTGCGTCAAGTCGGCAATACTAGTTGGCGATACCAGGGTGGCGATACTTTTCATCTCGGATCTGCACATCGATGCCGGCCGGCCCGACATCACAGCCCAATTCGTAGAATTCCTCAACACCGAGGCGAGCGGCGCGGAAGCGCTGTACATCCTCGGCGATCTATTCGAATCCTGGGTGGGCGACGATGCGCCGGATTCAGGGCAGGCCGAGGCGCTGGATGCCATGCGGTCGCTGACGGCGACCGGGGTACCGTGCTTCGTCATGCACGGCAATCGGGATTTCCTCCTCGGGCAAACCTTCTGTACCCGATCGGGCGCTCAGCTCTTGCCGGATCCCCTCATCGTGACCCTGTACGGCGAGCCCGTGCTGGTCATGCATGGGGATGCGCTCTGCACCGACGACCGGGCCTATCAGCGGCTGCGGGCGACGGTGCGGGATGCGGATTGGCAGCGCCGATTTCTCCATCTTTCCGTCGCCCAGCGGCGCGCATTGGCGGGCGCCGCGCGCACGGGGAGCCAAGCCCATACGGCATCGATCGCCTACACCATCGGCGATGTGAACACCGAGAGCGTGGCGGCCGCGATGAGAGCGGCCGGCGCGACGACGCTGCTGCACGGACACACGCACCGGCCCGCCATCCACCCCTTCAGCGTCGACGGACGCGCCTGCACCCGCATCGTGCTCGGCGACTGGTATACCCAAGGAAGCGTCCTCAGCTGGGACTCGAGCGGCCCGGAGCTCAGATCGCTCCCGCGGGTGCACCCGAATGAAATCGGAACAGCTCGTCGGGACTGTTGATCAGCTCCGCCTCCAGTTGCGCGAAGGCCTCGATGCGCGGCTCCACGTCGATCCCGGCGCGGGTCGCGGCACGGCGCGCCAGATCCAGGTAGACCTTGAAGTGCCGCGATTCGGCCGCGTGCAATCCGGCGAAGAGCTCGCCCGCGGGACCGCCCATGGCCGGCCCGAGCGCCGCGAATCGCTCGCAGGAGCGCGCCTCGATGAACGCTCCGCAGATCATCAGATCGATCTCGCGCCGGGGCTCGGTCTTGGCCACCAGGCGCCGCAAGCGCTCCGCGTAACGCCCCGGAGCGAGCCGCCGCGGCTCGATCCCGAGATTCTTGATGAGTTTCGCCACCTGTTCGAAGTGACGCAGCTCCTCGCGCGCGAGGCGCGACATCTTGTCGGTGAGCACGAGATCCTCCGCATACGCGAACATCAGCGCGAGCGCGGTCGAGGCGGCCTTCTTCTCGCAATTGGCGTGATCGATGAGCAGTACGTCCGGCGTTTCGCAGGCCCGGGCGATCCAGCTTCCGGGGGTCGGCGTACGGAGCAACGGGTGCGGGGCGGCGGCTCCCGCGGCGGGAGGCGTGCTCGTCGAACGCGCCGCCATCAGACGGGAATCTTCAATTCGCCGGCCGCCTCCAGCACTTCGCGCGCCGACTGAAACCGGTCCTGGGGGGATTTAGCCAGCAAGCGCCTCAACAGGGACTCGTGGCTCGCATATTTCACATCGATCGCCGGCAGCTCCGCGCGTTTGTGCTTGTAGATCACCTCCATGGCCGAGGCGCCGGTATAGGGTTTGCGTCCCGTGAGCATCTCGTAGTACACCACGCCCAGGCTGTACAGGTCGCTGCGCGCGTCGATGAGCTCCGCGTGTCCCTGCTCCGGACTCATGTAGTACGGAGTGCCGAAGATCTCGCGCGTGCCCGTGAGCTCCGCGTCGAGCTCGTTGGCCTTGGCCAGGCCGAAATCGATCAGGCACAGGGTTCCGTCCGCGCGCAGCATCACATTGGCGGGCTTGAGGTCCCTGTGCAGGACTCCGACCGCGTGGATGGCCTCGAGGGCGCTCGCCATCTGCTTGAGGTACGACAGCGCGGTCTCCGGGTCGACCGGCGACTTCATCCGCTGGCGCAGATCTCCGGCGGGGAAGTGCTCCATCGCGATGTACGCGTGATCGTCCGCGATACCGAGATCATGGATGCGCACGATGTTCGGATGGTTGAGACCTGCGACGATCTCGTATTCCTGCAGAAAGCGGTCGAAGCCGACGATGCGTTCCGACACGTCGGGTACCTGGCTGAACACCTTCAGGACGACGAGAGTCGCGGCGCGCTCGCTCTCCGCCAGATAGATCTTGCACATGCCGCCGGAGCCGACCTGGCGAATGCAGCGGTGGCCGCGGATCGTCATGGCGCCGAACCTGTAGATCTGGTCGAAGGCCGGCAGGGCGCGGCGGGCGGTCAATGTCTTCTGGTGTTCACGGGAGGCCGAGGTGATGGCGCGGATCAGTCGTTCGCGGTCGATCTTGCGTCCGTACAGGTATTGAAGCCTCGCCGTATCGGCGGCGCGCGCCGCCGGGGGATCGTTGAGGGACACCAGCACCACCGGCGCGAACTCGGCCTTGGCCGCGAGCTCGGCCGCCAGCGCCGCGGCAGGTGTCGTCCCGGTCGCTGAGGGTTGCGCCGGCGGGGCATCGAGGATGATGGCCGCATCGAAACCGGCAGCGGTGAACTTCGGATCGAGCGGCTCGTCCTCCCCGAGCCGGTGCTCGAGGACGGCGGCATCCGGCCACTCGATTTCGATGTGTTTACGCGCCAGCAGCCGATACTCGGCGCGATCGGCGATGACCAGTAGGCGCAGGCTCAAGATGGCAGGATCCGAGCCGTTTGTGGCGCCGCCCTAGAGTATGTGAACGGACTTGAGGCCACGATTGACGCCATCGCGACGCTGCTGCCTGGCCTCGTCCGACCGCTCTCCCTGCAGGCGCTTGAGATATTCGGGCGTCACGTCTCCGGTCACGTATTCGCCCGAGAAGCACGACGTGTCGAAATCGGTGATTTTCGCGTGGTCGTGGCGGACCGCGTGCACCAGGTCATCGAGATCCTGATAGATGAGCCAGTCCGCGCCGATGATCTCCTGCACCTCGGCGTCGGTGTGTCCGGCCGCGACCAGCTCCGAGGCGTCCGGCATGTCGATTCCGTAAACGTTCGGATATCGCACGGGCGGCGCCGCGGAGGCGAAATACACTTTCTTCGCGCCGGCTTCGCGCGCCATGTCGATGATCTGCGCGGACGTGGTGCCCCGCACGATGGAGTCGTCCACGAGCAGCACCGTCTTGCCCCTGAATTCCAGATCGATGGCATTCAGCTTGCTGCGCACCGACTTCGAGCGCTGCTCCTGCCCCGGCATGATGAACGTGCGCCCTATGTAGCGGTTCTTGATGAAACCCTCGCGATATTTGACGCCGAGCAGCTGCGCCACCTGCACCGCGCAGGTACGGCTCGTGTCGGGAATCGGAATCACCACGTCGATGTCGTGGGCGGGACGGGCCCGCTTGATCTTTTCGGCCAGGCGCTCGCCCATGCGCAGCCGCGCCTTGTACACCGAGATGTTGTCGATGATCGAATCGGGCCGCGCGAAATACACGTACTCGAAGATGCACGGCGTGTGGCGGGCCATGGCCACGCATTGCTGCGCGTAGAACCGCCCCTGCTCATCGATGAACACGGCCTCGCCGGGAGCGACATCGCGGACCATCTCGAAGCCCGACATGTCCAGGGCCACGCTTTCCGAGGCCAGCATCCATTCGGTGCCCTTCTTGGTATCGCGCTTGCCGATGACCAGCGGACGGATCCCGTTCGGATCGCGAAAACCCAGGATGCCGTGGCCGATGACCATGGCGACCACCGCGTAGCCGCCGCGGCAGCGCCGGTAGACCGCATTGGCGGCGGCAAAGACGTCCGCGGGAGTCACGCGCGGCGTACCCACGCGCTGCAGCTCGGAGGCGAGCACGTTCAAGAGCACTTCGGAATCGGACGTGGTGTTCAGATGCCGCCGATCCTCGCGCACCAGAACCTCGGTCAGCTCGCGAGCATTGGTCAAATTGCCGTTGTGGCCCAGGCAGATGCCGTACGGGGAGTTCACGTAGAAGGGCTGCGCATCATGGGCACTGTCCGCGCCGGCCGTGGGGTAACGCACATGTCCGATGCCGACGTTGCCCCTGAGCTTGACCATGTGCTTCTGCTGGAAGACATCGCGGACCAAGCCGGAATCCTTGCGCATGTACAGCTCGCCCGACTCGCTGGTCATGATGCCGGCCGCATCCTGACCGCGGTGCTGCAGAACAGTCAGCGCATCGTAGATTCGCTGATTGACCGCGCTGACCCCGACCATTCCGACGATACCGCACATGACAGGAACCTCCTTACCCTCAGGGCGCCGCGCCCTGCCGGTGGGTCTTTACTTTGACTCCGGTGAGGCGCTCGAGTTTGGACCAGGGCTCGCCGTGCTCGCCGACCATGGCCCGCAGCCAGTCGCCCACCGCCTCACCATAGGGAATCAGCTTCGAGCGGCCCCACCACGCCTCTTGATTGAGGTGCAGCAGTTCGCCGCCGATGATCATCAACCCGACCAGCACCGTGCCGCGCACGATGCCGAAGAACAGTCCGATGACTCGATCCAGGGGACCCAGGCCCATGCTGCGCGTGAAGTAGCCGAGCAGCATTCCCATCACCCAGCCGACCAACAGCACCAGCACCAGCACGACCAGACGCCCCACCCAGGGTGCGATTTTGGGATCCGCCAGAAGACCGCCCAGATGAGGTTCGACCGCCGGACCGAATTTCCAGGCGCCCCAGATGGCCACGATCCAAAACGCGAGCGACACCGCCTCGCGCACGAACCCGCGCAGCAAGCCGATGAAGATCGAGCCCAGCAGGACCACCAGAATCAGGACATCGGCTCCGGTCAAAATGCACCCTTGGCGCCTTCTTGTGAACACATCCGGCGGCGTCCCACGACAGGCCTCGCATTCTACCCAACCCGCGGCGACGCTGCCGTGAAACGGGCGTCACAAACTGCACCCGGCCGCGAGTCAGGACGCCGGCGCGACCACGGTCGCCGGATGCCCCGCCGCCCTGAGCTTGCCCGCGGCACGCTCGGCCGCCCCTCGATCCGCCAGCGGGCCCACCCGCACGCGGTAGCGAAGCGATGACCCCGAGCCGCTCGCGCTGACATAGGGCGATGATCCAGCGCGCGCTTGCAGCTGATGAGCCAACTTCTCCGCATTCGCCCGGCTCGCGAAACTGCCGAGTTGCACCGCCCATCCTCGATGTCCCTGCTGCCCCGCCGACGATTCGTTCGGTACATTGGGGCGAGATGCGCCCTTCGCCGATTTGGGGCCCGAAGCGGGCGTTTCAAGCGCCGATCCGGCGGGTTCCTGCGCTTTCAACGTGGTCACGGTGGGTGCGCTCGCAGGCGCGCCTGCGCTCGCCGGCACGCTCTGGTCGGGCGGCACGCTTTCGGACGTGCGATCGTTCCCCGCTGCGGAGCCGCTCGGCGTCGACGATGGCCCGTCCGGGACAGCATCCGGTGAAGCCCCACCGGCCGGCGGGGCCGCCTCCGCGGTCGCCTTGCTGGTGGCCAGGTCGACGGAAACGCTGCGGGTGGGCGCAGCCGTGGAGGTGGGCAATCCTACCGTGAGCGGCTGAGCCGACGGGGGTTTCGGGCCGGAGAGCATTTCCGGAACGATCAAAACGATCAAGGCCACCAGCAAGGTGGCACCGATCAAGCGTTCCTTGACACGACGTTCCATCATCGAGGAAGAGTATATTCGCGTGGACTCTCACGCGGCAGCACACCGCGTGCTTCGAGCCAATCCATCGCGGGTCCTACGGTGTGAAAGGAGCCGAATATCACGATCCGATCGGGGCGGCCTGCCGCCGCCGCCGCGGCGCTCAGGGCCGCTGCGACGCCGTCGACTGCGTGCGCCGGCGCGGTGCCGATGCCTCCCGACATTCGCGCCGCCAATTGGGTGCCGCTCGTACCGCGGGCGCCTTCGGTCGAGGCGAACCACCATTCGTCGACGCAATCGGCGAGTGCGGCTGCGACTCCTGCGGCGTCCTTGTCGCCCAGGATGCCGCACACCGCCAGCGTTCGTCCGGCGCCCGGCATCGAGCGCAGATTTTCCGCGAGCACCGCGGCCGCGGCCGGGTTGTGCGCCACATCCAGGATGAAGGTCGGTCCGGCGGTCTCGATCACCTGAAAGCGTGCCACCAGCCGCGCCGACGCGAGTCCCCGTGCGATCGCCTCGGGCGGCACCTCCATGGCCGGGGATAGAGCCTCGAGCGCCGCCAGGGCGGCGGCTGCATTGCGATACTGCGTCTCGCCGCGAAGCGCCGGCGCCGGCAGCTCCGGCAGGTCCCAGCGCGCGCCTCGGTAATGCCAGCGGTTCGCATGTTGCGAGTAGTCGTATTCGCGGCCGAGCCGCTTGAGCGGCGCACCGAGCTCGAGGGCGATGCTCTCGAGTACGTCCGGCATGTCGCGGCTGCCGAGAACCGCCGGGACGCCGGGCCGGAATATCCCCGCCTTCTCACGCGCGATATCCTCGAGCGTCGAGCCGAGAAACTCCTGATGATCGAGCCCGATGCTCACCACCACCGAGACCGCCGGATCGATGACGTTGACTGCATCCAGCCGGCCGCCCATGCCGATCTCGAGCACCCAGGCATCGAGCTTCGCAGCCTCGAACACCAACATCGCCGCGAGCGCGTTGTACTCGAAGAAAGTCAGCGAGATGTTGTCTCCTCGTGCGCCCGCCGCCCCCGCGCCCCGCGCGCGCGCGCCCGGGCCGCCCGCGCCGCCCGCCCCCGCGCGGCCCGCGCCGGTGCACGCGTTCTCTATCCGCTCGAAAGCCCACACCAGGGTCTCGGCGCTCACCCAGGATTCCTGCACGCGGATACGCTCGCGATAGTCCCGCAGATGCGGCGAGGTGAAAGCGCCGACTTTGAGGCCCGCGGCGCCGAGGATGGCGGTGCAATACGCGGCGACCGAGCCCTTGCCGTTGGTGCCCGCGATGGTGATGACCGGAACCGGCGGCTGGCTCCAATGAAGCCGGTCGAGTACCTGGGCGAGCCTCTCCAATCCGAGGTCGATCGATTGTGGGTGCACCCGTTCTTGGTGGACCAGCCACTCGGAAAGAGTCCGCAAGATGGCCCCGGGGAGACTTAAGCCGCTTGCGGCTCTTTGCCCATCATCAACCGCAGCATCGAGCCGATGCGGTCGCGCATTTCGCGACGGTCGACGATCATGTCGAGCGCCCCGTGCTCGAGCAGGAACTCGCTGCGCTGAAACCCTTCCGGCAAGGTCTCGCGCACGGTCTGTTGAATCACCCGCGGCCCCGCGAAGCCGATCAGCGCCTTCGGTTCGCCGATGTTGATGTCTCCGAGCATCGCCAGGCTCGCCGACACGCCGCCCGTGGTCGGGTCGGTCATGACCGAAATGAACGGCAGGCGCGCCTCGGACAACCGCTTCAGAGCGGCGCTCGTCTTGGCCATTTGCAGCAGTGAATAGAGCGCCTCTTGCATGCGCGCCCCGCCGCTCGCCGAAAAGCACACCAAAGGCGAACGGTGCTCGAGGCAATTCTCGACCGCGCGAACGAATTTCTCGCCCACTACCGAGCCCATGGAGCCGCCCAGGAAGCGGAATTCGAAGGCGCAGGCGACGACCGGGAGGCCCGCCAGGGTCCCGGACATCACGATCAACGCGTCGCGTTCCCCGGTCTGTTTCTGAGCCTGGGTAATGCGATCCTTGTAGCGTTTCGAGTCTTTGAACTTGAGCGGATCCTCGGGCTCGACCTTGGCCGCGATCTCCTTGGTGGATCCGGTATCGAGAAACTTGAGCAGCCGTTCGCGCCCATTGATGCGCATGTGATGGCTGCACTTGGGGCACACGTGAAGGTTGCGTTCGATCTCGGCCTTGTAGAGCACTGCATCGCAGGCGGGACACTTGGTCCAAAGCCCCTCGGGAACCGAACGGGTGCGCCGCTCTGTCTTGATGCGCGACGGGACGATTCGCTCGAACCAGGTCATGTGCTAGCCCGGCCTATGGGATTGTTCATGGGTGATCGGAGCTAGTTTAGCAAAAAGGGTGAAGGGGTGCAGGTATCCCAAACCGCGGCGGATACTCTACCCGCCAGAGGTACAGTCCCGTGGCGGGCGCGGTCGGGCCCGCGAGGCGGCGGTCGCGGCTGTCGAGGATATGCCGCATCGTGCCTTCGGGGTCGGCCTCGCGCTGCGCGTCCATCAGCGTTCCGACGATGTTGCGCACCATGTGGTGCAAATAGGCATTCGCCGCGATCTCCATCCATACCCAATCACCGTCGCGCTGCACCTCGATCCGCTCGACCCGGCGCCTGCATGACTTGGATTGGCACTCGACCGAACGGAAGGCCGAAAAGTCGAGCTCGCCGATGAGCGTCTGCGCGGCCCGGTGCATGGCGTCGGCGTCGAGCGCGCGCGGTATCCAGGTGCTGCGCAGCCGTTTCAGCGCGGAGCGTGCGCTCGAGTTCAGGATGTAGTACCGATAAATCCGGCGCACCGCGCTGTGCCGGGCGTGAAAGTCCGCTGCGACCTCAGCCGCCCATTGGAGCGCAATGGTTGGCGGTAAACGGGTATTCGTCCCCAGTATCCAGGCACGCGGAGTCCGCACGGCATCGGTGTCGAAATGGATGACTTGGCCGATCGCGTGCACCCCGGCATCGGTGCGCCCGGCGCAGGTCGCGCTGACGCGTGCGCCGGCGACGAAACCTAGCGCTAGCTCGACTGCATCCTGCAAGCCGGCCGCGTGGGCCTGCGACTGCCAGCCGGCAAACTCCGTCCCGTCATACTCCACCAGGGCCGCGACGCGGCGAACGGCCGGGGATTCGATACCGCGGCCGGTATCGGACGTCCCCGCCTCGTCGCGGTCGATAACGCTCAACCCGGCAGAGATTCGATCAGGCGCGAGGCTTCCTGTTTCTGGCTGGCGGAGCCTTCCTGAACGACTTCCTCGAGGATGCTGCGCGCGCCCTCCGGATCGCCCATGTCCATGTAGGCGCGAGCCAAGTCGAGTTTGGTGCCGACCTCGCTCATGGTGACGGGCTCGAGCTCGGAGAGCGGCACGTCGACCGATTTCAACTTGTTCGTCTGGGCCTGGAACTTGTTGGTGGGATGCTCGGAACCGTTGAGCGCCTCGCCCACGTCGAGGTCCACGCGACGGTTGCGCTGACTCGCCTCGAACACCTCGGTGGAAAACACTTCCTCGGCCGCCCGCGGCTGCGACACCGTATCGCCGCTGCCCAGCGCCGTTGCCAGCCGGTCGAGATCCAGGTCGATGCTGTCGGAATTGATGCTCCGAAGCTTGGAGGTCGAGTCGACATCGACCTTGTCGGCGTCGTGAATGTCGGAGAACTCCGGCGAGGCCTTCGCCGCCGAGGGAGTCTCGCGCGGCATCAGCACGGTGGGTGCGGATTCCGGTCCGAGCACGGCGGTTTTGATCTCATCCGGCGGCGAATCGAGGTCCGCGATGAACGAAGCCTCCAGCTCGCGCTCCAGCTCGGTCAGATCGCGGTCCCGCGCGCTGTTGGCGGCTTCTTCCATCATCCGCCGCGAGCGATCGTCGAGGCCCGCCACCATGGTCGGCGCGTCCGCCGGATGATCGGTCTCCTCGAGGGGAGAAAGGCCCTCGCCCGAGGGCGAGCCGGTCTCTTCCAGGTGATCGAGGTTCAGGCCGAGATCGTCGATCGAGACTTCCGCCGTCTGATCGGCCCGAAGCGACGGCGCGCGCGGCGCGCGCATTTCGGTGGTCTTGAGGGCCGGCGATTCCTGCGTGGGCGCGTCGGCATAATTCATCAGCTCGGCTTCGACCGTCGGCTCGTCGCGCGGCGGCATTTCGCGGGTCGGCGACTCGTCCGCACCGCGATCCGGCGTATCGAGGGTGAAATCCAGATCCGAAGCCGCGTGCATCCCCGGCGATTCGCCGGTGGCGGCGGTGTCGTCGTTCTCGTCCGCAACTCCATGATCCAGAGTGCTTCGCTCGCCTTCCGGCTCGCCGAACAGATCGATGTCGACGCGGTTCTCGCCGCCCTCGAGGTTGAGATCGACCAGCGCGCCGGCGCCGCGGCCGCTGCCGGCGGCGCTCTGGGCGAACATCGGCTCATCGGGGCAAATCTGCTTGCCCATGATGACGATCTTGTCCCACTCCCCGGCGGGCGCTCGATCGCGGGTCGCCTCGAGCTGCTTGGCGGTTTGCAGGAACGCATCCTTGTTGCCCCAGACGAAGTAGATCTCCAGGAGCTTCATCCTGAGATCGCGCCTGTCGGGCTCGCGCTCGAGCGCGATGCGCACCAGATCGGCCGCCTGGTCGTACAGACCGTACGCCATGTGAAAATCGGCCTCGGCCAGGGGGTCGCCCTGATCGAGATTCACCGCGCTCTCGCTCGAGAAGGTGTCCTCGTGCGACTTCAGCTCGCCGGTATCGCCGAATCGTCCGGCCTCGGCCGTGAAATCGGGCACGGGATGCGGCCCGGACTCCTCGACCACGATGGAATCGTTGCCCCGGCGCATGGACGCAAGCTTGCCGGCCGACTCCTCGAGATCCGCCACATGGGTCTCGTCGAAGCCGGCACCGAAATCGCTGGACGCTCCGATGGAGCCCGCCTTGCGGCGCCTCCAGGCGGCGAAGCCGAGCAGCGCCAGTATCGCGGCGAGCACGGCACCCACCAGCCACACATTGTCCTGCAGCCAATCGAGCCACGACCCCGAGGTGACCACGGGCGCGGGCGCCGGCTTCTTGGTCACCGGCTTCGGCGCGGGCGGCACCGGCACGGCCGTGTTGGGTTCCGGCGGCGGCAGCGCCGTGGGCTGCGCACCGTTCGCCGGCGGTGTCGCCTTCGTTGCGGGCGGCGAGACTTGAGCCTGCTGCGGCGGCGTGGGCGCGGGGGGCGCGGCAGTCGTCGCCGGCGGTGCGGCTGCGGGCGGGGCTGCCGGTACCGGGGTTGCCGGCACGCCGAGTTTCTTCTGCAATGCCGCCAGTTCCTGGTTGCGGATATCGATCAGCCGCTTGGATTCCGCAAGCTGGCCTTCGAGATCCTTCACCCGATCCTTGAGCGCCTGATCCTCTGAGTTGGCCGACCCGTTGCCGGCCACGGTACCGCCGCCTCCGGCACTCGGGGTGACGAGCCGCAGATGTCCGCTGGGGGCGGCAGCGCCGCCCGCGGTGCGCCAGGCATCCATCTGGCGATGCACTTCGCCCATGGCCGCGCGCTGATTCAGAGCGGCGATATCGTCCGCACCCGGTACGCGCAGCACGGCTCCTTGGCGCAGGACATTGATGTTGCCGCCGAACGCTTCCGGATTCGCTCGATAGAGCGCGATCATGGTCTGATCGATGTTCGCAGGCGTATCGGCGTGCAGGCTTCGCGCGATCTTGGTGAGCGTATCGCCCTTGGCGACCTGAATGCTGCCCGGCGCGGCGCCGACAGCGGGCGCGGACGATTCGGGCAGGGCAGCCGCGCCGGCCGGGGCGGAACCTGATTCCGTGGCCGCCGGCGGCGAAGCCGGCGCATGCCTCGAGCGCCGTCCGGTGCTCGGGGGCGAGGTAGACGGCGTGGTCGGGGACGAGGTGGACGGCGCGGGCGCACTCGCCGCGGACGCCGGCGGGCTAGCGGCCGTGGTCGGCGCCGTCACCGGCGCCGACGTGCTGGCATTTTCGCCCGGCGTGTAGACGGGCGGATCGAGCAGCACGGTGTACTCGCGCATCAGGCGTCCGCGCGCCCAGTTGACCTCCACCAGGAAGGTCACGAACGGTTCGGGAATGGCCTCGCTCGAGCGCACCAACAGCACGTCGCGGCCATCCTTGCCCTTGCCAACCTTGAAGGACAGTGATGACAGGAACGGCGGGCGATCGATGCCGTAGCGGGTAAAGGCGTCTCGCGGCGCCAGCGTCGCACGAAGTGCAGCCAATTCGTCGGGCGCGGCTGCGATCAGGTCGATCTCGGCGTTCAGCGGCTCGTTCAATGCCGAGTTCAAGTGGATCTCACCGAGTCCTAGCGCCCACGATGAGTTCGACCACAAAAAGGACAGAGATAAGAGGCCCGCCAACAGCTTCATGCGCGGCATCGTCACAGACATTTGTTCTCCCAGAATCCTCAAAGGCGTGAGGCCAAACTTCATTGTCCGCTAGGGGTTTGGAAGCGAAATCTCATTTGCCTTCAATGCCTTTAACATAAGCCAAACTATATCTCACCGGCCACTATTTACCAAAATCTGGGCGACTGAAACTGCGTTATGTGCCGCACATTTCCGAACATTATCGGCAACGACCCAAAAATTTAGAGCCCGATCACGAGTCGGATCGGCGCGCAGCCGGCCTACATATACCTTATTCGGGGCCGTCGCCAGCGTGGCCGGGGTCGGAAATTGCGCGGTTGAACTGCCCTCGATGACCTCGATTCCACTGCCGCGCCGCAACAGCTCGAGTGCCTGACCCGGGCTCACCGGGCGGTCGAAAGCGGCATGTACCGCCAGGCTGTGGCCGAAGAAGACAGGCACACGGACAGCCGTCGCGTTCACTGCAAGCGACGGCAACCCCAGGAGGCTTCGAGTTTCCTCCCACAGCCGCCGCTCCTCCCGGCTGGTGCCGTCGTCCTCGATGACATCGACCTGCGGTATCACATTGAAGGCGATTTGGCGGCCGAACGCCCGGCCGCGGGCCCGTTTGCCGCTGAGCATCGCCACCGTCTCGCCGGCGAGCTCATCCATCGCGGGTCGGCCGCTGCCGGAGACCGCCTGGTAGGTGGCTACCTCCACCCGTTCGAGTCCCCCGAGCGCCGCGAGCGGGGCGAGCGCCGTGGCGAGCGCGATGCTCGCGCTGCCGGGCAGGGAAATGAGCCCGCGCGGACCCGCCGGGCGCAATAGCGCGCCGTTCACGTCGGCCGCGACCAGGGGCACACCGGCCCGCAAACGAAAGGCGGGCGAATTGTCGATCACCCAGGCGTGCGCGGCCGCGGCTTCGGCATAGCGCTCGGAGAGGGCCGCCCGCCCGCAAAAAAACACCAGGTCCGCGCGTGAGAAATCGAATGCCGCGACATCGGATGTCTCGAGCCCCGTGTCGTCGGGGGCATCCTCGTCGGAAATCAGCCGGCCGACGTTGCGCTGGTCTTCGAGCGCGTGCAGTTCCGCCAGCGGAAACTCCTGCGCGCGGAGTTCCGCGATCAGCGCCTCGCCGATCAGGCTCGAGGCGCCGACGACGGCCACGCGAATCTTGGCCTCGGCGAGGCGCAGCTTGGCCGCGGCGTCGCTCATTCCCGGGCCCGGGTGATGATGGGCGTGGAACTCACGACGTCCCCGCATTGCGCGCGGTGCCGCAGATAATGGTCCATCAGCACGAGTGCGGTCATCGCCTCGGCGATGGGCGTGGCGCGAAAGCCGACGCACGGATCGTGGCGGCCGGTGGTGGAGATCTCGCACGCGTTGCCGTCGACATCGATGGTGAGGCCGGGGACCGTGATGCTGGAGGTCGGTTTGAGCGCGATGCTCACCACGATGTCCTGCCCCGATGAAATGCCGCCGAGCACGCCGCCCGCGTGGTTGCTCTTGAATCCCGTGGGCGTGAGCTCGTCGCGGTGCTCCGAGCCGCGCTGCGCGACGGCCTGGAAGCCGGCTCCGATCTCCACGCCTTTCACGGCATTGATGCCCATCAAGGCACCCGCAAGATCCGCGTCGAGACGGCCGAACACCGGCTCTCCCAGGCCGGGCGGAACCCCCGTGGCGACGACGGTCACGCGCGCGCCGATGGAGTCGCCCGCCTCGCGCATCCGCCAGATGAGATCCTCGAGCTCCTCGAGGCGGCTCGGGTCCGGGCAGAAGAAAGGATTCGAATGAGCGCTCGAGAGGTCCACCGGATCGATCTCGAGGTCGCCCATCTGGGCCAGGTAACCCCGAATGTTCACGCCCAGACGCTCGCGCAGGAATTTTCGGGCGATCGCGCCCGCGGCGACTCTCATCACCGTCTCGCGCGCCGAGGAGCGTCCGCCACCTCGATAGTCGCGAAATCCGTATTTCTGCTGATAGGTATAGTCGGCGTGGCCGGGCCGGAAACGATCCTTGATCTTCTCGTAATCGCGCGAGCGCTGATCCTCGTTTTCCACCGAAAGCCCGATCGGCGTGCCGGTCGTGCGGCCTTCGAAAACGCCCGACAGGATCCGCACGGTGTCGGATTCGCGGCGCTGAGTCGTGAATTTCGAGGTGCCCGGCCGGCGCCGATCCACGTCCGCCTGCAAATCCCCCTCCTTGAGCTCCAGCCCCGGCGGGCAACCGTCCACCACGCAGCCGAGCGCCGCTCCGTGGCTTTCGCCGAAGCTGGTGACCGTGAACATCTTCCCGAACGTATTTCCCGCCACGCGTCAGTTCCCCTTCAAGGCTGCCGCCTGCAACATGAAAACCCCGCCGCCGCCCTTGGGTGTGTCGGGCCAGACGAACGGCAGGCGTGGGAACGCGCGCATCAGCGCGTCCTCGGTATTGCCGACTTCGACGACCAAAATGCCGTCGTCGGCCAGATGGTGTGGCGCCGCGGACAAAATCGCCCGCACCGAGTCCAGCCCATCGACACCCGAGGCGAGGCCGATCCTCGGTTCATGACGATACTCGCGCGGCAGCGTGCGCATCTCTTCCCGCCCCACGTAGGGCGGGTTGCTGACGATGATATCGTACCGACGGCCCGCGAGCGCGCCGAAGTGATCGGACTTGAGGACCCGCACGCGATCCTCGAGCGCCAGACGGCGCACGTTGCGTCTGCACACCCGAAGCGCATCCGGGGAGATGTCGACTGCATCCACCATCGACCGCGGGAACGCCACGGCGCTCGCCAGCGCAATCGCGCCGGAGCCTGTGCCGATGTCGAGAATCCTCCGCACGCGCCGGGATTTGACCCAGGGCTCGAAGCGGTCCTGAACCAGCTCGGCGATCGGGGAGCGCGGCACCAGCACGCGCTCGTCCACGTAAAGCTCGAGTCCCGCGAAAAATGCCCGGTGGGTGAGGTAGGCCAGCGGCACCCGGCGCTCGATTCTCAGGCGCAGCAGCGAGTCGATACGCGCGCGCCGCCGCGCAGTCAGGGAATTGCCGTACGCCGCGCTGCCCTGCCCGTGCGACAGGCCCGCCGCGAAAAAAACCAGCTCGGCGGCCTCGTCGCGCGCATTGTCGGTGCCGTGACCGAAGTGAACGCGCGCGCGGCGCATCGCCCGCGCGCAGCGCTCGATGGCGGCGCCCACCGTCTCGGGCGCCGTATGGGATAATCGGTGCATGACTCCTCAATCCAGATTCGCAACTTTGGCGGCGATCTGCGCCGCCGTGATAGTGGGTATCGGTGCGGCGCTCCTTTGGCGGCAGTCCGCCCCGCCGATCGAGCTCACCACGGGATCTTTTCTGTCGCCCCGGCGTGCGCTGCCGGATTTTAGCCTGATCGACCAGCGGGGCCACGCTTTTGGTCCGCAGGATCTGCGTGGACGGTGGTCGTTCCTGTACTTCGGCTACACCAACTGTCCGGACGCTTGTCCGACCACGCTCACCACGCTGGCCGCCATGGAAAAGCGCCTTCAGGCAAGCCGTGCCGCCGTGCGGCCCCGCGTCGTGTTCGTGTCGGTGGACGCCAAGCGCGATACGCCGGCGCAGCTCGCCAAATACGTGCCATATTTCGATCCCGAGTTCCTCGGCGTGACTGCGGCGGACCAGCCGACCATCGAGGCTCTGGCGAAAAAGCTCGGGGTGGCGGTATCCCTGTCCGCGCCGCAGCCCGACGGCAGCTACACCGTCGATCATTCCAGCGAGATATTCGTGGTCGATCCCGCCGGCAAGCTCACCGCAATCCTGATGGGGCCGTTCACCGCGGGCGCGCTGCAATCGGATTTTCAGCGCATCGCGGCGACTGCCGGATGAGCGGCCACGATTCGCGCGAGCCGGCGGCCCGTGGCGGTGACCCGCGCGGCCCAACGGCCGGCGGCGCGGGCTTGCGCGGCCCCGCGGCTGGCGGCGGGGACTCGCGCACCCCAGCGGCCGTCGGCGGGGGCCTGCGCGCCCGCTCGTTCGTCTGGATGCAGCACTTGCTGCCCCAGCACGGCATGTCGCGCTCGGTTCTCTGGGCCACGAGAGTGCGCTCGCCCTGGTTCAAGAACTGGCTGATCCGGGGATTCCTGAAGCTCTTCCCGGTCGAGATGGACGAGGCGGTTCAGCCCGACCCGTACCGCTATGCCACCTTCAACGAATTCTTCACGCGGCCGCTGCGATCCGATGCACGCCCGATAGCCGCGGGAGCCGACCACATCGCCTGCCCGGTCGACGGCCGGGTGAGCGAATGCGGCACCATCGAGGGCGATTCCTTGTTGCAGGCCAAGGGCCGGCACTACACGCTCGCCGAGCTCCTGGCGCACCAGCCCTGGGCGGCACGATTCGCCGGCGGGTCGTTCGCCACCCTCTATCTCGCGCCCTTCAATTACCACCGCATCCACATGCCTGCCGACGGGCGGCTGCTCGATACGGTCTACGTACCGGGACGCCTGTTCAGCGTGAACGACGCCACCGCACAACGGGTACCGCGCCTGTTCGCGCGCAACGAGCGCGTGCTGACGCTGTTCGACGGTGGGTTCGGTGCGTTTGCAGTGGTGCTCGTGGGTGCGCTCAATGTCGGGAGCATCGCCACCGTCTGGGCGGGCGACGTCACACCCGCCGCGCGGCGTGTCGTCACCCGCATTCCCTCGCCCGGCATCACGCTGGCGAAAGGAGCCGAGCTCGGCCGCTTCAACATGGGATCCACCGTGATCCTGCTGTTCGAGGCCAGACGAGCCGCATGGCATCCCGCGCTCCGGGCGGGCTCGGCCGTACGGCTGGGCCAATCCTTGGGCCGCCTCGCGTGAGCGTCGAGTCGACGGATTCCTGGCGGCCGGGTGCAACGCACGCTGCATTGCGCCGTCGCGCCGCTCTCCTCGCTCGCGTGCGCGACTTCTTCGCCGCCCGCGGAGTGCTGGAAGTCGAGACGCCGATTTTGAGCGCCGCGGGTGTGACCGATCCGCAGATCGACAGCCTCACCACATGCATCGCCGGTGTGCCAGGAAAACACTATCTCTCGTCGTCTCCGGAATTCCCGATGAAACGGCTGCTCGCCTCGGGAATCGGCGACATCTATCAACTTTGCAAGGTGTTCCGAGACGGAGAAATCGGCCGCTGGCACAACCCGGAGTTCACGATGCTCGAATGGTATCGGCTGGGTTTCGACGACACGGCACTGATGTCCGAAGTCGATGTCTTGGTTCGGGACTTGCTGGCGCCCGGGCGCCTGCTCGGCCCGGCGGAGCGGCTCACCTACGCCGAATCGATCCGGCGCTACGCCGGCGTCGACCCGGACGGATGCACCGAGGAGGATCTCGACCGGGCCGCTGAAACCCACGGCATCGTCTGTGAAGCACCCCTGGATCGCGATGCGAAGCTCGACCTCTTGATGGCACTCGTGGTCGGTCCCAAGCTCGGCGCCGAGCATCCGTGCTTCATCTGCGACTACCCTGCCTCGCAGGCCTCGTTGGCGCGCTTGAAGCCGGGATCACCGCGCGTGGCGGCGCGCTTCGAGCTCTATCTGGACGGTATCGAGCTCGCCAACGGATTCCACGAGCTCTCCGATGCCCGCGAACAGCGCACCCGCTTCCTCCGCGATCTGGCGACCCGCCGCGAGCGCCGCCGCCACGAGCCTCCGATCGACGAGCATCTCCTGTCCGCCCTCGCCGCCGGCATGCCCGACTGCGCCGGCGTCGCCTTGGGCTTCGACCGTCTGGTCGCCATCGCCCTGAAAGCCCCCCGCCTCTCCGACACCATGGCCTTCTCGATCAACAACGCCTGACCGACAGCGCGCTCGGCATGGCGCGATCGCTCCAGCTCAGCCCTTCCCCCGCGACAAATACTCGCCGGTCCGCGTGTCGATGCGCACCGTCTCGCCTTCATTGATGAACAGCGGCACCTTCACGGTGGCGCCCGTTTCGAGCTTGGCCGGCTTCGAGCCGCCGGTCGCTGTGTCGCCGCGCAGACCCGGGTCGGTCTCGACGACTTTGAGCTCCATGTGCGCCGGCGGCGTGACCTGCAGCGGTACGCCGTTCCACAGTGTGATGACGCACATCGTGCCGTCTTTCAGCCATTGGGCGCCCTCGCCCACCGCCTGTTTCGAGGCGGTCACCTGCTCGAAGTTCTCGGGCACCATGAAATGAAAGAAATCGCCGTCGCTGTACAGGTACTGCATGTCCGTATCGACCACATCCGCGGCCTCCACCGAGTCGCCCGACTTCCAAGTGCGCTCGATGGTGCGTCCGGTCTTGAGGTTCCGGACCCGGACTCGATTGAAGGCCTGACCCTTGCCCGGCTTGACCATCTCGTTCTCGACGATGGTGTACGGATCGCCGTCGATCAGGATCTTGAGTCCGGACTTGAATTCGTTGGTGCTGTAATTAGCCATCGAGGGCCTCGGAATCAAAGGGCGCGTATCATAGCGAGAACGCCGATCCGACGCCAATTTCGTCACAAATCAGGGTCTTGGCAAGACGCCGTTCCCAGAATCGCGGAAAACCTGGTGCTACACTGCCCCCCGTTTCGCTCAAGGATCTGACCGTCAAGGAAAAAAGCCAGTGACCGAACAGGGCGCCGTCCCCATGATCGTCATGACGCGGTCGCAGGACCACGTCGAGGCCATCAATTCGACCCTCCGCAAAGCCGGCCATCCGGTTCATTGCACCTGGTTGCCGGACGCCCGCGACCTGTCGGACGCCATCACGCAATTGAACCCCGAGATGCTGGTCGCGTTCATCGACGAGCTCGGCACCGATCTCGCCTCGATCATGAAGATCAAGCAGCAGACGGCGCCCGAAATGCCGGTGCTGATCGTGCGCGAGCAGGTCGACGAGAACGCGATCGCCGAGGCCATGCGTCTGGGCGCCCAGGATGTGGTGACGCTCGCCAACCGCAGCCGCCTGCAATCGGTCGCCACCCGCGAGCTGCGCGCGCACCGGCTCGAGCGCGCGCTGTCCACGACGCTCTCATCCGCACGCGAGTACCGCGAACAGCTGCAGCATTTCCTCGAGGGATCGGCCGACGCGATCACCCACGTACAGGAGGGCATCATCGTCGACGCCAATCGGGCCTGGCTCGAGCTCTTCGGTTACTCCGGCGACGATGCGCTCACCGGCATGCCGCTCATGGATTTGTTCGAGCCGGACACCCATCCCGCGCTGAAGGGCGCGCTCGTGGCCTGCCTGCAGGGCAAGTGGTCGGACCACGGCCTCAAGGTTCAGGCGCTGCTGTCGGATGGTTCCAACCTGCCGTTGGTTCTCTCGCTCACCCGGGCGGACTACGAGAACGAGCCCGCCACGCGCATCAGCATTCCCGCGAACAACCGCAAGGATCGTGATCTCGAGGTTCAGCTCGCGGACGCCGTCAAGAACGACGTCACCACGCGCTTCCTGCAACAGCGATATCTCGTCGCCGCGATCCGGGAACGCTGCGCGCACCCGACGAAGGGCGGCGTGCGCCAGTTCGCCTACGTCAAGCCCGATCGCTTCGCGGAGATCCAAGCGTCCATCGGCGTGCTCTCGAGCGAGGACTTCATGGCGCAATTCGCCGAGCTCGTGCGCATGCATCTCACCGCGACAGACCTCTGCGGCCGATTCGGCGGCAACGGATTTCTGATCCTCCTCGACCGCGGCACCGCGCGCGACGTCGAGACCTGGGCCGAGAACCTGGTCAAGCGCGTCGGCGACCATACCTTCCAGTTCGAGGAGAAGAATCTCTCGGCGACCGTGACGGTGGGCCTGGGGCTCCTGCCCCCGGCCAACCCCGATGTTTCGGCCGCCATCGCGGATGCGGTGAATGCCGCCCGCCGGGGCCGCGAGCTCGGCGGCAACCAGATGTATGCGGTCGATAAATCCGACACGGACACCCGCGTGCAGGCCTACGACAAGATCTGGGTCAAGCACATCAAGACCGCGCTGATGGAGAATCGCTTCCGGCTGGTTCAACAGCCCATCGCGAGTCTTCTCGGCGAGGACAAGGGCATGTTCGACGTGCTGGTCCGCATGCTCGACGAACAGGGCAATGAAGTGCTGCCCGCGGAGTTCATCGCCGCCGCCGAGCGCAACGATCTGATGAAGAACATCGACCGCTGGGTCATCGGCGCCTCCATGTCCTTCGCTGCCAACCGCAAGGCCGCCTGCATCTTCGTACGCGTCTCCAAGGACACGATTCTCGACAAGAGCCTGATCGGCTGGCTCGAGACGCAGCTGAAATCGCTCAAGATCGAGCCCAAGCGCCTGTGCATCCAGGTCACGGAAGAGCTCGCGATGCAGTACGTCCGCCAGACCATCGAGCTGTCGGAGAATCTGCGCAAGCTGGGATTCCGCTTCGCGCTCGAGCATTTCGGCACGGGCCGTGATCCCTTGAAGCTGCTCGCCAGCATCGGCATGAACTTCATCAAGGTGGACGGCTCGCTCATGCAGGGTCTCTCGACCAACCAGCTGCAGCAGCAGCGCGTGAAGGGGCTGGTCGAATCGGCCAAGCGCAAGGGTGTCGAGACCATCGCGGAACGCGTTGAGGACGCGAACACCATGGCGGTTCTCTGGCAGCTCGGCATCGAATTCATCCAGGGCTACTTCGTGAACGCTCCGGAAGACGTCACGATGTCCGGCGAGCGGTAGCCGCAATCGGACTATACCGAACGACTCCGCGGTCGACGCAGGCAGGATCTGAGAGAGGCATTTTCCGGACCGCCGTAAATCCGTCCGTGGAGGCTGCGGGGAGAACATCCATGTTCTCCACGCTCCGGAAGACGTCACGATGTCCGGCGAGCGGTAGCCTCGCACGGAAGCCGCGTTCGCCAGCCACGCTCGGACTATGCCGAACGACACCACGGTCGACGCAGGCGGGATCTGGGAGGCATTTTCCGGACCGCCGTGAATCCGTCCATGGAGGCTTCGGGGAGAACAT
>DASYAC010000218.1:0-3471 GCA_036501585.1 Steroidobacteraceae bacterium
ACGCCGGGCGGCCGTCGAAGGTGCGCACTCCCTCGAGCCACGTTTTCACCACGGCGCCGTGCGATTTGAGCCACTCCGCGGCGGCGACCTCGGGCTGCTCGTGCCGATCCAGAATGCCGGCCATCATCTCGCTTTCGCCCCGCAGGGTGAACGAGAGGTTGGCGAGCAGCCGGCCCATGTTCGGGCATTCCGCGGCGTACCCCTTGCGCGTCACCGTGTAGACGGTCGCGCCGCCGAAGTTGGGGCCGAACACAGTGTCGCCTCCGGTCAAATACTTGAGGTCGAAGCGCATGTTCATGGGGTGCGGTTCCCAGGCCAGAAAGACGATGGGCTCCTTGTCCCGCACGGCGCGCTCGACCTGTGCGAGCTCCCCTTGCTCGCTCGATTCCACCAGCTTGAAATCCCCGAGATCGAACTGGTTGTCCTTGATCATCTTGAGCACCAGCCGGTTGCCGTCGTTGCCGGGCTCGATGCCGTAGATGGAGTTGTTCAGCTGGGCCGCGAATCGATGGATGTCGTTGAAGTCCTTGAGACCCTGCGCCTGCGTATAAGCAGGTACCGCGAGCGTGTACTTGGCGCCCTCGAGATTCGGGCGAACGACGACCACCGAGCCGTCGGCATCGTAAGGCGCCCGATCCGCGACCTGCGCGGGCATCCAATTGCCCAGGAAGACATCGATGTCCTTGTTCCTGATCGATGCGAAGGTCACCGGTACCGACAGGACCGTGATGGTCGGCGTGTAGCCGATGTCGCGCAACAGCTGGGCGGTGAGGGCGGTGGTCGAGGTCACGTCGGTCCACCCTACGTCGGAAAATCGAACCGTGCGGCAGCTCGGCGGATCGGCAGTGGCGGCATGGACGGCGGAGGCGCCCAGCAGCGGGAGGAGGAGCACGCCCCGCCACCAGGAGAGCTTGACCCTGTGGCGTTCGCAGCGGCATGATGGCGCCTGCAAGCGAGCGGTTGAATGACCGTTTAACGACGTGTTAGTGGCGATCACCTTGTATCCCTAGTGGATTGAATCAAAAGTATAATTTTCTGGGTTGCCATCTTAATCAGAAGCCGGTACGGCCGTCCAGAGAAGCGCTTTTAGAGTTTCGGGAGACGACACATTGAACAGCCAATCAACAACCTCGGCCGAGCCCACGGGAGAGCCCATCGAGGAGACTCGGCGCGGTCAGTTCATCGAAGTTACCATCGATAGCCTAGCGGAAGTCGGCTACGTGGGCACGACGCTCGCCCAGATCGCGAGCCGCGCCGGCGTCTCGCCGGGATTGGTCGCCCACTACTTCGGCGACAAGGACGGCCTCCTGGATGCGGCATTCCGCTCGCTCGCTCGCCGCGTCAGCGATCACGCGCGCTCCCGGCTCCGTCACGTCAGCACCCCGCGTGCCCGCATCCAGGCGGTGATCGATGCGAACCTCGCGCCCGAGGAGTTCGACCAGCGTACCGGGACGGCATGGCTCGCCTTCTGGGGTCAGGTGTTGCAGGTGAAGAGCCTCAGGCGGGTACAGTCCGTGTATCAACGGCGCACCCTCACCACCCTGAGGAGTGCGCTCAACAAGCTGGTGCCGCCCGATCAGGCGCAGAGTCTCGCCGCCATGATCGCTTCGATGATCGACGGCGTCTGGCTGCGTGCCGCCCTGTCCGGATGGCGCGAGGCGGACAGCGCGAGCGCCCGCGCCTTGTTGACCGAGTTCGTCGATCGCCGGCTGCAGGGGTTGCGCGCCGGCGCCGAGCTTCGCGCCGAATCCGAGCGCGGGCGTGCCGCCGGAACGGCGCACGAGCGCTCCTCGAGTCTCGCGGCCGGCGAGCGTTTCGCCTCCATCAATCCGGCCAATGGCGAGGTCCTGGGCTACGTGAACGTGGCCGGCGCCGATGAGGTCGACGCGGCCGTGCGCGCCGCTCAGCGCGGGCAGGCGCAATGGGCGGCGCTGACGGGCGCGGAGCGGGCCCGCGTGCTGCGCCGGGCCGCGCACCTGCTCCGCACGCGCAATCAGCCGCTCGCCGAGCTCGAGACTCGGGATACCGGCAAGCCGATCCAAGAGACGCTGGTGGTCGATGTGGTCTCCGGCGCGGATTGTCTGGAGTACTTCGCAAGTCTCGCGCAGTCGCTCGCCGGCGAGCACGTCGATCTCGGGCCCCAGGCGTTCGGGTATACGCGCCGGGAGCCTCTCGGCGTCGTCGCCGGCATCGGCGCGTGGAATTACCCGTTGCAGATCGCCTGCTGGAAGGCCGCGCCCGCGCTCGCCTGCGGCAATGCCATGATCTTCAAGCCGGCGGAGCTCACGCCGCTCACCGCGGTCAAGCTCGAGGAGATCTTCGCGGAGGCCGGACTTCCGGCCGGCGTGTTCCAGGTGGTCCAGGGCTTTGCCGAAACGGGGCGCCTGCTCACGCAGCATCCCGACATTCGCAAGGTGTCCCTGACCGGGGAAGTGGGCACCGGCAAAGCGGTCATGAGCGACTCGGCGCAGACCCTGAAGAGCGTGACGCTGGAGCTCGGCGGGAAATCTCCGCTCATCGTGTTCGACGATGCCAAACTGGACAACGCCGTTTCAGGAGCGCTGCTCGGCAATTTCTATTCTTCCGGCCAGGTGTGCTCGAACGCGACCCGGGTGTTCGTGCACTCGAAGATCAAGGCCGAATTTCTCGAGCGGCTGGTGAAGCGCGTCGCTGCGATGCGCATCGGCGATCCCATGGACCCCGCGACGCAGGTCGGCGCGCTCGTATCGGAACAGCACATGCAAAAGGTGCTGAGCTACATCGCGCGCGGCCGTGCCGAAGGCGCGCGCGTCCTGATCGGCGGCAATCGCGTCGCCTCCGGGAGCCTCGCCAAAGGCTATTTCGTCGCGCCGACGGTCTTCGACGGATGCCGGGACGACATGGCGATCGTGCGCGAGGAGATCTTCGGACCGGTGATGTCGGTGCTAGAGTTCGACGACGAGGCGGAAGTCGTCGAGCGCGCGAATGCCACCGAGTTCGGCCTTGCCGCCGGGGTGTTCACCAACGATCTCACCCGGGCGCACCGCGTGATCGCGAAGCTCGAGGCGGGCACTTGCTGGATCAACCATTACAACATCACGCCGATCGAGCTGCCGTTCGGCGGCGTGAAGATGTCGGGACTCGGCCGCGAGAACGGGCGCGCCGCGATCGAGCACTACACCCGGCTGAAGAGCGTCTACGTCGCCCTGGGCGATGTGGACGCGCCGTACTGACGAGGCCATCGGCGACAGCGGAGATAAGGGCGGGAGCGGAGAAGGGCGGGAGCGGAGATTAAGGGATTGGCCGACGAGAATTTCGACTATGTGATCGTAGGCGCGGGGTCCGCCGGCTGCGTGCTGGCCGACCGGCTGAGCGCGGACGGACGGCACAAGGTGCTGGTGATCGAGTACGGCGGCTCGGATGGATCGATCTACATCCAGATGCCCTCGGCGCTGTCCATCCCGATGAACATGCCGAAGTACAACTGGTTCT
>DASYAC010000219.1:0-1784 GCA_036501585.1 Steroidobacteraceae bacterium
GACGTATACCGGATCGTCGGATACCAGCGTCGTCAGCAGACTCGCGCTCGTCACCAGGTTGCCCGCGGTCACGATCGCGCGCGAGACGTGTCCGTCGATGGGCGCTCTTACCTCGGTGAATTCGCGGTTGAGCCGCGCTTCCTGCAACGAGGCATCGATCGAGCCCAAGGCCCCTTGCGCCGACGAGACGGCAGCAGCCTGGCGCTCGTAGTCCTCGCGCGAAATGGCGTGCGCGCCGATCAGACGCTCGGCACGGTCCCGGTTCGACTCTGCGAGTTGCAAGTCCGAGACGCTGCGGCTCCGCTCCGCAAGCAGGCGATCCACCTCGTCCTGAAACGGGCGCGGATCGATCTGAAACAGAAGCTGCCCCTTTTTCACTCGCGCCCCATCCTCGAAGGCGACGCGATCGACGTAGCCGCTCACCCGGGGCCGGATCTCGACGGTATTCACGGCCTGCAGACGGCCGCTGAATTCCTGCCATTCGCGCAGCGGTCGATGGATGACCTGCGCCACGGTGATTTCCGGCGGCGCCGAGACGGCGACCGGCCTCGCCTTGGAATGGCCGAATCCGGACAGAACCAGAAACCCGAGCATCGCCAGGATGGCGACCACCGACAGCACGCCCACCCTGCGACCAATGATTTGATTGAACATCTAAAACTCCGAGCGATCAGTCGAACCCTCCGCCGGATTTGCTCCGGTCGGCACCGCGTGCCCTCCCTCGCCGTGGCCAAATCCCGGGTGGGACTTGACTTGCGGCGGCAACGAGACGATCCTAGCGTTCGTACGTTACCGGTCAGTCACGTTTCGCGTACGTTAGTGACCGGTAACTCACATGTCAAGCGGAGATCGTCATGGCTCGGCCCAAAAGGTCGCAAGACTCTGAAAAATCCGAAATTATTTCCATCGCACCGAAAACTCGGGTGCGCGATCGAATCATGCGCACGGCGACCGAGTTGTTCTATCAGCGCGGCATCAGAGCGGTCGGTGTGGACACCATCGCCAACGAAGCCGGTACCAACAAGATGAGCTTCTACCGCAGCTTTGCCTCCAAGGACGACCTCGTGGCGGAGTACCTGCGCGAAGAGGAACGAGATGCGTGGTTGCACTGGGACGAGACAGCCGCGGCGCACGCCGGGGATCCTCGTGCCCAAGTCGAAGCGCTGTTCGACATGCTGGTCACCAGTGCATGCACGGACGACTCGCGAGGCTGCGCGCTCGCCAATGCCGCCGTGGAGATCACCGAGGCCGGCCACCCCGGCCGCCCGGTGGTCGAGAAATACAAGGCCGAGATGCGGCGCCGATTTCATGCCCTGGCGGGCGAGATGCATGCGCGCGATCCGGACGCGCTGGGCGATGCGCTGATGTTGCTCTGGGAGGGTACCTACGTGGCGCGTCTCACTCTCGGGCGAGAGGGCCCCGCCCAAGGCGCCGCCCACGCGGCTCGGGCATTGATCGCGGCGTATACGAGCTGAAGCGACGCCCTATCGCCCCCTGCGGGCCGGTGTCCCCGTCGATTGGGCGAATGCGGCCGCCGGCGCGAGCGGCGTCACCGTCGCGATCCTCGGACGGCCATCCCGGATGTGCCGCTCGCCCGTGATCTCGATGACCGCATGTCGGCCGGTCGCGCCGATATCCTTTCGCGCCTCCACCCGCTGGTCCCGGAACCGCTCACGCTCGGCGACGCTGATCCGCTTGACCGTGGGCTTCTCGTAGAACGCTGCCAGATAGCTCGCCACGGCGGCGGCCGCGCCATCCTCGGCGAAAAACCCGAGCCGCAGCGC
>DASYAC010000220.1:0-35564 GCA_036501585.1 Steroidobacteraceae bacterium
GTCGATGCGGCCCACCTCGGCATTGACGATGGCCGCAGCCGGCGGCGGAACGGGGCCGACCGATTGCGGTTCGGACTCCTTCACCGGCGCCTTCCGCCTCCGTTTGTGCTTGGGGCGAGGCTTCGTCGGGGGCTGACTGCACTGGCAGGGCGGCGGCGTCGAGTCGGCCGTCGCCGGGGGATTCACCTCGACGGGCGGCGGAGGCGGCGGCGCAACCGGAGGTGGCGATGCAACCGGAGGTGGCGGGGCAGCCGGAGCCGGCGGCGCAATGGCAGCCGGCGGGGCAGCGGCCGGCGACCCGGTTTCCGCCGGTGCTTGCGGTGCGGCGGTCCCCGCGGGCGGCTGGGCGGCCGGAGACGCTGTTGGCCGCGTCGTGCTGCAGGCAGAGAACCCCCCGAGCGCGAGGAGCATCAGGACGCCGGCGGGCACGGCACCCCGGAGCCGGACTCGCGCGTTTTGCCGCGGGGCGGCATTCACGGAGTCTGCCCCGCACCGACGCGAAGCTGGCGCCCGTACATCCGGCTGTACACGCCCCCCTTGGCCTGCAACAGCCGCCGGGGCGGTCCGTCCTCGACGATGTGCCCGCGCTCGAGCACCACGATGCGATCGAAGGAATCGAGGGTGGAGAGGCGATGGGCGATCGCGATGACCGTGCGGCCTCGGAACAACCGGGCGAGGGCCTCTTGAATGGACTGCTCGGACTCCGTATCGAGCGCCGAGGTGGCCTCGTCGAGGATGACGATCGGCGCGTTCATCAGGAACGCGCGCGCTATGGCCAGGCGTTGGCGCTGCCCTCCGGAGAGCTTCATGCCGCGTTCGCCCACCAGCGTTTCGTATCCGTCCGGCAGCGCCGCGATGAACTCGGCGCAGCCCGCGGCCTCGACGGCGCGAAACACCTCCTCGTCGTTCGCTTCCGGGCGCCCATACCTGAGGTTCTCCAGGAGCGACCGGTGGAACAGGGAAATGTCCTGCTGCACGACCGCGATGGAGGCGCGCAAGCTCTCCTGCGTGACGTGCGAGATGACCTGGTCGTCGATCAGTACCTCTCCTCCGTCCGGGTCGTACAGCCTCTGCAGCAGCGCGATGATGGTCGATTTTCCAGCGCCCGACCGGCCGACCAACCCGATTTTCTGGCCGCCGGGCACGGCGAGCGAGAAGTTCCGCAGCACCGATTGGCGGCTCGGATAGCTGAAGCTCACGTCGCGGAACGCGATCGACCCCTTGCCGACCACGAGCGGCCGCGCCTCTCGGGCGTCGCGCATCTCGTGCGGCAGGCCGAGCACCTGCACCGCCTCGCGCAGCTTCGCGACCTGCTGAACCATATCCACCATCGCCATGGCAAAATCGCGCGACGCGTGCAGCACTGTGAAGCCCAAGGTCGTGGTGAGCACCACGTCGCCGGTCGAAATCTCGCCGAGCCGCCAGAGCTCGACCGACCAGACCAGAACCCCGGCGGTGACCAGGAACACGGTGATCGCGTGGAACTGCCGCAGCCGCTCGAGCGATCGCAGGCTCAGGCGCTGCGCCTGCATTTCATCCTGGATTTTCATGGTCAGCCGCTGCTGTTCGCGCCGCGCGGCGCCGAATGCCCGCACCAGACCGATGTTGCTCACGACGTCGGTGAGATCGCCGCTCACATGCGCCGCGTGCCCGGCGAAATTCTGATGAAGCTCCCGCCCGTGCGCGGCCCACCACGCGATGATGGCGCCGAGCACGAAGACCACCACCATCAGTACCGCGGTGAGATGCCAGTTGATGGTGCCGAGGACGAGAATGCTGGCGATCACCGCGACACCGGGAGGAATCGTCGTCCAGGTCAGGGAGTTCTCGATCAGCCACGCGGCGTTGGCGGCCGCGGTGATCCGGCCGGCCAGAGCGCCGGGGAACCGTTCGATGAAATAGTGAGTACCCTGGCCCGAGAGGTGGTCGAACAATTCGAGCCGGATGTCGCCTCCGACCGCGACGAAAGCGTGAGTCGAGGCCCATCCTGCGACGCGCCACAGAATATTGTCGCCGGCCACGAGTCCCAGGAGAATCGCCACCGCCCCCCAGAGCACTTCGGGAGGCGGATGATGAGTTCCGAGCACATCGACCAGATGCTTGACCGCATACTGGGACCCCACGTTGCAGGCGACCGCCGTGAGAACCGCGACGATTACCACGGTATGACTGAAGAATCGCCGCCGCACGTAGCGTCCGAGAAATCTGATTGCGCCTCTCGACGCGTGGCGTGGCAGCGGCATGGCGGGATTTGCGCACCTCGAGAACCGGGTCGACCCATTCTTCGTCAACTCCCTGGGACGGCCGGACGGATAAAGCTGCGAGTGCTTGTCAGTTTCCGCTGACAGCCCGCGCCGAGTCGTTCTGACCGGCCGTCTTGCGGCACACCATGAGGATCTCGTCGACTTCGGCGGTGTCGATCAACCCGGCGGCAAAACCGAGGCTCTTCTGAAAACGCAGGCCGAGCGGCATGAACATGCGGTTGTACCACCACATGGCCCGCTCACGCCGATGCGTGAGCCACCACATTCCGAGATCGAGAAGTCGGGAGGACTTCGGCTGCATGCCGTAAACCGCGCTTCGCTCGATACGAAGGCCGTGGCCCGCGAGCGTGTCCACGAGCCGGCCCGGTTCGTAGCGGCGCCTGTGCCCGACGAAGTCGTCGAACGCCGTCCAGCGCTCCGGATGCAGCGGCACCGAAATGAGGATGACGGCTCCCGGCTTCGCCACCCGGGAGATTTCACGGAGCGCGGACGCCTCGTCGTCGACGTGCTCGACGATGTCGAAGGCGCATACCAGATCGAACGCCGCATCCCCGAACGGCAGCGAGGTCACCAGGCCCACCGCCACCGATGCGCCCCGCGAGCGGAGCTTCCCGGCGGCGGGCGCGCTCAGGTCGACGAAATGCGTGCCGTCGATCGGCAACCTCGGCCGCAAGCCCGGCGCGACTTCGAGCCGCGATGCGGACTGCGGCAGCAGGGATCGAACCAGGGGCCAGGTGTTGAAAAGATGCGGCTCCACCAGACGCGCATCGGACCAGAGCGAATCGTAGTAACGACGGTTCGCGTCGAGAAGCGCGCCGGGACTCGCGGGGGCCGTTTGCATCGTGCCCGAACTCTACACCCGCCGCAGCCCTCAGGCGCATCCGGGCCCCCTCAGGCGCATCCGGGCCCCCTCAGGCGCATCCGCCCCCCCTCACGCGCGTTCGGACCCTCAGGCGCGTCCGGAAGCGAACACCGCGAGCATGTCCTCCTCTTCGGCGGGCTGCGCCTCGCTTCCCAGCAGCGCGAGGCACTGGTCGGCCGGCATCGGCCGCGCGAACAGGAAGCCCTGGCCGACCGTGCAGCCCAATTTCAGCAGGATCTCGGCCTGCTGATAGGCCTCGATACCCTCCGCGATCACTTGAATGTGCAGGTGGCGCGCGATCGCGATGATGGCGCTCACGATGGCCAGGTCGCTCGAATCGGTGACCAGGTCGCGTACGAAACTTCGGTCGATCTTGAGCGCGTCGACCCGCCAGTTCTTGAGATAGCTCAAGCTGGAGTACCCGGTGCCGAAATCGTCGATGGCGATCTTGATCCCGAGATCGCGCAACTGGACCATCGTATCCTGCCGGTTCTCGCCCGACTTGGCCTGATGGCTGTCGAACACGGCGCGCTCGGTCATCTCGAGCTGGAGGAGATCGGGCTTGAGCCCGTGGGTCTTCAGGAGCGTGGCAATCGTGGACTGCAGGTCGCCGCGCTGAAGCTGCGCCGGCGCCACGTTCAAGGACACAGGCACCAGGCTCACGCCCGCCTTCTGCCAGGCGCTCAACGTCTGCAGCGTCCGGTGCAGGACGAAATTTCCCATGGGCACGATCAGCCCCGTCTCCTCCGCGACCGGAATGAACTGGTCCGCCGGGATCATGCCGTGCACGGGATGTTTCCACCGGATGAGTGCCTCGAGCCCCACCACCTTGCGCGTGATCAGGCTGACGAAAGGCTGATAATGCACGTCCAGCTGTTTCAGCCTCAGCGCGTCGCGGATCGAAGCCTCCATGGCGACCCGGTGCTTGAGCTTTCGATTCATGATCTGACTGAACATCTGCACGTTGTTGCGGCCGCGGTCCTTCGCCTGATACATCGCGGTGTCGGAATGCTTGAGGAGCTCTCCCATGTCGGCGCCGTCGCGGGGAAACAGGCTGACCCCGACGCTCCCGGTGGTCTGCAGCGGATGCTGGTCGATGACGATCGGCTTGTTCAGGCTCTCGATGATGCGGTTCGCGCCCAGGGTGACTTCGTCGTAGGACCTAACGTTCCGGAACACGACGACGAACTCGTCGCCGCCCATGCGGATCACCACGTCGCTGTCGCGCACGCACGTGCGCAGCCGGCGCGCGACCTCTTGCAGGAGTTTGTCGCCGGTCTCATGGCCGCGCGTGTCGTTGATGTGCTTGAAGCGGTCCAGGTCCAGGAACACGACGCCAAGCATGGTCTTGGCCGCCTGCGCATCGGCGATGGCCTCGGGCAGGAAGGTGGCGAGATGATGACGGTTGGGAAGTCCGGTGAGCTGGTCGTGATGGGCCATCCGATCGAGACGCTGCTGATTGTCGATGAGCTGCTGCTCCGCCTTGCGGCGCACCGAAACGTCGTGAGTGACGTAGGCGAGCCCCTCCCGCCCGTCCGCCTCCAACGGATTGCACCGTACCTCGATGTCGACGAGAGTTCCGCCCTTGCAGCGCAGCTGCAGATCGAGCGACCGCTTGGGATCGGCGTCCTTGAGGCGCTCCAGCATCGTGTCGGGCGACGAGCCCGCATCGGCGAAGATATCGGTGAGCGTCAAATCGCCGCTTTCCTCCTCCGAATAGCCGATGCGCGTGAGGAAGGCGGGATTGCAGTACTGGACTTTCAGGCTCTCGGCGTCGACGATGACGATGCCGTCATTGGTTTGGTCGATGATCGCCTTGTAGCGCGAATCGACCGAACGCCGATGCCGCAGATACGCCTTCACGCCATAGACTGCGGCGGCGGCGAGCGCCGCCGCCAGCAGGACCGCGAACGCGAGGAGTGCGAGCGTCAGGCTGCGGCCGGCCCGAAGGCCCATCAAACCTCGCGGACCCGCGGTCGCGGCGGCCGCTCCGCGCGGGACCAGTTGAAACACCCAGGCGGCCTGCCCCGACGCATCGCGCAGCAGCGCGTAGGCGGCGCGGTCGCCGGATACCTCGGTTGAAATCGCCGCCGGCGCGGCCGTCTTCGAGCCGAGCCAATCGCGCACATCGGCCGGAGCGGTCGACCCATCGAATTGTCGAAAGGACCGGCCGCTCAGCTCACCGCTCACCGAGCGTTGAAGCCGCGCGAGCATGGCCGGCGACACGCGCCGGGTGACGATCACCCAACCGATCGGCGCCGACGATGTTCGGCCCGCAATCGGCCTGGCGGCGATGAGGCGATCGTCGATGATCGTCGCGGCCACGGCTGCTGAGTCCGCCGCACTCGCCGCCATGCCGGCACTCGCCGCCACGCCGGAGAGATAGCGGATCTGCGCGGGATCCGGCGGGCGGTCGACGAACCGGCCTCCGTCGAGTTCGGCGCTGAATCGCACACTCTCTCCGGCCGTCGCGACGGCGACGGTGCTGAGATCGAGCCGCGCGGCGCTCCCGGCATCCAGATGCGCCGTCTCCGGGGGGGCCTGCCCCGCCCCGTCTTGGACCCATTGGCTCAGTCCCTCGGATTCAGCCAGCGTTCGAGCTGCCGAGTCGAGATCCGCGAATTCCTGCTCGATGCTCGAAGTGAGATCCCGAACCTGCAGGGACAGATTTTCCCGCCGCAGCGATTGAGCTTGCTCCTGCCAACCCCGTTGATTCAGGATGTACAAGATGACGAGCGCAGCGAACGGCACACCGCATCCGGCGATCAGAAGCGAGCGGCGATGCGTGATGCCGCTATAGGCGGATCGAAGCCAATTCGACATAATGAATCTTGATGAATACTCTGGTTGCAGTATGTTTCATGCGCTGCCGCGTCACTGATATACACAGCACAAATCCCTGTAGGACTAGGGCTCGCGGAGCGCTGTAAACGGTGATCTCCGTCAAAACGTCCGCGGCCGCCGCCGCCGCAAGACTCGATACCAGTCTCGAGCTTTTGTCCGAACACGCCCCCGCCGGGAACCCGGCGCGAGTTCTCGCCACCGTCGTGGCAACGGCGGGCTCTACCTACCGCAAGCCCGGCGCTCGGATGCTGATCATGGCTGACGGCAGCTATCTTGGACTCTTGAGCGGGGGATGCCTGGAGGCGGACCTGAAGCTTCACGCCCAGGAGGTTCTGGACGGGGGGGTGACACGAGCGGTCGAATACGACATGCGCGGCCCGGACGATGCGCTGTTCGGCATAGGCGCAGGTTGCGAGGGCGCAATGCGGGTGCTCCTGGAGCCCGCCAATGCCACCGATCCGGGCGCGGCGGCATTGGCGGCGGCCGCGCGGATCACCGCCGCCGGCGAATCCACCTGCCTCGTGTGCGTACACGAATCGGCCGGGCTGGCACTCGGCACCTACAGCCCTGAGCACGCCGCCTCCTCGATGCCTTCGGCATTGGCTGCGGCGGCCGAAGCGGCGCGCGCGGACCAGTCATCTCGCGAGGTCGTGATCGGCCGCGGGCCCGAGCGGCTGCGCGCATTCGTGCAGTTCCTGGCACCGCCTCCGCACCTGTTGTTATGCGGTGCCGGACCGGATGCGCAGCCCGTCGCGGCGGCGGCTCGCGCACTGGGCTGGAGGGTGTCCGTGGTGGACCATCGGCCGGCCTATGCCCAGCCGCATAGATTCCCCGGGACGCGTGTGGCGCTGGCGGATCCCGGCGCACTCCGTGACACGGTCGATCTCGGACGATGTCACGCCGTCGTGGTGATGAGCCATCACCTTCCCTCCGACGTCGCCTACCTTCGTGCACTCAGCGCCGCCGAGGGTCCCGGGTATGTGGGAGTCCTCGGACCGTCGGCGCGCCGTCTGCGCATCGTGGACGAGCTCGGGCCGGCAGCCGAAGCCTTGAGCTCGCGATTGCGCGGCCCCGTCGGCCTGGACATCGGCGCCTCCACGCCGGAGGCCATTGCACTGTCCATCCTGAGCCAGATTCATGCGTGGCTCGCCGGTCGGCTCGTCGCGCGGCCGCAACAGCAAGGCTCGAGCATCCGCTCCACTCAAAGCGTAGACCTTTGACTTCAATAGCGTAGAATCGCCGCCCACAGGGCTGGTATCGGCCATACAACAACTACACTGAACGCAGGCGCCGACGGGTTGTTGCGCTTTTGCGGCAGCAGGGAGAGAGGGCATGTTCAAGCTTTTTAGGCTATCCGCTTTCGCGCTGGGAGCGGCGTATCTGGCCGCCTGCGGCGGCTCGAGCTCGCAGACCGGCGCGGTGAGTGCGTCGACGAGTCCGGGGACGTTGTCCGTGACCCCGCCGTTTCGCATCGCATCGCTCGACGCCTCGGCCTTTCAGGACGAGCTCGCAGCCAGCTCGACCGGCGCCCAGCTGCTCGAGCTCACCGGCAATCCCGTGTGCGGCGTCGACTTCTACTACATCCGCTTCTGGACCGTCGGCGGTGCCGGTGAAACCACCGAATCCTCGGGTGCGCTCATGGTGCCGACGGGCGCGGCGCCGGCCTGCTCGGGTCCGAGACCCATCGTGGAGTACGCGCACGGCACGAATTCCAACAAGGCGTTGAACATCGCCGACATCACCAACGCCGCGAACACCGAAGGTGTCCTCATCGCAGCCATGTTCGCGGCGCAGGGCTACATCGTGGTGGCGCCGAACTATGCCGGCTACGATATCTCGACCCTCGGCTATCATCCGTTCCTCGACGCGGCCCAGCAGTCGGGTGAGATGATGGACATCCTCACCGCCGCGCGCACCGCGCTGCCGACCACCATGGCCTCGGCCACCGGCGACAACGGACAGCTGTTCCTCACCGGCTATTCCGAGGGCGGTCACGTTGCGATGGCGACGCTGCGGGCGATGCAGGCCGCAGGCAAGACCGTGACGGCAGCCGCGCCGATGTCCGGTCCTTACGCGCTCGAGGCCTTCGGCGACACGATTTTCTTCGGCGGGGTCGATATCGGATCCACGGAGTTCGCGCCGCTCCTGGTGGCGAGCTATCAGCACGCCTACGGCAATGTCGACAGCACCGCAAACCCCGTGTTCTCGTCGACTTATGCCGGGGTCGAAACGCTGCTGCCGAGCGACACGCCGATCGATACGCTTTTCGAGGAGGGACTGCTGCCCGAGACCGCGCTCTTCGACAGCACCACTCCGGTGGTCAGCATTCCCGGTGAAGCGGCGCTCTCCGCGGAATTGACCGCGCTGCTGGGAGTGCCGCCGACGCCGGGCCTGCCGCTCGGCCCGCAGACGCCGATCTTCCAGCTCGGATTCGGCAATCCCTACCTGGTCAACAACGCGTTCCGCGTGAGCTATGCGGAGGATGCCGCGGCCAATCCAGACGGCGCGGTGCCGACCGCACAGGCCGGCGTGCCGCTTGCCGCCGTCAAACCGACGCAAGGGCTGCGGCAGGACTTTTACCTGAACGACCTGCGCAGCGGCTGGTACCCCAAGGTCCCGACGCTGCTCTGCGGCGGGCAAAATGACCCTACGGTTTTCTTCAAGGTGAACACGGAGATCATGGCTACCTACTGGAGCACTCTGCCGCCTGGCGCCGTCACCGTGCTCGACGTGGATCCCCCCACCACGCCGAGCGGTCCATTCGAGACACTGCAGGTGGCCTTCCAGGCGAGCGAGGCCGCGGAACTCGCCTACCTGCAGACCCCTGCCGGCGGCGGTTTGTCGCCCACCGCCGCCGAGACGCAGGTCATCGAGGGCTACCACACGGCGGTCGCCCCTTTCTGCGCGGCGGGTGCTCGCGCGTTCTTCAGCCAGTTTTAAGAGGATCGCCTCAATGAGAACAATTAAATTCGGCGCAGCGGTCGCGGCGGTGTTGGCAAGCTCGTATGCGGCGTCCGCCGTCGCGGATGACGATTTCCTCGCCAATGACGTGAGACTGGGCTCGTACACGGTGCTCTATCACAGCAACGCAAACAATCTGAACGGTCCGTACGTGCCCGATGGCGTCAACTTCACGGCGGAGAACCTTGAGACCCTGTACGGCGCCTATGTGCGCTGGTTCACCCCGAACATCGACGCGGAGCTCGCCCTCGGCTACCCGCCGCTCGCAAAGGTCAAGGGGTCGGGGCCGCAGACGCTCGGCTCCGTGCCGTACGACGGGCAGGTGATCTCGAGCGCTCGCTGGATCTCGCCGACCTTGCTCCTGGAATACAACTTCTTCAGCCCGAATTCACCGTTCCGGCCCTACATCGGGGCCGGTGTCAACTACACGACGTTCTACGACCGCGATTCGACCGCGGCGGGCAATGCGGCGAGCGGCGGTCCCACCAAGATCTCCCTCACCGCCTCGGTGAGCGCGGCGTTCACGGCCGGATTGACCTATCGGCTCAGCGACCGGTGGCACCTGCACGGATCCTTCGGGTTCTCCCAGGTGAAGTCGCATCTCACCACCAATACCGATGGAATCGTGCGCACCTCGAACATCAGCTTCGCACCGACGCCGATCATCATCTCCATCGGCTACTCATTCGGCCATTAGGCGGGGCGGTCCATGCGCACCATCCCGCCCGATTGGCGTCTCGAGGGCGTAAGGGTCATCCGAAGCGATCGGCTCGACACCCATACCGCCCAGACGCCGGGCATGCTCCGGGCCGCCGCCATCGATTTCCGCCGGGTAGGTTCGAAGAAACTATGGGCGGGGACGGTACACATCGATCCCAACGCCAAGACCGGCGCCCATCATCACGGCGCGCTGGAGAGCGTCATTTACGTGGTGCGCGGTGCGGCCCGCATGCGCTGGGGCGAGCGTCTCGAGTTCACCGCCGAGGCGCAAGCCGGGGACTTCATTTTCGTGCCTCCCTACGTCCCTCATCAGGAGATCAATGCGCTCCCCGATATGCCGCTCGAGTGCGTCCTGGTCCGCAGCGACAACGAGTCGGTGGTGGTCAACCTCAACATCGAGGCGGCGGAGCGGGTCGAAGAGATTTACTGGATCGACCCCATCCATGGACGGCCCTGATTCATGAACGGCCACAGTCCTCGGTCGGCCAGGGGTTTGTGCTAACCTAATCGCGCATCGGGCGCGTGCAGCGGGCGTGAGATCCGCCGCGGTCGGCGCGTATCTGGCACCGTCGACGAGGTGAATCGATGAGACGATTGTTGCTCTCCTGCGTGGCGCTCGGGCTCACGTGCATGTGCGCCGTCGCCCGAGCCGACGGCCAGAAATTGCGGATCATCACCTGGGCCGATTACGTGCCGTCGGATCTCGTCGCCGCGTTCACGAAGGAGACCGGCATCGAGGTCGAGGTGACGCTCTCCAACAACGAGGAGATGATCTCCAAGCTCCGCGCAACGGGCGGCGCGGGCTACGATCTCGCGCAGCCCTCCCAGGACCGCATCACGTCCGTGGAGCGCGACTTCGGCATCTACAAGCCGATCGATCTCTCCAAGGTGAAAATCGACGAATTCCAGCCCGCCTTGCTGAGCATCGTCAAGCGCAACGCAACCATCGACGGAAAGCTGTACGCACTGCCCTATCTCTGGGGCACCGATGGTCTCGTGGTCAACTCCAGGCAGGCGACGATATCCGACTTCCCCGATCTATGTCGTCCCGATCTCAAGGGCAAGACCTCGATCCGCCTGCGCCGTCCCATCCTGATGGCGTTCGCGTTCGCCGCAGGCAAGGATCCGTTCGCGCTGTACGGAAATCCCAAGGCGTACGGGGAGCTCATGGATCAGGTCGGCGATACGCTGATCGCGTGCAAGGACAACTTCAAGTTCTTCTTCGACAACAAGGACCAGCTGCTGAACGGCTTCCGTTCCGGTGAGATCTGGGCGGCGGCGATGTGGGACACCGGCGGCTGGACGCTCAACAGAGAGAACCCGGACATCAAATACGTCGTGCCCAAATCGGGCGCGCTCGGCTGGCTGGACACCTTCGCGCTTCCGGCTCGAGGCAGGAACGACGCGGCGGCCTATGCCTGGATCAACTTCACCATGCGCCCCGAGAACGCCGCGCGGGTCATCAAGTCGGTCGGCAACTTCTCGGCCGCCAAAGGCACGGCGCCCTTCGTCGATCCGCGTCTCAAGGCGCAGTTCGTGGCGTCGTTTCCGGACAGCGCCTTCAAGGACATCCATTGGTATCCCGCCATACCGCCGGGGCTCGAGGAGATCGAGGGGCGCGTGCTGGATCGCATCAAGGCCGCCAATTGAGCGCGACCGCGGACCTCGTCGCCGACGGCGTGGTCAAGCGCTTCGCGGACCACGTTGCGGTCGACACCCTGTCCTTCAGCGTCGAAAGAGGCAGCTTTTTCTCGATTCTCGGGCCATCCGGGTGCGGCAAGACGACGCTGTTGCGCATGATCGCCGGGTTCATCTCGCCGGACCTGGGCGATATCTCCATCGGCGGCAGGAGCATGCGGGGCGTGTCCCCCAATCGCCGGCCCGTGAACATGGTGTTCCAGCAGCTCGCGCTCTTTCCCATGATGACCGTGGGCGAGAACGTGGCGTATGGCCTGGCGCGGCGCGGCGTGGATCGCGCCGAGCGGACGCGCCGGAGCCACGCGATGCTCGAGCGGGTGGGCTTGGGCGGCGCGGCGGCAAAGCGGGTCGACGAGTTGTCCGGCGGGCAGCGTCAGCGCGTCGCCATCGCGCGGAGCCTGGTGCTCGAGCCGACGCTGCTGCTGCTCGACGAGCCGCTGGGCGCGCTCGATTTGAAGCTCCGCGAGCACATGAAGATCGAGCTCAAGCAGCTTCAGGCGGCGTTCGGCACGACGTTCGTGTACATCACGCATGACCAGTCCGAGGCGCTGGTGCTGTCCGACCGTGTGGCCGTCATGAACCGGGGCCGGTTCGAGCAGCTCGGCGCGCCGCAAGATCTGTACTATCGTCCCCGGACCCCGTTCGTCGCGGGCTTCGTCGGCGCCAACAACCGCGTCGTCGGACGGGTCACGAGCGTCTCGGGATCGGCCGTGGAGCTGACCACCCGGGATGGCTGGGCAGTTCGCGCACTCGCCGAGGGCGGCGTCAAGGTGGGCGATGCAGTGGAAGGCTTCGTTCGGCCGGAGGTCGCCAGCATCGGGCGCACCGAGGCGGATCTTCCGTCCGGCCAGCCGCCGCATCGGGGCGAGGTCGAGAGTCTATTGTTCGACGGCGCGAACTCGGCCGTGCTCCTCAAGGAGGAGCGCACGCGGGTCGAGTTTCGCATCGCGCTGCCTCAAACCGGCCGATTCTCGGATTTGAGACCGCAAGAGAAAATCGTGTTCAGCTTCGACCCGGAACGCGCCGTGTGCTTCCCCGCCCGCCCCGGCGCGGTGGATCGGAATGTCTAGCCGACCTTGGCGGGCCGGCGCGGCCCTCGAGTCCAAGTGGCAGACGCGCCTGGGATTGGGATTGCTGCTCGCGCCGGCGATCCTGTGGCTGGGCGCGCTCATCATTCTGCCGCACGTCGACCTCGCGGTGCTGTCGCTGCGCGAGCGGGTGGGACCGCGGCAGTACGTCCCGAGCCTGGCGCAATACGGCACCTTCTTCACGGAGCCGCTCTACTGGCACGTGTTCGTGCGCACCGCCGTCATGTCGGTCATCGCCACGTTCTTGACGCTCGTGCTGGCGTTCCCCGTCGCTTGGATCATCGCGAAGCTGGCCAAGGGACGCTCCGGGTCTCTGCTGTTCATCCTCTGCCTGATTCCATTCTGGGTAAGCGAAACCGTCCGCACGCTCGGCTGGATGATTCTGCTGCGCGAGTCCGGCGTGCTGCCGTCATTGCTGGTCAAGCTCGGCATCACCACAGTGCCGGTCGAGCTCTTGTATCACGACGCGACCATCCTGGTGGGCCTGGTGTACACCTCGCTCCTCTTCATGCTGATACCCCTGGTGTCGAGCCTGGAGAGCCTGGACAACTCGCTGATCGAGGCCGCCTACGATCTCGGCGCCGGCGGCTTCACGGCCTTGAGAACCGTCGTCATTCCCCACGCCGCGCCCGGCATCACCGCCGGTTGCATCGTCGTGTTCATGCTCACCCTCGGCAACTACCTGACGCCGACCCTCCTGGGCGGCAAGAGCTCGCAGTGGTTCACCGAGCAGATCTATAACCAGTTCATCACGCGCTTCAACTGGGAACAGGGTGCCGCGCTCGGATTCCTTCTCCTGGGACTGTCCACCTCCTTGGTGATGATCGGCCTGCGGCTCGCGGGGCAGCGCTTCGGTGACGTGATGAGGCGCACATGATCCCCTCGCTTCCCCGTCCCGCGTGGCTTCGTACCGCGACCGCCGCGTATCTCGCCGCCTTCCTGTCATTTCTGTTTCTGCCCCTGATCGTCGTCGCCGTATTCGCCTTCAACGACGCACCCTACCCGGCGCCGCCCTGGCACGGCTTCACCTGGGACTGGTTTCTGGGGAACGCGAAATCCGGCCGGGTGGGCCTGTTCAAGGATGCGGATCTTCTCGGCAGCATCTGGACCAGCTTCGTGGTGGCCACCTGGGTCACGATCCTCTCGGTGCTCATCGGCCTGTCCAATGCCTTCCTGATCGAGCGCAGGAATTTCGCCGGCAAGCAGCTCATCTCCATCCTGATGCTGGCGCCGCTGGTGATTCCCGGAGTCATCCTCGGCATTTCGATTCTCGCGTTCGCGAGCCAGGTCGCGCAATTCGTCGAGGACACGTTCGGGTTCGATTGGGACTTTCTGCGCCCCGGACTCCCGCTGGTGGTGCTCGGTCAATTCTCCTATGTCGCCACCATCGCGACGCTCACCATCAGCGCACGGCTGCGCCGCTTCGATCGGACGCTGGAGGAGGCCGCGTTGAATCTGGGCGCCGGCAAGACGGCGGTAATGCGCACCATCGTCCTTCCCTATCTGCGGCCCGCCTTGATCGGTTCGGCGGCCATCTCGTTCCTCATGTCCTTCGCCGATTTCAACACCACGCTCATGCTGGTGGGGGCCGATGCGCCCTTGACGGTGGAAATGTACGGGCGCATGCGCGAGGGCGCGACGCCGGTGCTCAATGCCGTGAGCTTGTTCCTGATGCTGGCCTCGGCGCTGCTGGCGTTTGGGCTGATGCGCGGCGGCCCGCGGGCGAAGGCTGCGGTCGCACGGGATCCCTGACTCCGCATTATTTGAATCCGATTGCGGGATCGATTATTTCGCCCGTTTTGCCGCGCACAAGATCTCCGCCGCGCTCTCGATGCCGGTCACCACGCGCTCGAACATGATCCTGCGCTCCAATCCCGGCGGGATGAGAGGAAGCACCTCGACCGTGATGACGCCCGGCGGCCGCAGGAACGATCGGCGCGGCCAGTAGAGTCCCGAATTGAGCGCCGCCGGCACGCACGCCACCTCGAGTGCCGTATACAGGTGACTGATCCCGGTCTTGTAGTCGGCCGCCTGGCCGACCCGGGTCCGGGTGCCCTCCGGGAAAATGACGACCTGTTTCCCCTTCGCGAGGGCAGCGCGAGTTCCGCGCACCATGGTATCGAGCGCACTCTTGCCGGTTCCGCGCTTGACCGGTATGCATCCCAATCGCGCCAAGGCCCAGCCGAAGAACGGAATGAACATGAGCTCGCTCTTCAGTACGTAGACGGGGCAGTCGAAGATCGCGAACATGGCGCACGTGTCCCAGACGGACTGATGCTTCATGGCGATGACGCATCCGCCGGTCGGAACGTTCTCACGCCCGCGGACCTCGTAGGAAACTCCGCAGATCGCCCGGTACATGGCGAGCCAGCTGCGAGACCAGAATCTCGCAAAGGCCGGCAGGCGTTTGGGCAAGACCAGCGAAACGAGCGTCGCCAGCACGGCGCTCACGGCGAACCACGCATAGAAGAGAGCGGAAAAGACCAGAGAACGCAGCGCCAGCATCCTGAAAGCGACCTTCAACGACCGCCGTTGGAGGCGACCTCGCCGGCTGTCGGCGCCGACGGTCCGGTTCCTGACCGCAGCATCTCGAGCCCCGCCGCCTCGCTGCGCTGAAAACCCTTCCAGACCGTGATTCCCCCGGACCCCGGGCTGTAGGCATCGTAGGGAGTGGGAGCAGAGCCAGGCGGCGGCCATACCCCCTCCGCAGATTTCGTCACCGGTACGTCGAGATACGCCGCGCGAGATTCGTCACCCTTGACGTAACGATCCAGGAACGCGGTGATGAAGTGGGCGTTGATTTCGTTCACCCGCTCCGCTCTCCATACCGGATCTTGGAACCATTCCTGATCCCATAAGCGTTTGCGCATCGATTCCGGCGGCGGGTTGAGCCCGATCGCGTGGCCGCCTCCCAGGAAAGTCAGGAGATATCGCGGCGCGTTGACCGCCCCTTCGAAAATGGCGTGCGCGCCGGTGGCATAGTCGACGGTGCGGTCGTGATCGCCCTGGATGAGGAGCGTGGGGACATCGAGGTCGCGCAGTCCCTCGGCGCCCCAGGCCGCGAGGGTTCCTCCGCCGGCGGGCGAGATCGCGACCACCGCCTTCAGATCCTGCACCGACACCTCGCCGGCCTGCGCGCCCCCGCGGACGAAGGGCAGGAGGAGTCCGCCCGGAATCATCCGAGTGGGCGGACCCTTGGGATCCAACGTCGCCCCGGCGGCGGTCAATACGCCGTACCCGCCCATCGAATACCCGATCAAGGCGGTCAGCGACGGATCGATCAATCCTTCGGCTCCCAGCATCCGCTCGAGGGTCCGTGTCACGTAGGCGATGTCGAGCGGCCGTCGCAGCAAGGGGCCGATGAATTTGCTGCGATCCGTGATGGGCGGGTCGTCATGATGAATGGCCGCCACCACGTAGCCCTTGGAAGCGAGATTCTCGGTCAGCCAGGTCATCGCCGCCGGGTCGTTGCTGTAACCGTGGGACACGACGACCAGAGGGAAGCCCTTGCCGGCGGAGGGCGCGTCGCGGACCGCGAGACCCGCGACGCTGAAGCTTGCGGGCGGCAAGGGCGGCTCCGAAGGGAATTGCGCCGAATACACGGCCGGCGCCGCGCCGGGTTTCGGCAGCGCGGGGTACCAGAGATCGACGGTGAGATCGCGAACACGCAGAGGCGCCTTGCCGCTCGCGGAATCGAACGCCAGCACGTCGGGCTGCGCGGCTTCGCGCAAATGCAGCGTCCTGACGCCCACCGCATGACTCCCGAGCGGCGCGAGCTCGGGCGCGTCGACGCCGAAGCGGCTGGGAGGCGAGGACTCCGTGCCCTCGGCCGGAGCCGCCGGCGGCTGAAGAGTCGAAAGAACGAGCGCGGCAGCCGCCACCATGATCCGTTTCATGGGGTCCCCGGAGAGGTTGCCGCCGCCCGCCCGCCGACGCCCGGCAACAACAGGGACGGCAGTTGCGATAGATCCTCGATCAGCGCGTCGCACGGCAGATCGCGCGGATCGTTTCCTTCGTTGTAGCCGTAAGGTACGCAGACGACTGCGATCTGCGCGGCCCGCGCGGCCTTCACGTCGTTGATGGAGTCGCCCACCATCAGAGTGCGCGAGGGCGGCGCGTCCAAACGCCCGCACGCGTAGAGCAGCGGCTGCGGATCGGGCTTCCTGCGCTCGCAGCTGTCGCCGCCGACGACCAGATCGATCCATTGTTTGAGGTGAAGGCGGCCGAGCAGTCCGCTCGCGAAGCGCTCTTGCTTGTTGGTGACGACCGCGGTGCGGAGTCCGGCGCCGTGCAGCCGTTCGAGTGCCTCGCTCGCGCCCGCATAGGGCCGCGCACCGAACTCCTCGCTTTCCTGCAAAGCGCCGTAATGATGGAAAAAACGCTCCACCATTGCGTGTTGAGTCGCCTCGTCGAGAGCGCGGCCCTGGGCCGCGGCGGCCCGCTCGATCAAGATCGGCGAACCTCGACCGATCATGACGCGCACCTCGCTTTCGGGCAGGGGCTCCCAGTGGGACTCGGCCAGCGTCCGGTTGAGCGCGACCTGGATATCCCCGGCCGTATCCAGCAGGGTGCCGTCCAGATCGAAGAGCACGGCGTCGAGGGGCCGTCCCCGCCATCGAGGCTGCGAGTTCATGGGGCTATCAACCGAGCGTGACGCTGACGGGGCAGTGATCGCTTCCCATCACATCCGCGTGGATCTCCGCGGCGGCGACCCGCCCGCGGAGCGCCGCGGACACCAGGAAGTAATCGATTCTCCACCCGACGTTGCGCGCCCGCGAATTCGCGAAATGGCTCCACCACGAGTAGTGTCCGTTGCCTTGGGTGAACAGCCGGAACGTATCGACGAACCCCGCGTCGATGAAATTCTGAAAACCCTGCCGCTCCTCCTCGGTGAATCCTTTCTTGCCGCGATTGGGTTTGGGATTCGCGAGGTCGAGCTCGGTGTGCGCGACGTTGAGATCGCCGCACAGAATCACCGGCTTGGTCCGTTCGAGCTGGCGGCAGTAGGCGAGAAACGCGGGATCCCAGTGCTTGTAGCGCAGAGGCAGCCGGCTGAGATCATCCTTGGCGTTCGGGGTATACACGGTGACCACGTGGAATTTCTCGAATTCCGCGGTGATCACCCTGCCCTCCTCGGCGCTGTCGCGCTCGAGCTCGTCCGCAAACGTGTAGCGCCCGGCGAATTCGTGGGGAAACCCGTTGACCACGCGGATCGGCTCCTGCCGCGAGAAGATGGCGGTCCCGGAATATCCCTTCTTGACCGCGGAGTTCCAGTATTCGCGGTACTCGGGAACCTCGATCTCGATCTGCCCGCGCTCGGCCTTGGTCTCTTGAAGACACACCACGTCCGGCTCGTGGCTCCGCAAAAACGACTGAAACAGCCCTTTTTTGAGCACCGCGCGGATGCCGTTGACGTTCCAGGAGTACAGCTTCATTGGGAGAACATAATACAAGCAAAATGAACGACTTGTCTGACGCCAAACCCCGGATATTGACAATCATTCGCATTCGCGTTCACAATACGCACCATGATCGTATGCGTCTGCAAGGCAGTATCGGACCGGCACATCCGCGCCGCCGTCATGGACGGCGCCACTCGGCTGCAGGAAATCAGCCGTCGGACCGGACTCGGAACCTGCTGCGGCAAATGTCTTCCGGAGGCCAAGCTCGCGATGGCCGGCTGCCTCGCCGGCGGGGACGTTCGCCCCTCCTTCTTCCCGACGCCGGTGGAAGCCGCCGCCTGACCACGGCCGCTGTCGTCGGCCGTTCTGACGGCACGGCCGTTTCGACGCTACAATCCCTCTCCCGCCTACGCTCGAGAGGTTCGCCGTGCACGCTGACGCCAAGGTCCTGGACTTCCTGAATCAGGCGCTCAAGAACGAGCTGACCTCCATCAACCAGTATTTTCTGCACGCACGCATGCTCGACAACTGGGGCATGAAGCAGCTGGGCAAGATCGAATACGACGAGTCGGTCGACGAGATGCGCCATGCGGACCGGCTGATCAAGCGCATCCTGTTCCTGGAGGGTCTGCCCAATCTGCAGGATCTCGGCAAACTCTTCATCGGCGAGGACGTGCGCGAGATCCTGGAATGCGATCTGAAGCGCGAGATGGCGGCTCACCCGCTGTACCAGGCGGCGATCGCACATTGCGAATCGGTCAAGGACTTCGTGACCCGCGAGCTCTTGGTGGAGATTCAAAAAAGCGAGGAAGAGCACATCGACTTCATCGAGGAACAGCTCGGCCTCGTCGAGAAGATGGGATTGCCGAACTACGTTCAGAGCGCGACCGGTGGATTGCGCGAGGCCGAATCGCCCTAGAGCTCCCGGGCTGCCGCGCACGCCGAAGCGCGGAATGCTGTCGAGAGCGATCGCCACGGCGGCGGATCAGCCGGGTGCCGGCGCCACCGCGAAGAGCTGCCCCTCGATGTCGCGAAACGCCTTGAATTCCAGGGCGTTGCCCGTCGGGTCCAGGAAGAACATCGTGGATTGCTCGCCCACCTGGCCCTCGAAGCGCGTGCACGGCTCGATGACGAATCGAGTCCCGAGGCGCTTCAAACGCTCCGCCAGGGCGGACCATTGCGCCGGGCGCAGCACGACCCCGCAGTGGGGTACCGGCACACCGTGGCCATCGACGGGATTGAAGTGGCTGCCGAGCCGGCCGTCCTTTCCCAGACTCGGATTCAAATGGCAGACGAATTGATGCCCGTAAAGATTGAAATCCACCCAATCGGTGTCGCTGCGGCCCTCGGAGCACCCTAGAATGTCCCGGTAGAAGCCGCGCGCTTCGGCGATATCGCGCACTTGCACGGCGATATGAAAGGGCGTCAACGGCTCGCTCGACTTCGAAGGATTCTGCATGTTTCTACTCCGCCACGGGCAAAGCTATTTTAACCTGCACTTCAATCGCACGCGTGTCGACCCCGGGATCGAGGATCCGGAGCTCACCCCGCTCGGCATGGAACAGGCCGCCGCGGCCGCCGAGAAGCTTGCCGGCGCCTCGCTCACGCGGATCATCGTGTCGCCGTACACGCGTGCGCTTCAGACCGCGCAGCCGTTCCTCGGACGGCACGATGCGCCCGTCGATATTATGCACGAGGTGCGCGAACGGGCCGCCTTCGTGTGCGACGTGGGAAGCGCGCCGGATCTTCTGGCCGCGCGGTTCCCGCATCACGACTTCGGCCACCTGCCCCGGCGGTGGTGGCATCCGGGAATCGAGCCCCCGGAGGAGACCATCGAGCGCGCGAATGCATTTCGCGCACTCGTCGCGACGCGCGAGGACAGCGCGACGACGCTCCTGATCAGCCATTGGGCCTTCATCCTCGCTCTCTCGGGCAGGTCGGCCGCGAACGGCGAGATCCTGGAATACGACCCCCAGACGCCGCCCCAGGCAGTGGGCCTTCGGTGATCGGTGGGGTGCGCCTGTTCGAAGGTCTGCGGCCCCTCGCCCGGCGCGGGATGCTGCGGGACGCTCTGGCGGGACTGAATCTCGCGACCATCAACATTCCCCAGGTGCTGGGCTATTCGCGCATCGCCGGTATGCCGGTGGTCACCGGTCTGTATACGCTGCTCCTCCCGCCGCTGGCGTTCGCGATTTTCGGCTCCTCTCGCCATCTCGTGGTGGCCGCGGACTCGGCCACGGCGGCGATATTCGCGGGCTCGGTGTCTCATCTGGCCGCACCGGCGAGCGCACGCTACGTATCCCTCGTCGGCATGGTGGCGCTGACGACGGCGGCGCTCCTGTTCGTCGCGCGCATCTTCAGATTGGGATTCCTGGCCGATTTCCTGTCGAGGACGGTACTCACGGGGTTCCTCGCGGGCGTCGGCTGTCAGGTGGGCATCTCGATGCTCGGCGACATGCTCGGACTCGATATCGGCGCGCACAACTCTTTGGCGAGGGCATGGCAGATCCTCACCGGCCTGCCCGGAGCAAACCTTGCCACGGCGCTCCTGTCCATCGGCATCGCCGCGGCCGTCCTCGCCGGCGATCGTTTCGCCCCGCGCCTGCCGGTGTCGCTCGCGGCGGTCATCGCCGCCATCGCCGCGGGAAATTTCCATCTCTTGAGCGCGCTCGGCATCGCGGTCCTCGGACCGATTCCCGGGGGACTTCCGCCCTGGGGGATTCCGCACCTCAGCTGGAGCGAGTTCCTGGCGGTTCTACCCGTCTCCGCCTCGTGCTTCGTCATGATCGTCGCGCAAAGCGCCGCCACCGCCCGGGGTTTCGCCTTCAGGTACCGCGAAGCAGTGGATGACGATGCGGACATCCTCGGCCTGGCCGCGGCGAATGCGGCCGCTTCGTTCAGCGGCGCGTTCGTCGTCAACGGCAGCCCGACCCAGACCGCCATGGCGGAGCACGTCGGCGCGAGAAGCCAGGTGGCGCAGGTGGTTCTGTCCGCGGCCGTTCTGCTCGTGCTCTTGTTCCTCTCGGGACAGCTGCAATACCTGCCGCGGTGCGTGCTGGCGGCCATCGTATTCACGATTGCGGTCGGGATGATCGACGCCAGGGGACTCTACGGCATCCGCCGCGAAAGCCCGGGCGAGTTCTATCTCGCGCTCATCACCGCGGCCACCGTGGTCGCCGTCGGAGTGGAACAAGGCATCCTGCTCGCGATGGCGCTCTCGCTGTTTCGCCACGTTCGCCACAGCTACAGGCCGCACACCATGATGCTCGAGCCGGACGCCGGCGGTCGCTGGGTGCCGGGCCCGGCGACGCCCGGCCGGGTCACGGCGCCCGGGCTCATCGTGTACCGATTCGGCGCGGATCTGTTCTACGCCAATCAGAATCAATTCTGCGACGAAGTGCGCCTGTTGGTGGCCCGTGCGCCGGCCGAGTTGCGCTGGTTCATCGTCGACGCGAATGCGATCACCGACATCGACTTCTCCGCCGCGCGCAGCCTCCGGGACTTGCTCGACGATCTGAAGCACGAGGGAATCGCGGTGGTTTTCGGACGCGTCAGCCCCTACCTGCGCTCGGACATGGATCGGCACGGGATCACCGCCGCGGTGGGGGCGGAACGGATCTTTCCGACGCTGCATGAGGCGCTCGCCGTGGCCGGGCTGCATGCGCCGTCGGTGGGATAGGTCGCTCGGATCGCCCGACCGTTCGGGTTGCTCAACCGTCCGAGCGGAGTATTTCCGAGATCTGCCCGGCGAACCGCGGAATATCGATGGGTTTGACGATGTAGGTGCGGCAGCCCGCCGCGGCCGCTCTCTCCTCGTCGCCCCGCATCGCAAATGCGGTCAGCGCGACCACTGGCACATGCTTGAGGCGGTCATCCGCCTTCAGCCGGCGCGTGAACGTCAGACCGTCCATCCCGGGCAGGGCGATATCCGTCACGATGAGATCCGGTACCCGGTGAACGAGAATGCGTTGCGCCTCTTCGGCATCGGCTGCGCGGTCGACCTGGAAGCCGTGAACTTCCAGGAGTTCGGCGGCGAGCCTCAAATCGATCGGATTGTCGTCAACGATGAGGATGTGTCCGCGCATCGACTATTCCGAGCCGCCTCCGGTCGGGCATCAAGTGTATACGTTAATGCGGATGTACGCTGCACCTGGGTTGCCGGGGGCAGGCGCCGCTCCTCGGGCAGATCACGCTCGCCTGCGAATCGAGCGCGTCGGCGATCCACGCGATGTTGAGCACTTGCGAGGCGGCGCGAATGCTGCTCGCCGCCGCGGCGGGAATCTTGCCGTCGCCTGCGCCGCGCCGGCAGGAGTCCGCGACCTGCGCCACCACGCCCTCGCCGTCGAACCCCTGCGCGTCGAGCGCCGGCACGAGATCGACGCCCACCGACAGCACATGCCACTCATCGAGTGCATCGCGCGTCAGCAGCGAATGGCAGCAGTACAGGCGGGCGCGTTTACCGTCCTGCATCACCGAAATCTGCGATTTGGGCTTCTGCGACGGGGGCGTCGCCGACGGCGTCCGCAGCAGCCTGAACACGGCCCACCGGGGGCAGGGATCGGACACGAGGCTCATGTTGCCCCAGGGCAGAGGAATACCGTTGCCCCGATATACCGCACGCAGGTATCCGGGGTCGTAGGCATCGAAGAAATGCCAATGGCGGTAGGGCGATACGGCCGTCATCCGCCGCATGACCAGCGCCGGCGTCACACCGAGCTTGCGGCAGGCGGACACATTGTGCGCTTCGCGGATCAGAAACCGGCGGAACGGAATTCTCGGACACAGCAGCGCGCCCGCGAAGAAACTGCACTCGAAGTCGCGCCATGCGTAGAGCACGTCCTGCGCGCCCATGCCCGCAGCCGAGGCCATCGCCTCCGTCTCGCCTGCGTGAACGGCGCTGTGCGGCGAGATGGCGCCGTCGCCGTTGTGCAGGATCTTGTGGCCGACGAAGAACGCCAGCTCGAATTTGAGGCGCTCCTCCTGATTGCGCAGACGCTTGTTGATGAACACCGTGCCGGGCGCTTCGAATCGCGAGCGCACCAGGGCGCCGCCCGGCTTGCGGCCATCGCCGTCGAACCAGCGGATCTCGAGCCCGTGATGCTTGCAAATATCGAGCACGGCGTCGAGGGTAAGCGGCATCTGCCGCCGGCCGCCCTGCTCGGCGGCCCTTTCGATGTCCGGGAAGCTGTTGTGATGCGTCTCCTGCCATACCCTGATCAGCAGCTGCGCGAATTGCCGGCCTGTCGTGCCGGTCTGCGACAGCAGCTCCGGCAGCGCGCTCTGCAGCAGCTCGTGGGAAAACAGAAACGCGGGCTCGAGCGGCATCGCCGCGAGGCCGCCGCGGGCGCGCTCGCGCGGCGCCGCCTCGACTTCGGTGTTCTCGTCCAGAAACCAGCGCGGATCCTTGCTGAAGATGGCGGCGAGCATCGAGAGCGTGCCGGCGGAGGGGGTGCGCTTACCCGTCTCCACCATGCTCAAGTACGACACCGACGGCGCGCTCTCGGCATCGACTTGCACGCAGCGCGCCGAGAGCTCGTCGAGGGTCAGCCCGTTTCGCTTGCGGAGCGACCGCAACTTGGCGCCCAGCAGATGCCCCTGGCGGATCAGCCCGGACATCTTGGGCCCGTCCGGCAAAATTCATGCGTGGCGATCATCAGATTTCCCTTGTGAAATTCACATTGTGAAATTTCGATTGTGTAAATCTCCTCTGCTTCACTTTAGACTCTGCAGCTACCCGAACGCAAGTCGGCGAATCATCCATCCAGGAGATCGGCAACGTGTGGACGCCTAAGGACCAAGCGGGCGCGATCGCCGAGCATTTTCGCGCCTACAACGAGGAATTCGGCCGCATCACGCGGCGCGCCGCCCTGAATTTCCTCGCGGAGGATTGGCACGCTGCGCAGGAGGATGCGGTCGCCCGCATCGAGCTGTACGAACAGCGCGTCACCGGCTGCGTGCAGGCGCTTGCCGAGGAATTGATGCCGCAACTCGGCAATGCCGCGCTTTGGGGGGAGATCAAGCGTTCGTACGAGGTTCTCGTCGCGCGCCGTCCGGACAGCGATTTCTACCGTACCTTCTTCAACTCCGTGACGCGGGATCTGTTCGGCACGGTGGGGGTGAATCCGGACGTGGAGTTTTGCTCGACGACCGTGGGGCGAGCCTCCGGCGCGGTGCCCATCCGCGTCTACCGCGTCGCCGGGTCCCTTCCCACCGCCGTGCGCGAGGTCCTGGCCGATCTGCCGTTCGGCGCCGCCATGCAGAACCAGGATGCCGCCGTACACCGGATCAGCGCCGAAATCGGCCGTTATTTCTCCACCGGGAGACTGAGCGGAGCGCCCGAATCGATCGAGCTCATCGAGCCCGTGTTCTATCGCGGCCTCCACGCCTTTGCCGTCGGCCGCATCATCGGCGACGGATCCATCACTCCTCTCGTCATCGCGTTCAGCAACTCCGCCGAAGGGGTGCGGGTCGACGCCATCATGATGTCGCGTGCCGAGGTGGGATCGCTCTTCGGTTATGTGCGTTCGTATTTTCACGTCGATCTTCCGGTGGTGAGCGCGGCCATCACGCTGCTGCGCTCCTTCATGCCCAGAAAGTCCATCGACGAGCTGTACACGGTGCTGGGGCGCGCCAAGCAGGGCAAGACCGAGCGCTTTTTCGCCCTGCAGCGCCATCTCGCCGCTTCCATCGACAGTTTCGTGCATGCGCCGGGCGAGCGGGGCTTGGTGATGATCGTGTTCACGCTGCCCTCGCACGACCTGGTGTTCAAAGTCATCCGAGACCGCTTCGGCGCCCCCAAGACCAACACGCGCGAGGACGTGATGGAGCGCTACCAGTTCGTGTTCCGGCACGACCGCGCGGGCAGGCTCGTCGATGCGCAGGAGTTCAGGCGCTTGAGGCTGCCGCGCGATCGATTCATGCCCGCGCTGGCCAACGAGCTCTTGAGCGATGCCAGCGAGAGCTGCCGCATCGAGGGCGACGATCTGATCATCGAACACTGCTACATCGAGAGGCGGTTGCGTCCGTTGAACTTGTTTCTGCGCGAGGCCGACCCGGCGGCTGCGGAGGCCGCCATCATCGACTATGGTGCCGCGCTCCGTGATCTTGCCGCGAGCAACGTGTTTCCCGGCGATCTGCTGCTCAAGAATTTCGGCGTCACCAGCCATGGGCGCGTCATATTCTACGATTACGACGAGCTATGCCTGCTGTCCGACTGCGTGTTCCGCGACATGCCGCAACCGCGCTACGAGGAGGAGGAGACCGCGGCGGAACCTTGGTTCCATACCGGGCCGAACGATGTGTTCCCGGAGCAGTGGCTGCAATTTCTCGCCATTCCGCCGGCACTGCAGGAAGTGTTCCTTCAACACCATGCCCCACTGTTGACGGCGGCGTGGTGGCGGGAGCAGACCGCGCAAGTCGCGGCAGGCACGATGCCGCCGACGCCGACCTCCCGGCGCCGGGCTGCGGACCTCGCGATCAGCAGCTCCTAGCGCCTTCTGTAGATCCTGATTCCCTGGGCAGGAACCTGCACGGCGCTCCCCTCGCCCGCCTTTCCCGGCATGACGCCGTCCCTTTCCGCCGGCTCCTGCTGCGGATCCGAGTCGAGCGCAAGCTCCCACGATCCGAAGGGCAGCGCGACGCGGCGGGGCGTGTCGCCAAGATTGAATAGGGCGGCGAGCCCCGCATGCTCGAAGCGCAACCACCGCGCTTTCTCGTCGAACTTGACCCTGGGCTTCGCGCGGCCGACGGCCGCGGAGCGTGAGGCGCGAAGCGCGATGAGCCGGCGGTGCCAATCCAGGAGCTCCGAATGCGGAGGCCGCGTCATTTCCGACCAATCGAGCTTCGATCGCTCGAACGTGTCCGGCGCCTGGGGGTCCGGTACCTCCCCGGCCCACCGAAAAGTCGCGAACTCTCGAGTGCGGCCCTCGGTCACGGCTCTTGCGAGACTCGCATCCTCATGGTCGGTGAAATACAGGAACGGCGTATGCGCGCCCCACTCCTCGCCCTGAAACAGCATGGGCACGAAAGGCGACAGCAGGGTCAGCGCCGCGACCGCTTTGAGCCGCGGCACGTCGAGCAGCATGGACAGCCGCTCGCCCCTCGCGCGGTTGCCGATCTGATCGTGATTCTGCGCGCACACCACCAGCTGATCCGCTCCGACTCCCTTGGGCGGCCGCCCGTGGCGGCGTTGGCGGAAGCGAGAGTATTGACCCTGATAGACATAGCCGTCGCGGATCGCCGTGGCCAAGTCCGCGAGGCCGTCGAAGTCCGCGTAATATCCGGCGCTCTCGCCGGTGAAATAGCGATGGACGGCGTGATGGAAGTCATCGCTCCAGTGCGCGTCGAGACCGTAGCCGCCGCGCGAGACGGGATGCACCAGCCGCGGATCGTTCTGATCGCTCTCGGCGATCAGAACGAGGCTCCGATGCAGCTCCTCGCCCAGCCGCCGCACCGCGGCCGCCAGCTCTTCCAGGATGTGCGTCGCCTCGAAACAATGGATCGCATGCACCGCGTCCAGCCGCAAGCCGTCGAACCCGTAGTCCCGCAACCACATGAGCGCGTTGTCGATGACGAACCGGCGCACCTCGTCGCTCCCGGCACCGTCGTAATTGACGGCTTCTCCCCACGGCGTCTTCACGCGGTCGGTGAAGTACGGGCCGTAGCTGCCTAGGTAGTTGCCGTCGGGACCCAGATGGTTGTAGACCACATCGAGCAGCACGGCCAATCCTCGCTCGTGGCATTCCTCGACGAACCGGATCAGGTTGGCGGGAGTGCCGTACGCCGCCAAGGGCGCGTACAGATCCACGCCGTCGTAGCCCCAGCCGCGCCGGCCCGGAAACGTGGCGAGCGGCATCAGCTCGACGTGAGTCACGCCCAAATCCGCCAAGTAGGGGAGCCGCTCCGCGGCGGCGGCATACGTGCCCGCCGGCGTGAACGTTCCGATGTGCAGCTCGTAGATGACGGCCTCGCACATCGGCTTTGGACTGAATCGTCGGGTCCGGTGCGGCGCCCACGCCTCGGCTTCGATCACGTGTGAGGCGCCGTGCACGCCGCCCGGCTGCCAGCGCGAACGCGGATCGGGGAAGGGACCCCGGCCGTCGATCGAATACCGGTAGCCGCCGCGCGCAGCCGCGGCCTCGACATCCACCCGCCACCATCCGCCCTCCTCCCGGCGCATGTGGGTCCTCTCTATCCCGCCGTCCCCCTCCGTCACCAATTCGACGGCCTGCGCCGACGGCGCCCACACCGAGAAGATCACGCGCCTTCCCGGTGCAGCAATGCGACCGGAAAGGCGCCGAACATCTCCTCGGGCGCGGCTCCGTCCCGGATCCTCGTCTCGGTGAAGCAGTTCCGCCACACTCCCCGCGGCAGCGGCAATCGCGTGTCGCCCCAGTCGCCGTTGATCGTCATGTTGAACCGGGGCACCACCGCGATCAGATTCTCTCCGCGGCGAAATGCCAGAAGATTCCCGAGATGCGTACCCTGAGCGACCAGGGGCTGATACCGGCTGTCCGCCTTGAAGTCGTCCGCCAGAGCGCGCCTCACCGCCAGCACTCGCGCGGTCATCCACAGTTTGGGCATCCCCGAGTCCCAATCGCGAACGGCCTCAACCGCGGTCAGGCCGCGGCATTCGCGCAAGAGCCTCGAGCGCAGCTCGAAATCGACCGGGCGCCGGTTGTCGGGATCGACGAGACTCAGATCCCACAGCTCCGTACCCTGATAGAAGTCCGGCACGCCCGGCGCGACCATCTTGATCAATGTCTGCGCGAGCGAATTGATGCGGCCGGGCATGATCAGCGGCTCGATGAAGCTCTCGAGGCTCGACAGGAACGCCTCGGTCCGGAACACCCCCTCGATGAATCCCCGGATATTCTCCTCGTAGCTCACGTTCGGCTCGTGCCAGGAGGTGCGAATCTTCGCTTCGCGGCAGGCCTTGAGCATGTATTGCCAGCATCGCTCGTGGCTGATCGGCCATGCGCCGATCAGCGTTTGGTACAGCAGATACTCGGCGTGACGGTCGGGCGTGCGGTTCTTCCAGGCGGGCGCGGTCAACTGCGGCCACTGATGCAAGGCCTCCGCCCATCGGTCGGGAATCTCCGACAGCAGCGAGATTCTGGTGCGTACATCCTCGCTGCGTTTGTTGTCGTGCGTGGAGGTGGCGAGCAGATTGTTCGGCCAGCGCTCGCTCAAGGCATGGCAGAACTCGTGGAACTTCTCCGCCGAGATACCGACGAGCGACGCTTGCGCCCCGACCTCGTTGCAGGACACCAGCCGGTCGAAGCAGTAAAAGGTCGTGTCCTCCACTCCCTTGGCCATCACCGCGGGCGACAGCTGCTGCCAGCGGGCGATGAACTCCTCCTCGTCGCCATCCAGCCCGGGCTTGGAGAAGAGCGCCGCGAGAAAATCGAACACCCCGCCGTCGATTTCCGGCGACCCGATGCGCGCGTTCTGCACGGCTTCGGCGAACACTTTCTCGTCGCTCGGATGGAGCGTCTCCGCCGTTCGATAGGTGCGATAGACCGAGAGCGTCGTGGTGACCCGCGCGAGCGCCTCCCGCAGCTGGCGCGGGCTCAAATCCCGCGTGCGCCAGTGGGCGCCCGCGATGCGTTCGGCGATCTTCCCGAGACGGTCGAAGTCGGCGGAGAAAGCCGACTCGACGATGGCCCGCTTTTTCTCGCGCACCAGTGCGCCGAAATTCACCGGGTGGCCGGTGAAATCCGAGTAGGTCGCGGTCAGCGCGTCGATTCGCTGATCGTCCATCCAGAGCCGATTCACCTTGGCCAGGAAGTCGTAGCCCACGGTCCCGTCGACGGGCCAGTCCTCGGCAAGCCGCTCGTCGTTCTCCAGGATCTTCTCGACGTACAAGCGGCCCTCGGGCAGGAGCTCTCGAAGCCGCCCGAAATAGCCGCGCGGATCGCGCAAGCCGTCCGGATGATCGATGCGCAATCCGTCGATCTCGCCCTGCGAAACCATTCTGCCGATCCGTTCGTGCGAGGCCTCGAACACCCGCGGAAGCTCGGTACGAATGCCGACCAGGGAGCCGACATCGAAGAAGCGCCGGTAATTCGTCAGCTCGCTCGCGAGCTTCCAGCCGTGAAGCGTGAAGAATTGCCGTTCGATGATGGCGTCCAGAGCGGCGGGATCGCCCTGCGCGCGGTCGACCGCCCCCTGCAGCCGCCCTTCTCGCTGCGCATCCTCGAGAATCTCTTGCGCATGTTCTGCGGCGAGCCGGTAGGCGGTCTGGTCGGCAGCGCTCAGATCGGCGAACCACCGCAAGCGCTCGAGGTCCTCGAAACATCCGCGGCGACCCTCGGCCGACACGCGGTCGTCGGCAGCCAGCAGCACGCCCCACGAGGCGGGGCCCAGCGGCCAGGAATTATCGTAGTGTCTGAGCCGCGGCCTGCCGCCTCGCACCTCGAGCTCGAGCTCGCCTTTTTCCAGCGACTCGCCGTAGCCGTGCGCCAAGGAACAGATGTTCACCCGGAACGGCCGATTCGGTTCGGTGCGGATGTCGAAGAACTCCGCGTACGCGCTGAATGGGCCGTGAATCAGCACATCGTCCCACCATGGGTTGTGCTCCGAGGCCGCCATGTGGTTGGGCACGATGTCGAGCAGAATCTTGAGGCCGTGCGCGCGTGCGGCGCCGACGAACGCCGCCCATGATTCTTCGCCGCCCAGATCCGCGCTGATGCGGGAGGGATCCGTCACGTCGTAGCCATGCATGCTGCCGGGCATCGCCTGAAGACACGGGGACAGGTACACATGGCTCACGCCGAAATCGGCCAGGTAGGGAAGAATTCCCGCGGCATCCTCGAGCGTGAATCCGGCGTGCACTTGCAGTCGGTAGCTGCCTACCCAGTCAGCGCTCATGGGTCAGCAGGACGAAGGAGCGCGGAGCGAGGTCCACGAGACGGTTGCGCTTGACCGCCTCCTCCTCCACGGCCAGGTCGGGGCGCGCGGTGTCGAAGGCGATCTTCCAGCCGGCGTGATAAAGCTCGTACGAAATGCGGAACGGTACCGGCTCATGGTGCGCGTTCAGCAGCAGGAGAAAATCCGAGTCCTCCGCGCACTGCCCCGCGCCGTCCCGGATCTCCGGCGCGGCTCCGTTCAGGAACATGCCGAGCGTCCTCATCCAGCCGCCTTTCTCCCAGTCCTTGGTGCTCATGCGCTTTCCATCGGCGCGGAACCAGACGATGTTCTTGTCGGGATGCGTCGCGTCCGGATCGTGATCGTAGAAGGCATAGCGGTGAAAATTCGGGTGCTTCCTGCGGTATTGGACCACCCGGCGCGCGAATTCGAGAAAGCTCTTCCGGCGCCCGTCCAGGTCCCAGTGATACCACGACAGTTCGGAATCCTGGCAGTAGCCGTTGTTGTTGCCCTGCTGGGTGCGGCTCAACTCGTCTCCACCGGAGATCATCGGCGATCCTTGCGCGAAGATCAGCGCGCACCAGAGGTTGCGCTTCTGCCGCTCGCGCAGCTCGATGATCGCCTCATCGTCCGTGGGTCCCTCGGCCCCGCAATTCCAGGTGTGGTTGTCGTCGGCCCCGTCCCGGTTCTCCTCGCCGTTCGCCTCGTTATGCTTCTGTTCGTAGCTCACCAGATCCTGGAGCGTGAAGCCGTCGTGCGCGGTGACGAAGTTGACGCTCGCCGAGGGCGGGCGGCGGGTGGCCTCATAGAGGTCCGCGCTGCCGGCGAGCCGCGTCGCGATCTCGCTGTGAAGTCCCATGTCGCCCTTCCAGAACTTGCGCACCGTATCGCGGTACTTGCCGTTCCACTCCATCCACCCCAGCGGGAAATTGCCGACTTGATAGCCGCCCTCCCCGAGATCCCAGGGCTCGGCGATGAGCTTCGCGGGGGCGAGCGTCGGATCCTGATAGATCACGTCGAAGAACGCCCCGAGCTGGTCCACCTCCTTCAGCTCGCGCGCGAGCGCCGAGGCGAGATCGAAACGGAAGCCGTCCACGTGCATCTCGGTCACCCAGTAGCGAAGGCTGTCCATGAGCAGCTGAATCGCGTGCGGGTGCACCATGTTGAGGGTATTGCCGCAGCCGGTAAAGTCCATGTAGTAGCGCTGATCGTCCGGCATCGTCCGGTAGTAAGCGAGATTGTCGATGCCGCGAAAAGACAGCGTGGGACCCGTATGATTGCCCTCGGCGGTGTGGTTGTACACGACATCCAGGATGACCTCGATGCCCGCGTTGTGCAGATCCTTGACCATCTGCTTGAATTCGCGGACCACTTCGCCCGGCCGGCCGGGGTTGGAGGCGTAGCTGGGCTCGGGCGCAAAGAATCCCAGCGTGTTGTAGCCCCAGTAGTTGCGCAGCCCCTTCTCCTTCAGATGGCGGTCGTCGACGAAATAATGAACCGGCATGAGCTCGATGGCGGTGACGCCGAGCGAATGGAGGTGCGCGAGAATGGGTTCGGAGGCGATCCCCGCATACGTGCCCCGGAGCTTCTCCGGAACATCCGGATGCATCATGGTCATGCCGCGCACATGGGCCTCGTAGACGAGAGTCTCATGGGACGGATGGCGCGGCCGCCGCTCTCCGCTCCAGTCGAATGCGGGATCGATCACCGCGGCCAAGGGGGCGAACGGTGCGCTGTCCCTTTCGTCGAAGACCAGGTCCCCGTCCGGATCTCCGACCTGATAGCCGAACAGCTCATCGGCCCATGTCAATTCCCGGCCGATCGCTTTCGCGTAGGGATCGAGCAGGAGCTTGTTGGGATTGAAGCGAAGCCCGGTGTGCGGATCATAGGGACCGTACACACGATAGCCATAGAGCTGATCCGGCCCGATGTTGGACAGGTACAGATGCCACGCCCCGCTGGTGCGCTCCCGTATGCGGATGCGGGTCTCGTTTTGACCTGAGTGGTCGAACAGGCACAGCTCGACGGATTCCGAGCCTTCGGAAAACAGCGAGAAATTCACGCCCTGTCCGTCCCAGGTGGCTCCTCTGGGAAAGGGCAGCCCTGCGGATTGATGCGATCGTTCGCGTTGGGACGCAGGCAATGTCACTGGCGCGGCAGGCAGCGTCACTGGTGCGGGTATGCCGAGGTGCCGCGCGCAGCGGCGATTTGTTGGTTCATGGGGCGGACATCCTCTCGCGCTCGATGATGGTGCGGCGCGCTCCTATCGGCTGTCGGCTCGCCCCGCAACGGCGTGTAGGACAAGCGCACCGCGGGGACAAGTGCACCGCGGCAGGCGACCGCCCCTCCGCGGGCTGTCGCATTCGCTCATCCGGGCCAGATCCAGTCGCGAATCTCGGGCATGTCCTCGCCGTAGCGGTCGATGTATTGCCGATGCTCGACCAGTTTGTCGGCCAGCTGCTGCTTCAAATACGCTCCCGCGCTGCCGACCTGCGGCAAGCGGTTGAGCGCGTCGATCACCAGGTGGAAGCGGTCGAGATCGTTGAGCACCGTCATGTCGAACGCCGTGGTGATGGTGCCCTCTTCTTTGTAGCCCCGCACGTGCAGATTGTCGTGATTGTGCCGGCGGTAGGTGAGCCGATGAATCAACCAGGGATAGGCGTGAAACGCGAAGATGACGGGCTTGTCCCGGGTGAACAGCGAGTCGAAATCGTAGTCGCTCATCCCATGCGGATGTTCGGAGACCGGCTGAAGCTTCATGAGGTCGACCACGTTGACCATGCGGACCTTGAGCTCGGGAAGGTGCTCGCGCAGGATCGACACCGCGGCCAGCGTCTCGAGGGTCGGCACATCGCCGGCACAGGCCATGACGAGGTCGGGCTCGGCCTCCTGGTCGTTGCTGGCCCATTGCCAGATTCCCGCCCCCTCGGTGCAGTGCTTGCGGGCCGCATCCATCGACAGCCACTGCGGCGCGGGATGCTTTCCTGCCACCACCACGTTGACGTAGTGGCGGCTGCGCAGACAATGATCCATCACGGACAACAGGCAGTTCGAGTCGGGCGGCAGGTAGACACGCACGACCTCCGCTTTCTTGTTGATCACGTGATCGATGAATCCCGGATCCTGATGAGTGAAGCCATTGTGATCCTGGCGCCAAACATGGGAGCTCAGCAGGTAGTTGAGCGACGCGATCTTGCGGCGCCACGGAAGCGAGGCGGTGACCTTCAGCCACTTCGCATGCTGATTGAACATCGAATCGACGATGTGAACGAAGGCCTCGTAGCAATTGAACAGGCCGTGCCGCCCGGTGAGCAAATAGCCCTCGAGCCATCCCTCGCATTGATGCTCGCTCAGCATCTCCATCACCTGCCCGGTAGGCGCGAGAAACTCGTCGTCGGGGATCGTGGTTCCCTGCCATTGCCGACGGGTCGACTCGAACACCGCTTCCAGGCCGTTCGACAGCGTCTCATCCGGCCCGAATATCCTGAAGTTTCGTTGCGGCGCGTTTCTCGCGGCCACGTCGCGCAGATACCGCCCGAGCACGTGCGTGGCGCCGATGCCGCCGGCGCCGGGCTTGGCGACGTCGACCGCGTAATCCGCGAAATCCGGGAGATGAAGGTCGCGCAGCAGTACGCCGCCGTTCGCCGCCGGATTCGCGCCCATGCGGCGATTGCCTGTCGGCGCCAGCGCTTTGAGCTCCGGCTTCAATCTCCCCTGCCCGTCGAAGAGCTCCTGGGGCCGGTAGCTCCTGAGCCATTCCTCCAAGATTCGAAGATGCGCGGGATTCGTGGCGGGATCGGTGATGGGAACCTGGTGTGACCTGAACGAGCCTTCGATCCGCCGTCCGTCGATCTCTTTGGGCCCGGTCCATCCCTTCGGCGAGATGAGTACGATCATCGGCCAGGGGGGACGCTCGCTTTTGCCGCCGGCTCTGGCCGAGTGCTGGATGGCGCGGATCTCTTCGACGGCCCGATCCAGGGTCGCGGCCATGGCTTGGTGCATCGGCATGGGCTCGTGTCCCTCGACGATATGGGGAGTCCAGCCGTAACCGCGCAACAGCTGATCGAGCTCCTCGCGGGATATGCGCGCGAGGACGGTGGGATTGGCGATCTTGTAACCGTTCAAATGCAGGATCGGCAGCACCGCGCCGTCCGTCGCCGCGTTCAAGAACTTGTTGGAATGCCACGCGGTCGCCAGCGGGCCGGTCTCGGCCTCGCCGTCGCCCACGACGCACGCGACGTTAAGCGAGGGGTTGTCGAGCACCGCGCCGAACGCGTGGCTCAGTGAGTACCCGAGCTCGCCGCCCTCGTGGATCGAACCGGGACATTCGGCGGAGGCGTGGCTGGGCACTCCGCCGGGAAACGAAAACTGGGTGAACAAACGCTTGAGGCCGGCCTCGTCCTCGCTGACGTTGGAATAGATCTCGGAGTACGTCCCTTCGAGATAGGTGCCGCTGAGAACCGCGGGGCCTCCGTGCCCCGGGCCCGAAATGTAAATCATGTCCAGATCGTATTCGTTGATGATGCGATTGAGATGGGTGTAGATGAAGTTCTGGCCGGGCGTCGTGCCCCAGTGCCCGAGCAGCATGCGCTTGATGTGCTCCGGTGCCAGGGGCTCTCGAAGCAGCGGGTTATCGCAAAGATAAATCTGCCCGACCGAGAGATAGTTGGCCGCGCGCCAATACGCATCCATCCTTTCGAGGAGTTCCGTGTCGGCCGGCCTTCCGGGGGCTTCTCGCATCATGACGTTTCTCCTGTGGTTCGGGCCTCGAGCACCTGCGCGGTGAGCTGCGCGATCACCGACTCTTCGTCCGTGCGGATCACGCGAACCCTCACCGCGGAATCGGCATCGGCCGAAATCACGTCCGCATTTCGCGCATTGCGCGGCGCGCTCAATCCGACGCCCAGGAACGCGAGATCCGAGCAGATACGTGCCCGGATATCGGGCGAGTTCTCGCCGATGCCGCCTGCAAATACCAGCGTATCGAGGCCGCCCAGCGCGCCCGCGAACGACGCGATGGCTTTCCTCGCCAGATAGCAAAACAGGTCGATCGCTTCCGCCGCGCGCACATCCCCGGCTTCGCGTTTCAACAGATCGCGGATATCGGCGCTGGTTTCCGAGATTCCCTTGAGGCCGGACTCGTGATTGAGCATGCGCCGGAGCGCCGCCGCGTCCATGCTCTCGCTGCCGGCGAGATAAACCAAGGCGCCGGGGTCCAGGTCGCCGGGTCGCGTGCCCATCATCAATCCGCCGGTGGGAGTGAAACCCATGGTGGTATCGATGCAGTGCCCGTCGCGAACGGCCGCGAGACTCGCGCCGTTCCCGAGATGCGCCAGGATCACCCGGCCGCGCGCCGCGCAAGGATCACCGAGCCGCGCAAGCTCCTGCATGAGGTAGGTGTACGACAGTCCGTGAAATCCATAGCGACGAATGCCTGCCGCCTCGTATCGCCGTGGAATCGGCAGCAGCGTCGAGCGGCGGGGCATGTCGCGATGGAAGGCAGTATCGAAGCAAAGCACCTGGGGGAGTTGGGGCAGCTTCTCGCGGAAGGCCTCGATGAGCTGGATTTCCTGCGGGATGTGGTCAGGGTCCAATGCCCCGAGCCGCTTCAACTCCTCGAGCAGCTCACCCGTCGCCCGTTGCGGCGCCGTGTGCGACATCCCGTGAACCACACGATGGCCGACGGACCCGACCTCGCCGAGCCAGTCCTGGGACAGCAGCCATTTCAGCAAACCCTCGACGGCTGAGGGAAAACTGCTGCCGTTCAGCGCGGCGCGCGTCGGCGTCGCGCCCTCGTCTCGCTCGATCACGGAGAGCTCCGCATCTGCATGGCCGATGCGATCGATCTTGCCGCCGC
>DASYAC010000221.1:0-29378 GCA_036501585.1 Steroidobacteraceae bacterium
GCGGCCCGCAGATGATGCGGGAGATGGAAGGGGGTCACTGCGCTCATCATCGGCGCTGAGTTGGGCGGTGATCAGTGCGCCGCGTCACTTGTGCGTCGAGAGCAGCAAGCTCGTCTCGGTGTTGGAGATGCCGTCGATGAGCCGGATGCGGCCGAGCACCCGATCGACGGCCTCGAGGCTGTCGGTGCGAAGCTCGGCGACGATGTCCCAGCGTCCGTTGGTGGTGTGAAGCGCGCACACCGCCGGATCGCCTCGTAACGCCTTCAATACCTCGTCGGTGCGGTTGCCTTCGACGGCGACGGTCATGAGCGCGCGGATGCTCTGATCTTCCGCGGAGTTTCTGAGGCGCACCGTGTAGCCCAGCACGATGCCGTTGGCTTCCAGGCGGGCGATGCGGTTCTGCACCGTGCCGCGCGAGACCCCGACGGCCTTCGCCATGTCGGCGACCGTCATGCGGGCGTCGTTACGCAGCAAGGAGAGCAGGTGGCGGTCGGTGTTGTCCACAAAATGACAATTTTGACTGGCGATGTGCTTAATTCTATGAGCTTTTTGATCAATTTTCTATCTATTAATTAGCATCGACCCGCATCAGACTGGCGATCGGCACGGGGGAATCCCTGCCATCACCACAAAGTAGAGAGAGAACACCATGGTCAGCTATATCGGCACGGCGCGCGTCGGTGAACTTGTTTCCCGGGTGGGACCGGCCCCCTTCATCGAGGCGCTGGCGGGAGAGATCGAGGCGGATTATTTGCGCTGGGGCGAGTTCGAGAAGTCGGCGCGCCACGCCATTCATTCTGGCGCCGGGGTGATTGAGCTGATGCCGACCAGCGACGGACGGCTGTACTCCTTCAAATACGTGAACGGACATCCCAAGAACACGGCCGCCGGTCTGCTCACCGTCACCGCGTTCGGCGTACTGGCGGACGTGGCGACCGGGTACCCGATGCTGCTCTCGGAGATGACTTTCGTGACGGCGCTTCGCACCGCCGCCATGTCGGCGCTCGCCGCGCGCCGCATGGCCTCGGCCGGGAGCCGCGTGATGGCGCTCATCGGCAACGGCGCACAGAGCGAATTCCAGGCGATCGCGTTCCACCACATGCTCGGCATTCGCGAGCTTCGGTTGTTCGATACCGATCCCGAGGCGACGGCCAAGCTCAGGCTCAATCTCGAGGCTGAACGGTTGCCCGGGCTGGAGGTGATCGCTTGCACCGGTGCGCGCGAGGCGGTTCGCGGCGCGGACATCGTGACCACGGCGACCGCGGACAAGCGCAACGCCCTCATTCTCACCCCCGACATGATCGAGCCGGGGATGCACTTGAATGCGGTCGGCGGCGACTGCCCGGGCAAGACCGAGCTGCACGTCGATATATTGCGCTTGCCGCGGGCGCGTATCGTGGTGGAGTTCGAGCCGCAGGCGCGAATCGAGGGAGAGATTCAGCAGCTCGCGGCGTCCGAGGGCGGCGTGATCGAGATTGCCGACGTGTTATCCGGCAAGCACTCGGGACGCACGGACGATCGCGACGTGACCATCTTCGACTCGGTGGGTTTCGCCCTGAACGACTTTTCCGCGCTTCGCTATCTCGAACGGCTGAACCGCGAGCAGGGCGGCGGAGCGGCCATCGACCTCATCCCGAGGCTCGACGACCCGAAGGATCTTTACGGGGAGCTGAAGCTCGGCGCAGCGTCGCGGACGGACAATGCACGGCGGCCAGGCGAGGCGCAGGCGCAGGGTAAGTCGAGGGCGCGGGGTAATTCGGAGGCGCAGGGTAGGTCGGACGCTCGGGTGCTCGCGACATGAGCACACTGGCATGAATACCCTGGGCATGAACGCTCCCGGCACCGGCGTGTCCGCCAGTCGCCCGTCGCTCCCGCGCATGGCGAGTCTCATCGGCGCGCCCACGGATGTCGGCGCGAGCGATCGCGGCGCCTCGATGGGCCCGGAGGCTCTGCGCGTCGCGGGGCTGCACGCGGCGCTGCAAGCACGTGGCTTGCAGGTCGTGGATTACGGCAACGTGAGCGGGCCGCCGAACCCCGGATTTCCTCGGATCGACGGCTATCGGAACTTGCGCGAGGTTGCGGCGTGGAACCGCGAGGTGCATACCGCCGTGTATCGGGAACTCGAAGCCGCGAGGCTCCCGATCCTCCTGGGCGGCGATCACAGCCTGTCGGTCGGCTCTATTTCAGCGGTGGCGCGGCACTGCCGCGAGTCGGGTCGGGCGCTGCGGGTGTTGTGGCTCGACGCGCACGCGGACTTCAACACGCGGGAATTGAGTCCCAGCGGGAGCCTGCACGGGATGCCGGTCTCCAGCCTGTGCGGCTTCGGACCGCCGGAGCTTCATCTGGGCGGCGCCTCGCCTGCCCTCCGGCCGCAATGGGTGCGGCAGGTGGGCATCCGCAGCGTCGATCCCGGCGAACGGCGCTTCGTTCACGATCAGGAGCTGCCGGTGTTCGACATGCGCTCCATCGACGAGCTGGGCATGCGCCGGGTCATGGAGCTGGCGCTCGAGGGGCTCACGCCCGACGCTCACGTTCACGTCAGCTTCGATGTCGACTTCCTGGATCCGGAAATCGCGCCCGGTGTCGGCACCACCGTCGCCGGCGGCATGACCTATCGGGAGGCTCAGCTCTGCATGGAAATGATCGCCGACACGGGGCTCGTCGGGTCGCTCGACATCATGGAATTGAATCCTGCCCTCGACGTGCGCAACAAGACGGCGACGCTGGCGGTGGACCTGGTGGAGTCCCTGTTCGGCAAGAGCACGCTGATGCGGCTGCCGGGGCCGTCTCGGGAAGCCCCGTGGGCGCGTGCGGAGCGCGATCCCGTCCGCTCGAGGCTCGAGCCCGCCTGAGCGCGCCGCCGGATCATCCAGCGGGGGTCATCCAGGCGGCGTCGGGGTGAAATATCCCGCCCGCCTGCCGGCGCGAGCGGTACCGTCTGCTCCTGGTTTTCGGCCGCATCCTTGCCGATACTATCGCCCGCATCTGCTGATCGCTTTCGAGGACTTCCGCCATGGCCGCTCACCCGCATGATCCGACCCCGCCGCAATCGTCCCCGCTGCCCTCTTCCGACCCGGCGCGGGCGGCGTCCCGGGAGCATGCCCTGTGCCCGGAGGACCAGGCGGTCGATCGCCTGCTGCACCGGCTGGAGCTCACCGGCGGGGCACGTCATCGTGCCGTGTCTTTGGGCGTGGCGCTGGTCGAGGGCGCGAGGGCGCGGCGCGACGAGCGGCCGTTCCTCGATGCGTTCCTGCAGGAATTCGGGCTGTCGAATCAGGAGGGCATCGCGCTCATGTGCATTGCCGAGGCGCTGCTGCGCATCCCGGACGACGCCACGGCGGACCGGCTGATCGCCGAACAGCTCTCGACCGGGGACTGGTCGGCGCACGCGGGCAGGTCCGAATCCCTGTTCGTCAATGCCTCGACCTGGGGGCTCATGTTGACGGGCGGGATTCTGGATCTGGACCCTTCCATCAAGGCAGACGCGGCCGGCTGGATGCGAAAGCTGACACGCAAGGCGGGCGAGCCGCTGGTGCGCTTGGCGGTACGCCGAGCGATGCGGATCATCGGCGGCGAGTTCGTGGTCGGCCGCTCCATCGAGGAAGCGCTCGAGCGCAGCGCGCGCGAGCCGGAGGTGGCCCTGTGCTCCTTCGACATGCTGGGCGAGGGTGCGCGCACGCTCGAGGACGCAGATCGTTACTTGCGGTCGTACGAGCATGCCATCGACGTCATCGGCGCGAAGGGATCCGGCCGCGCTGCGCACGAGCGGTCGAGCATCTCCATCAAGCTGTCGGCGCTCGAGCCGCGCTACTCGCTGCTTCAGCGCGAGCGAGTCATGAGCCGCCTGGTGCCGAAGACGCTCGCACTCGTGCGGCGTGCCGCGGCGTGCGGCATCCAGCTCACCATCGATGCGGAGGAGGCGGACCGTCTGGATCTGTCCCTCGATGTGATCGAGGCGCTCGCGCGCGATCCGGGCACCCGCGACTGGCCGGGGCTCGGTCTTGCGGTGCAGGCGTACTCCAAGCGCGCCCCGGATGTCATCGATTGGGCCGCCGCGACCGCGCGTTCGACCGGCCGCCGCATGACGGTGCGGCTGGTCAAGGGCGCTTATTGGGACAGTGAGATCAAGCGCAGCCAGGAGCGCGGACTCTCCGGTTATCCGGTCTACACGCGCAAAGTCACGACCGACGTCTCCTATCTCGCCTGTGCGGGGCAGCTCTTCAAGCACACCGATGTCATCTACCCGCAGTTCGCCACCCATAACGCGCACAGCATCGCCTCGGTGCTCGAGCTCGCACCGGCCGGCGCGGCCTACGAATTCCAGCGGCTTCACGGAATGGGGCGGCTCCTGTACGCCGAGGCCGCGCGCCGGGTCGCAAAATTTCCGGCGGTGCGGGTGTATGCGCCGGTGGGCGAGCACAAGGACTTGCTGGCGTACCTCGTGCGCCGGCTGCTCGAGAACGGCGCCAATACCTCCTTCGTAAATCGCTTCATGGACGAGGAGGTGCCGGTGGCGGATATCGTGCGCGATCCGATTACCGAGCTCGAGCGGCTGGAGAGCTACGCCCATCCGAAGCTGCCGAATCCGGTCGCGCTCTACGCCAACCGGCGCAACTCCCTCGGGATCGATCTCGGCGACCCGCGCGCGCTCGAATCGCTCCGCGCGGGCCTCGCCGCCCGGCGTTCCGCGGAGCATTCGGCAGCGCCCACGTCCGCAGCGCCGCCCACGTCGCCGGCGCCCGCCTCGCCGGCGCCCAACTCGGCGGCCGTCCTCGCCGGTGCGTCGGCCTCCGGGCAGGGGCACCCGATCACCAATCCGGCCGATCGGCGCGAGACCGTCGGTCTGGCGCGCGACGCCACGGCCGAGGAAATCGCGCGAGCCTTCGATGCCGGTGCGCGGGCCCAGCCTGCCTGGGACGCACTCGGCGGCGCCGTTCGGGCGGACTGCCTCGATCGAGCGGCGGCGCTGCTCGAGAAGTCGCGCGGCGATTTTTACGAGCTTCTGGTGCGAGAGGCGGGCAAGACCTATCCGGACGCGATCGCCGAGGTTCGCGAAGCGGTGGATTTCTGCCGTTACTATGCGGTGCGCGCACGCGAGGAGTTCGGCCAGCCGGTGCGGCTCGAGGGTCCGACGGGAGAGCTCAACGAGCTGTCGATGCACGGCCGGGGCGTGTTCGCCTGCATCAGTCCGTGGAACTTCCCGCTGGCGATTTTCGCCGGACAGGTCACGGCGGCGCTCGCTGCAGGCAACGCCGTGGTGGCGAAGCCCGCCGAGCCGACGCCGCTGATCGCGGCACGTTTCGTCGCGCTTCTGCACGAGGCCGGCGCGCCGCCTCAGGCGCTGCACCTCACCCCGTCCCCCGGCCGGGCGTTCGGCGAGGCGGCGTTCACTCACCCGGCGCTCTCGGGCGTCGCCATGACGGGGTCGACGGCCACGGCGCTCACCATTCAACGCATGCTCGCCGCCCGCAACGGTGCCATCGTCCCGCTGATCGCAGAGACCGGCGGATTGAATGCGATGCTGGTCGATTCGACCGCGCTGCCCGAGCAGGTGACGGACGATGTGGTGACTTCCGCCTTCATGAGCGCAGGTCAACGCTGCTCGGCACTGCGGCTCCTTTTCCTGCAGGAGGAGATTGCGGACACCGTGATCGAGATGATCGCGGGTGCCATGGAGGAACTCGTGATCGGCGATCCGGCCGATCTACAAACCGACGTGGGGCCCGTCATCACCCGGGCCGCGCAAGAGGGGCTCGACCGGCACATCGAGCGCATGCGCCGGGAGGCGCGCATCATCAAGGCCTGCCGTCTCGACGAGTCGCACGCTCATGGCAGCTTCGTCGCACCCCATCTCATCGAGCTGAGCCACGCGGGTCAGCTGACGCGCGAGGAATTCGGCCCCGTGCTGCATGTGGTGCGCTATCGATCGAGCGAGGCCGCCAAAGCTCTCGCCGCGATTCGCGCCACCGGCTACGGGTTGACGCTGGGTGTGCAGACCCGGCTCGAGTCCTTCTGGCGGGAGGTATTCGACAAGACGTTCGTCGGCAATACCTACGTCAATCGCAACATGATCGGCGCGGTCGTCGGCGTGCAGCCGTTCGGCGGCAGCGGCCTATCGGGCACCGGACCGAAGGCGGGCGGTCCCCATTACCTCGCGCGTTTCGCGAGCGAACGAACCCTGACCGTCAACACCACCGCGACCGGCGGCAACGCGGCTTTGTTGAATCTCGGGACCTAGCGTCCGATTGGCCCGACACCTCGGCGGACGCGCGATCAGGGCTGGGTCGAGGCTTTCGCCGCCTTCGCGTTGGCCTTGGCAGCCTCATAATCCGCGTCCGCCTGATCCTTGCAGACCTGCTGATCGTGGCCTTGCAGCGTCTCGCATTTCTGGAGCGCGACTCTATGGTCGCCGTCGGCTTGGGCGACTGCGACGTTGTACGCATCGGCGCTCATGTCCTTCTGAGCATCGCGTTGTGCGTCGGCAACTTTTGCCGCCGCGGATTGGTCTGCCGCCGCAATGTCATGCGCCGCCGTGTCGGGTGATTTCGCGTTATTGCACCCGGCCAGCACCGCCAGTGCCGCAACGCCGACCCATGTAATTAACGTTTGTTTCATCGTACGGCCTCCGTTGTGCACCCATCGTGCCCGGCTACTGTCCTGCAATATCGCGGCGCAATCTGTCCGGGTTCGGCGGCAGGACGCGGTAGGAGCGTGCCCGTCAGCGGACGCCTACCCCGCGAAGTCGCGGCCTGCGGATGACTGAGTCACGCGATCGCGACCTAAGCTGGGGTCGGCTAATCGAATGGCGATTTTACGTCTTTTACAGGAGACAGTTCATGTCCAACAGCAACGCTTCACAAGGCAAACCGAAGGACGGTGAGCGAACCCAGCGCGACAAGGATCGCGGCGCGAGCCAGTCCGGCGGCAAGAACCCGCAAGGCGGCCAGCATGAGGGCGGCCAGCATGAGGGCGGCCAGCACCAGAACGACCAGCACCAAGCCGGTCAGCAATCCGATCGGCGAGGCGGGGGTCAGCAGGGCGACACGCACCGATCGAGCGGGAGCAAAGGCAAGAATGACCCTACTTCGGGCGAACGTTAGATCCGGGCAACGTCAGCTCCGGGCGAAGCCAGTCGAGCGCACGTATAGCGCGGGGGTGTCGTTATGAGGGGGCCGGCGCTCGTGGCCGGCCCCCGCGTGCGCTCTGCGCCGTTCCGCTCCCCTCCATCACTTCCTTGAACCGCAGTAAATCGCTGCGGGTCTGAACGGCGGGATCGTCGGCTCCTGCGGTTGCACCCGACATCCGGGCGATCAGGCCGTCGATGAGTCCGGATGCAGCCTCATATCGCAAGGTCGCCGTCACTTCGGTGGCCGCGCAGTCCGGGGTCTCGTCCGCGCCCGGGATCGCGTCCGCGGAGTACGGCGGCGCGGGGTCCGGGGCGGCGTCTCTGAATTCCACCCGTCCGGAATACTTGATCGGCGTATTGCCCGATGCGGACCAGGCGATGAGGCGGTCAACCTCGTCGTCGGTCACGATGAACTCCCAATCGGCGCTGCTTCCGGCGGTGCCGGCCACCGTCCAGATCGAGCTGAGCGAGTCCACCTCGGTGACCTTGCGAACTTTTTCCATGAACCTGGGCAAATTGCTGAAATGCCGCCAGAAGGCGTAGAGCTCGTGCCGCGGCCGGGCAATACGCACCGTGTCGACGAACTCTTCGGCCCGCTCGTCGGCCGCGAGACCGGTGGGGATTGGCACGATAGGCTTGGGCATGGTCGGAGCATAGGCGCCCTGGAGCGCCCGATGTTGTCGCGGCGATCGCCGAACTCCGTGTAGGAAGATTCCTGCAGGATTTACGCCGGAACGGGGACAGTTTCACGAAGAACAGCGACTCGTGGCAAACTTCGCAATTACACCCAGGCCCCAGCCCGAGGCCCCAGCGACGGTCGTCCACCACATGCAGACCCCCACCTCAGAGAAGCGGCGCGACTATCCTGCGCCGCCGGGCGGCTGGCATGACACGGTGTTCGCCATGGAACCGCGCACGTTCACGGGCTTCCTGGTGGCCGTCGCCGCGGTCATCATCATCGCCGTCCTGTCCTACGATTCGTCCAGGCAGACCACGGCCACCTCCCAGGGCCTCACGAGATCCATCGAGGCGCTCTCCCAGCTTCAGGCGATGCTCTCCACGCTGAAGGACGCCGAGACCGGGCAACGCGGGTATTTGCTCACCGGCCGCGAGAGCTATCTCGAGCCCTTCGAGACCGCCAAGCAAGCGCTGGCGCCCGAGAGCACGGCCGCCAGGTCTCTGGTGGCCGACGACCCAGCTCAGCGCCATCGTCTCGAAAGTCTGATCGCGCTCGCGAACGTGAAGATGCAGGAGCTCAGCCAGACGGTCGATCTGCGCCGTGCCGGACAAACCGATGCCGCGATGGAACTCGTGCTGTCCGATCGGGGCAAGGACACCATGGACCGCATTCGGGTGTTGAGCGAGGAAATGCAGAACGAGGAACGCCAATTGGTGGCGGAAAAGGCCCTCGCGTGGCGCAAGGCGGCGACATTCGCGTTCACCGTCACTTCCGGCGGATCGCTGGTCTTGCTGTTCCTGATCGGCCTTGCCGCCACCATGGCCTCGCGGGACTTCCGGGCGCGGCAGCGCGAATCCTGGCTGCGGGCAGGACAGCTCGGCTTGAGCGACGTGATGCAAGGCGACCTTCCCCTCGAGCGCTTGGGCGACAACGTCGTCAAATTCCTGGCGCAATACCTGGATGCGCAGGCCGGGGCGGTATTCATCGCCGAGGGCAGCGCCTATCGTCGCGTCGGCGGCTACGCGCTTCCGCCGGGCGATCCCGCGCTCGTGCGTCCCGGCGACGGGCTCGCGGGACAGGCGGTGAAGAACGACGGGCCGCTCCATGTGCGCAACGTACCCGCCGGCTATCTGCCCGTGGCGTCGGGGACGGGCGAGGCGCAATCGGCGCAACTGTTGATCGCGCCCGCGTCCGTCGACGGCCGAACCTACGCGGTGGTGGAGTTCGGATTCTTCGGCAAAGTCGATGCGTCGAAGCCGCAGCTCCTCGCGCGGATCGCGGAGCCGCTGGCCGCCGCCATCCGTGCGTCCAAGGATCGAACGCAGCTCGAGGAGCTGTTGCAGGAGACCCAGACGCAGGCGGAGGAGCTGCAATCCCGCGAAGAGGAGCTGCGCGTCAACAATGAGGAGCTGGAGGAACAGTCGCGGGCGCTGCGCGAATCGCGAACACAGCTCGAGGCGCAACAGGCGGAGCTCGAGCAGATCAACGCCCAGCTCGAGGAGCAGACCCAGACGCTCGAGCATCAGAAGGATGCGCTCCAGCAGTCGCACGCCATATTGACGGCGAAATCCGCCGAGCTTCAGCGTGCCAACGAATACAAGAGCGAGTTCCTGGCCAACATGAGCCATGAGCTGCGCACGCCGCTCAACTCGACCTTGATCCTCGCCAAGCTCCTGGCCGACAACAAGGAGGGCAATCTCAACGAGAGCCAGGTGAAGTATGCCCAGACCATTTCGTCGGCGGGCAAGGATCTGTTGGCCCTCATCAACGACGTGCTCGATCTGTCGAGAATCGAGGCGGGAAAGATCGACGTGTCGGCCGAGGCCGTGAACCTCGCGTCCACCGTCGAGGCGCTGGTGACATTGTTCCAGCCGCAGGCGGCGGAGAAGAGACTGCAGTTCGCGGCGACCATCGAGCCCGGAACGCCGGAGGAGATCCGTACCGATCCTCGGCGGCTCAGTCAGATCCTGAAAAACCTGCTGTCCAATGCGCTGAAGTTCACGCAGCAAGGCGAGATCGACCTGCGGATTTTCCGCACCGGACCCTCGACCGTGGCGTTCGCCGTGCGCGACTCCGGCGTCGGCATCGAATCGCACCAGTACGACGTCATCTTCGAGGCCTTCCGGCAGGCCGACGGCAGCATTCATCGCAAATTCGGCGGCACCGGACTCGGCTTGTCGATTTCGCGGGACCTCGCGCAATTGCTCGGCGGAACGATCTCGGTCCAGAGCACGCCGGGCCAGGGCAGCACGTTCACTCTCGCATTGCCGCTCGAATATTCCGCGGCCGTCCGGGCGGCCTCCGGCACGACGGCGGGGCTGCGCGAGGCGGCTGCAGCGGAGCCGGCTCCCTCGAGAAGAGGCGCCGCCCCGGCGCCGGCGGTCTCCGGGGCCGCGGAGACGAATCCCGCCGCGCTCCCCGCGGCGTCCATCACGGATGACCGCGACAGGCTGACTCCCGGCGTGCGTCTCATCCTGGTGGTCGAGGACGATGTGCCGTTCGCGCTGATCTTGCGCGATCTCGCTCATGAAATGAACTTCCAGGCCCTGGTGGTGCACTCGGCGGGGGATGCGCTGATCGCTGCCGAGCAATATCGGCCGAGCGCGATTCTGCTCGATATCAATCTGCCGGATTTCTCGGGTCTCGGCGTGCTGGATCAGCTCAAGCGCAATCCTCGAACCCGCCACATCCCGGTCCACATGGCATCGGTCGCGGACTACAAGCGCGAGGCACTCGAACTGGGCGCGGTGGGCTATGCGCTGAAACCCGCGAAACGCGAGGAGCTGGTCGAGGCGCTGCACCGGATCGAGGACAAGCTGTCGCAGAGCGTTCACCGCGTGCTCATCGTGGAGGACGATCCGCGGCAGCGCGAAAGCCTGCGCCAGCTCCTCGGCCACGGCGACGTGCAGATCACGGCGGTGGAGAGCGCCGGCGAAGCGCTGCGGGAGCTCTCGGCGGCGACCTTCGATTGCGTGGTGCTGGATTTCAATCTGCCTGATTTGAGCGGCTACGACCTGCTCGAGCGAATGGCGCAGCAGGAGGAAGTCTCGTTCCCTCCGGTCATCGTGTACACGGGCCGGTCGTTGTCGAGCGACGAAGAGCGGCGGCTGGGCCGTTACTCGAAGTCGATCATCATCAAGGATGCGCGATCGCCCGAACGGCTGCTGGACGAGGTCACGCTGTTTCTGCACCAGGTGGAGTCGACTCTGCCGCCGGCGCACCAGCAGATGCTCAGGACCGCGCGCAATCGCGACAGCTCGCTCGAGGGCCGCCGGATTCTCGTGGTCGAGGACGACGTACGCAATATCTTCGCGCTGACCAGCGTCTTCGAGCCGAACGGCGCCACGGTCGAGATCGCGCGCAACGGCCGCGAGGCGCTCGAGGTGCTTGCCCGCAGCACCGCCTCGCCCTCGGCCGGCATCGACCTGGTGCTCATGGACATCATGATGCCCGAGATGGACGGGCTCACCGCCATGCGCGAGATACGCAAGCGGGCGGAGTGGCAAAAGCTGCCCATCGTCGCGCTCACCGCCAAGGCCATGAGGGACGATCAGGAAAAGTGTCTGGCCGCCGGCGCGAACGACTATATCGCAAAGCCTCTTGACGTCGAGAAGCTCCTGTCGCTCGTGCGCGTATGGATGCCGAAATAGAGACCGGGCATGCCGCCGCGAGCAGGAGATTCGAGATCGAATTTCACCTGCTCATCGAGGCGATCTATCATTTGTATCATTACGATTTCCGCGGCTATGCGGCGGCCTCGCTCCGTCGGCGCGTGAAGACGGCCATGGTGCGCTTCAGCTGCGACACCTTGTCGCAGCTGCAGGACCGGGTGATGCACGAGCCGGCGATCTTCCCGGCGTTGCTCGATCACCTCACCGTGCAGGTCAGCGAGATGTTCAGGGATCCGACCTACTTCCGTTCCTTACGCGAGCATGTCCTGCCGCTGCTGCGAACCTATCCCTCGCTCAAGGTGTGGGTGGCGGGCTGCAGCGCCGGCGAGGAGGCTTATTCGCTCGCCATTCTCTTTCGGGAGGAAGGGCTCTTGCAGCGGACGCTGATTTATGCGACGGACATCAATCCGCATACGTTGAAGCGTGCGGAGGCCGGCGTGTATCCGATCGACCGGATCGCGGGGTTCACCGTGAACCACCGCCAGTCCGGCGCCACGTCCTCCCTGTCCGACTACTACACCGCCGCCTACGGCCGCGCGATATTCGACAAATCGCTCCGCGATCACATCGTGTTCTCGGATCACAGCCTCGCGACCGACAGCGTGTTCGCCGAGGTCCAATTGGTCTCGTGCCGCAACGTGCTCATTTACTTCAACCTTGCGCTTCGGGACCGGGCGCTGGGGTTGTTTCGCGAGTCTCTGTGCCGCAACGGGTTCCTCGGCATAGGCTCCAAGGAGTCCCTGCGCTTCTCGGCGCAGGACGGCGCATTCCAGCCTTTCGTGCGCGAGGACAGGATCTACCAGAAGGGAGGGGCCGCGTGAACGGCCATTCCAGCCCCTCGCGGATGCGCGGCATCGGGCGGCCCGCGATCACCGGGATTCAGGCCGTGGTCATCGGAGCGTCCGCGGGCGGCGTCCAGGCACTCGCCGAGCTGCTTCCGGCGTTCAGCGAGCGCGCTGCCGTCGCGATTTTCGTCGTGCTGCATGTTCCGCGCGATCGGCCGAGCCTTTTGACGGAAGTGTTCTCCGCCAAATGCGCGCTCGAGGTGCGCGAGGCGCAGGACAAGGAGCCGGTGGCGCCGGGAACTGTATACTTCGCTCCTTCGAACTACCATTTGTTGGTGGATCAGGGGCCGCAATTGGCCTTGTCCACCGATGATTTGGTGCATCATTCTCGTCCTTCGATCGATGTGCTGTTCGAATCGGCGGCGGAGGTCTATGGACCGCGGCTGCTCGGCGTCATCTTGACGGGCGCCAACGAAGACGGCGCGGAAGGCCTGGCGGCGGTGCATGACGCCGGAGGCATCACCGTGGTGCAGGAACCGGAAACGGCTCAAGTTCCCACCATGGTGCTTTCGGCCATGGAGCTCCGGGCGCCGGACTTCGTGCTGCCGCTCGAGCGGATCGCCGATCTTTTTCGGACCATCGGTACCGGTACGTCTTTGCGGATGGGTTGACCTCTTGGATAGGTGCATGCCGGAAATCAAATGCCTGCTGGTGGACGACCTTCGCGAGAATTTGCTCGCGCTGTCCGCCCTGTTGCAGGGCGACGGTATCGAGACCTTGACCGCCCAATCCGGCGCCGAGGCGCTGGAGCTCCTTCTGGTCCACGATTTCGCTTTGGCGTTCCTGGACGTGCAGATGCCCGAGATGGACGGCTTCGAGCTCGCGGAGCTGATGCGGGGAAGCGAGCGGACGCGTCACGTGCCCATCATCTTCGTGACGGCCGGCGCCCGCGAGGCGCAACGCGTCTTCAAGGGCTACGAATCCGGAGCGGTGGATTTCATCTACAAGCCGATCGAGCCGCATATACTCAAGAACAAGGCGGACGTTTTCTTCCAGCTTTACCGCCAGCGCGTGCGGCTCGCCCAGGATCTCAAGGACCGTACCGAGACGCTCAGGCTCAATGAGATGTTCAGCGCGCTGCTCGCCCACGACTTGCGCAATCCGCTGAGCGCCATCCTGGCGTCGGCCCAGCTTCTCAAACGCCGCTCCGACGACCCTCACGCGCAAGAGGCCTCCACCCGCATACTGGCGAGCGGCAAGCACATGGGGCGCCTCATCGAGGACATGCTCGATCTGGCCCGGGCGCGCCTCGCCGGGGGCATCGTGCTCAAGCGCGAGCCGGGAGACATCAAAGCCCTGGTGGAGCGGGTGGTCCGTGAATGCCAGGCGGCCTCGCCGGGGCGCCTCATCGAGACCGTCTATAGCGGCAGCTTCGCGGGCCATTGGGATCCCGAGCGAATCGCCCAGGTCGCCACCAATTTGATCGGCAACGCCTTGAAACACGGCGACCCGACGGGGCCTGTCGTGACGCAGCTGGATGGAACCAAACAGGAAGAGGTCATTCTCAACGTGGGCAATCGAGGCACGATCCCGCCCGAACTGATGAACCATCTCTTCGATCCGTTCCGCGGCGGACACAGGCCCGCCGGCCGCAGCGAGGGACTGGGTCTGGGCCTTTATATCGTGTATCAGGTGGTCAAGGCGCACGGTGGGAGCGTCGAGGTGACCACCGGGCGCGATGAGCGGACGACGTTTCAGGTTTCGCTGCCCCGCAGCCCGTAACCCTGAGATTTGGCGGTCAGGAAGCCGCAAGTTGCGGCGCAACAAATGTAGGAGGAATCCGACACTTCCTCAGAAATTTGACTGATTCCGGGGCTCCGAGTTGCGGTGAAAACATGGGGGTATTCCACCCATATTTGTGCTGAGTGACGACCATGGGAGACTCCACTTTTTCCGGCCCTCTTGCCGAGCCCCGCGCATTGGTTCGCCCATCGGCCGCCGAGGGGACGGAGCCGGCCGGCGCCGCTTCCTATCGCGGAGCGGAATTGGCCGCTGCGCTTCTCCGGCAAGTGTTCCGGCATCTTCCTTTCAGCTTTGCGGTCCGCCTGTGGGAGGGTCCCTCCTTCGCGGTGGGCGCCCCGGAGGCGGCGCCGGCGGATTCGCGCTTCACCCTCTGGTTCCGAAATCCCCACGCGGTCAGCATGCTGATTCTCGGGAAAGATCCGCTGCGGCTGGCGGAAGCGTACTTTCGCTCCGATGTCGACATCGAGGGCGACCTGTTCGCCGCGCTGTGCTTGAAGGACCATCTGGAAGCGCTGAGGCTGCCGGTCGGCGAGCGGTTCAGCGCCCTGCTGATGGCGCGGAAATTACGCAAGCTCAACAAGCATTCGCTCCGTGAGATCGAAGGCCGCGGCGAATCGCAGGGCTCGGGCCTCGCCCCTTCCCACGGGCGGGAAGTCCGCGGACATTCCAAGGACGAGAACCGGGACGCCATCCACTTCCACTACGACGTCTCCAACGAGTTCTACCGGCTGTGGCTCGACCGGGCGATGGTCTATTCCTGCGCCTACTTCGAGGCGGCGGACTACGACCTGGACGACGCACAGCAGGCAAAGCTCGAGCACATCTGCCGAAAACTCCTGCTGAAACCGGGCGAGCGTCTTCTGGACATCGGTTGCGGCTGGGGCGCTCTCGTGATCCATGCCGCGCGCCACCACGGCGTGCAAGCGCACGGCGTCACCTTGAGCGAGAGACAGCTCGAGGTCGCCCGGCAGCGGATCGCGGAAGCGGGACTCGAGGAGCGGGTGACCGTCGAGCTCAAGGACTACCGCGATCTCGAAGGGCTCGAGGTGTACGACAAAATCTCGAGCGTGGGAATGTTCGAGCACGTGGGTCTGAAGAATTTGCCGCTGTACTTCGACACCGTGCACCGGCTGCTGAAGCCCAGCGGGTTGTTCTTGAACCATGGGATCACGCACGAGGAGGCGGGGTGGGACAAGAACCTGTCGACCGAATTCATCAACCGCTATGTCTTCCCGGACGGACAGCTCGACAACATCAGCAATATTCAGCGCTACATGGAGGACGCACGGTTCGAGATCACGGATGTCGAGGCGCTGCGCGCGCATTACGCACTGACCCTTCGTGCCTGGGTCGAACGGCTGGAGCGGCGCCGCTCGCGGGCGCTCGAGTACGTGAGCGAGGCCACGTATCGGGTGTGGCGGTTGTACATGTCGGCATGCGCTCTGGAGTTCGAATCCGGCCACATCGGCATCTACCAGGTGCTGGCGAGCAAACGAGGTCCGCAGCACGCCCGCTTGCCGCTGACGCGGCGTCATCTATACCTGCGGCCCGCCAAGGAATCCGCAACTGCCGACTAGGCTGCGCAGAGATCCGTGATGAGCGAGTCGATCTGATCGGCCTCGAAGGGCTTCACGATCGTGCGTACGTTGGGTCCCAGATTGGGCACGACGGCGGTGAGCGCATAGCCCGAGGCGATGATGATCGGGACGGTGGGCTTGAGCAGGAGAAGGTTGCGCGCCAGGTCCAATCCCGACATGACGGGCAGGCTGATGTCGGTGATCACGACATCGAAAGGCTTCACTTTGAATTCGTCCAGCGCCTCCTCGGCGGTCGCGAGGGAGACGATCTGTCTTTGGTCCTGGGCGAGCAGCTCGGCAGTGACTTCCCGCACGAGCGGGTTATCCTCGACATACAGGATGCGAAGCGTCATGAGCGCCCAGTATCTATGGACTCGCCATGCGTCCTGTCGGGAGCCGGCGCGAGTCGGAGTAGGCGATGTCCTACGATCAAGGAAGACTTGTAGGCGCGCCATCCCGGAGGCCGTCGCCCGATTCCTAATCCCGCCCGCGCGTCATCAATACCCCGGCGCCGATGCCGATGATCGCCCCCAGCCCAAGTGCGTACCAGGGATACTCGCGCAGATAATCGTCGGTCGTCGCGGCAGCCCGCCGCGCCTGGCGGCCGATGTGACTGGCTCCATCCTCGACCGCGCTTCTGGCCGCCATGAGCGCCACCCGGGCCTTCGCGCGGATCTTTTGAATCTCCGGGCTGTCGATTTCAGCGACCCGCTTGATCAGATCCTCGACGCCGTCGAATAAATCGTGAAATTGATCGCTGAATTGATCGCTCGGCGAGTCACCCTGCGCAGTGGCACCCATGGCTGGTCTCCTGTCTTGCTTGGAATTGAATGGGCCATTGTGCGGCCGATCGCGCGCGAGGCAATCGGACGGAGGCTCGTCGAATCGTCGGACGCAGCCCACGCCCGGCCGGGCCGGTGCGACGCTAGCGCTTGGCTGGCCGGCCGAGCGAGGACAGCACGTCGAACAGGCTGTCGTTGGGATTGCGGGTGCACTGGGTCTCGAGGGCGTCGGCGAAGCGTTCGACGCCTTCTGTATCGAGTACATGGTTGCCGGACAGACCCACTGAATAGCCGAACAGCCACATCATGATGGTTCTCGCGCTCTCCGGGTCCGATTTCGCCGACTCGGCGTGCCGGGACTCGAAGGTTTCGCAATTGAGCGCGGCCAAGTCCATCGGCTTGTCCCGGTTCAGCCTGACGGCGGCGACCGCTTGCAGGAGACTGGCGCTCGGGTCGTTCTTGCATTCGGCGTCCAGCGCGAAACCGAACGAGGTCAGGGCGTCGCCGTACATGAAGTGATCTCCGGCCTTCGCCACCGAGAAGCCGAACAGCCACATGACGGTATTGATGGCGTCGGGACGCGCCGGAGCCGCGGGAGCGAGGACGGGTCCCTTGGGCGCCGCCGCGGAGGAGGATTGTGCGGCGTCAGAGGATTGCGCGGCATCGGGCGAGCCGACGATTTCGTTCTCATACTTGTTGCAGGTCACCGTGGCGAGATTCACCTGCGCCGCGGGGCTCGCGGTTACCCAGAGACATGCGACGGCGAGTGAGCCGGACAGAAGGGCGAGGACTCTCATCGCATCAGGCTCGAGACGGCAGCAGCCGCCGGACGAGCGGCGAGAATCGGCCGCTTTTCACCCATTGCTTCGCCGTTTCGATGTCCGGAGCGAAATATCGGTCGGCCGCATAATGCGCGACCTCGCGGCGAATATCGGCATGCACCGTCTCCAGCGATGCGGATGAGCGCGCCGGACGATGGAAGTCGATGCCCTGAGCGGCCGCGAGCAGTTCGATCCCGACGATGGCCGCGACGTTCTCCACCATCGGACCCAGGCGGCGCGCGGCGTGGGTGGCCATGCTCACATGATCCTCCTGGTTGGCGGAGGTTGGAATGGAATCCACGCTGCAGGGAGCGGCGATGCTCTTGTTCTCCGACGCGAGTGCCGCCGCGGTTACCTGGGCGATCATGAATCCGGAATTGAGGCCGCTGTTCTCCACCAGGAACGCCGGCAGGCCGCTCATCTTGGGGTCGATCAGCACGGCCATGCGGCGCTCCGACAGGTTGCCGATCTCGGCAAGCGCGAGCGCGAGCGTATCGGCGGCGAATGCCACGGGCTCGGCGTGGAAATTCCCCCCCGACAGCACGTCGCCCTGTTCGACGAACAGCAAGGGATTGTCGGTCACCGCGTTCGCTTCGGTCCGAAGCGTCCCGGCGCAATGCCGGATCAGGTCGAGACAGGCGCCCATGACCTGCGGCTGGCAGCGAAACGAGTAGGGGTCCTGCACGCGCGAACAATCCACGTGCGAGGCACGGATTTCGCTGCCGGCGGTCAGGCGCCGATATTCCTCGGCAACCGCGATCTGCCCCAGCTGGCCCCGCGCCCGATGAATGCGGTCGTCGAACGGCGCATCGCTTCCTTTGAGGGCGTCGACCGACATGGCGCCGGCGACGATCGCCGCTGCGAGCACATCCTCGGCTCCGAACAGCCCGGCGAGCGCGAGCGCGGTGGATACCTGAGTGCCGTTGATCAGCGCGAGCCCCTCCTTGGCGCCGAGCGTTGCGGGCTCGAGACCGGCGTGCGCGAGTCCTTCCGCCGCCGGCAAGGTCTTGCCGCCGACACGCACATGGCCGATGCCGAGGAGCACCGCGGAGAGATGCGCCAGAGGCGCAAGATCGCCGGAGGCGCCCACCGAGCCCTGCGCCGGGATGAGCGGGTACACCTCGTGCCGCAGCAGTGCCAGCAGCGCCTCGATCAGTGCCTCGGAAATGCCCGAGTAGCCGCGCGCGAGGGCATTGACCTTGAGCGCCAGGATCAATCGCACCACCGGATCGGACAGCGGCTCACCCACTCCGGCCGCGTGGGACAGCAGGAGGTTTCTCTGCAGCAGCGCGAGCTGATCGTCCGGAATGCGGGTTTGTGCCAGCAGACCGAAGCCGGTGTTGATGCCGTAAGCGGCATCGCCGGCCGACACGATCCTGCCGACCAGAGCCGCCGCGGCGGCGATGCGGGAGCGGTCGTCCGGGCCGACCGACAGCGCGACGGGAGCACCGAAAATCCGGCGCAGGTCCGCGAGCGTCAAGCGGCCGGCGCGGAGCTCGACCGCCTCGGTCACGAGGAGCCGCCTGACCTGGTGCCGGAGCTTGCGATCATGGGCAAGTCTAGGCCCTGGTCGCGTGCACAGTCGATGGCAATCGGGTAGCCGGCGTCCGCGTGGCGCATGACGCCGGTTCCGGGATCGTTCCACAGCACGCGCTTCACGCGGCGGCCGGCGGCTTCGGTGCCGTCACATACGATCACCACGCCCGCATGCTGCGAATACCCCATGCCCACGCCGCCCCCATGGTGGATGGAGACCCAGGTCGCTCCGCCGGCGGTGTTCAAGAGCGCGTTCAAGAGCGGCCAGTCCGACACGGCGTCCGACCCGTCGCGCATCGCCTCGGTCTCACGGTTCGGACTCGCCACGGAACCCGAATCGAGATGGTCGCGGCCGATCACGACCGGCGCCGACAGCTCGCCCTTCGCGACCATCTCGTTGAAGGCAAGTCCGAGGCGGTGGCGTTGACCGAGCCCCACCCAGCAGATGCGTGCCGGCAGGCCCTGAAAATGAATTCTCGACCGCGCCATATCCAACCAATGATGCAGGTGCGGATCGTCGGGGATGAGCTCGCGCACCTTGGCATCGGTCTTGTAGATGTCCTCCGGGTCGCCGGAGAGCGCCGCCCAGCGAAACGGTCCGATCCCGCGGCAGAAGAGCGGGCGGACGTATTCGGGGACGAACCCCGGAATGTCGAAGGCCCGGGCGACTCCCGAGTCCTTGGCCACCTGCCGCAAGTTGTTGCCGTAATCGAATACCGGCAGCCCCATCGCCTTGTAGCGCAGCAGATACTCGACGTGCTTCGCCATCGAACGGGCCGCGGCCGCGGTGGTGCCTCGGGGGTCGCTCTCGCGGCGCTCGTCCCATTGCTCGACGGTCCAGCCCTGCGGGAGGTAGCCGTTCACCGGATCGTGCGCCGAGGTCTGATCGGTCAAGGCATCGGGGCGGATGCCGCGCTCGAGCATCTCGGCGAGCACATCGACCACGTTGCCGAGCAGTCCGACCGAGATCGGCCTGGCTTTGCGCTTCGCATCCTCGAGCATCGCGGCCGCTTCATCCAGCGATTTCGCCTGCGCGTCGAGATAACCGGTCTTGAGCCGCATGGCGATGCGGCTCTCGCGGCATTCCACCGCCAGCATGCTGAACCCCGCCATGGTGGCCGCGAGCGGCTGAGCACCGCCCATGCCGCCGAGACCGGCCGTGAATATCCACTTGCCGGCCACCTGGTCGGCATGATCGCGCTTGCCCATCTCCGCGAAGGTCTCGTAGGTGCCTTGCACGATGCCCTGGCTGCCGATGTAGATCCACGAGCCCGCGGTCATCTGTCCGTACATCGCGAGACCCTTGCGGTCGAGCTCGTGGAAATGTTCCCAGGTGGCCCAGTGCGGCACGAGATTGGAGTTCGCGATCAATACGCGGGGTGCGTCGGGATGGGTCGGGAACACGCCCACGGGCTTGCCCGACTGCACGAGGAGGGTCTCATCCTCCGTCAGCCGCTTCAGCGTCTCGACGATCTTGTCGTAGCAATTCCAATCCCGCGCGGCGCGCCCGATGCCGCCGTACACGACGAGATCGTTCGGATTCTCGGCAACTTCGGGATCGAGGTTGTTCATGAGCATGCGGAGCGGCGCCTCCGTCATCCAGGAGCGGGCGGAGAGCGTGGTTCCACGCGGTGCGCGAATGGTTCGAGACTTGACGGATGTGAGCATGATTCAATCCTTGGGGCGAAAGCGCCCCGACAGTTCGTATCGGGAGCCGGGATGGTAGAGGCGCGCCACCGAGGCGATCTGGCCCGCGGTCCAGGTACGCCGGATCACGAGCAGGCACGGCTCGTCGCGTTTCATCGCCAAGAGCTTGCGGGTTCGCTCGTCCGGCATGACCGCCCGCAACAGATGCTCCGCCTCCTGGAGCGGTGCCACATCGATGAGATAGTCGTGCGGCGTGGTGCGTCCGAAGTCGACCGACAGATAGTCAGGCGCCAGGGCGGGCGACACGTAGCGATCTTCCAGCTGCATCGGCCGGTCGTTCTCGAAATGCACGATCACGGAGCAGAAGAGCTCGGTCCGCGGAGCGACGCCGAAGTCCTCCGCCAGGTCGGCGACCGCGCGTACGCGCTCCAGCGCGACGATCTGCGCGCGATGCGTATGGCCGCGCTCGCGGATCTGGTCCGCAATGCTGCGGATTTCGAGCGGATGCGCCCGCGCGTGCCGATCCGCCACGAAACTGCCGACGCCGGCGATGCGCACCAGGACGCCCTCGTCCCGCAGCTCCTTCAAGGCGCGATTGGCGGTCATGCGGGACACGCCGAACGATTTGACGATCTCGTTCTCGGAGGGAACGCGGGCCGAGGTGGCCCACTTCCCGGAATCGATATTGTCCAGGATGTGCCGCTTCACCTTGAGGTACAGGGGTTGCAGGGCTGCGGAAGACTTGTCCATGGCGGCCTTTAGCTTAAGCTGTATATACAGGTACGGTCAACTGCCGCGGGTCAGGCTCCGCATGAGGTCCCGGAACGGCCCAGCCAGGGAGTCCGCGAGTGCATGCCGGCCGTCCTTGATCACCCAGCGGCCGCCCACCATGACATCGCGAATCGCCGCGCTGCCGCCGGCGAAGATCACATGGTCCAGGGCCGCCTCGTCGGTGCCTCCCACCATGCTCGGGTGGTCGGGATCGAGCACCACCCAATCGGCCCGCGCGCCGACCTCGATGACGCCCGCAGGTTGACCGATCGCCCGTGCGCCCTCCCGGGCGGCGTCGCGCCAAAGACGCGTGCCGACGTGAGTTTGCGCCGGGTCCGCGAGTACGCCGCGGCGCCTTTTGCGCAGCCTCGCCTGGTACTCCATCCACCGCAGTTCCTCCGCCGGGCTGACCGTCGATTGGCTGTCGGAGCCCACGCACATGCGGCCGCCGAGCTTCAAAAACCGGGCCGCGTCGAAAAAGCCGTCTCCCAGGTTGGCCTCGGTCGTGATGGACACGCAGACCGAGGCGCCTGCGTCTGCAATGCGCCGGAGCTCCGCGGCAGTGGAATGGGTGGCGTGCACCAGGCACCAGTGCCGGTCGATGAGCCCGGTATCGAGCAGGAGCTCGACAGGCCGCCGGCCCGTGTGCGCCAGGCACGACTCGATCTCCTTGACCTGCTCGGCGACGTGAATGTGCAGCGGCAGCCCGGCGGCCAGTTCCCGCAGCACTCGCGCCGCCCGCGTGAGCACCGGCAGCGGAACCGCACGAAGACTGTGAAACGCGACTCCCGTGCGGCGGGTTCGAAATTCCGCGTTCCCGTCCTCGCGCAATCGCGTCTCGACGGCCTTCAGGAACTCATCGGTCGTCAACGCGAAGCGCGATTGCTCCGGTCTGAGCGGTGCCGCGCCGAAATCGCTGGTCTGATAAAGCGTGGGAAGGAAGGTCATCGCGATGCCGGTGTCCGCGGCCGCGGACGCAACGGCTTCCCACAAGGCATTCGATTCCCCATACATCCCGCCGCCGAGCGGGCGATGAATGTAATGGAACTCGGCGACCGCCGTGTAGCCGGCCGTCAGCATCTCCACGAACAGCTGGCCGGCGAGTACCTTCAAATCCTCGGGCGTGATGCGATTGGCGAGGGCGTACATGGCCTGGCGCCAGGTCCAGAAGCTGTCGCGAGCGGAGAGTCTGAACTCCGTATTGCCCGCCATGCCGCGCTGAAAGGCGTGGCTGTGCGCGTTGGACATGCCCGGTACCACGATGCCTCGGATTTCCTCGGCGCGCTCGTGATCAACGACGGCCACGTCATCGGCACCGCCCGGGGACGGAATGTCGATCCGGGCGATGGCGCCATCCTCGCCGACGCTGACCCGCGCGTTGCGCACCCAGCCCTGCGGCAGCAGCGCCGTTTCCAATCGAAATAGTCGAGCCATAACCTGCCTATGCCTGTATAGACAGGCAAGCTTGCCGTATCATCGACAGAACGGCAAACGGCGGTGCGGCAACCACGCGGCGCCGGCAACTGAGGACGGTGGAACCAGTGCAAGCAGCGCTCGAGGGTGAGTGGGACAGGGTGTGGGTTGGGGCCAACATTGCCACCATGGTCGCGGGCGGTGACGCCTATGGCAAGTCGTCGGCAGATGCGCTCGCGGTAAAGGGCGGGCGCATCGCGTGGATGGGTTCGGCCGCCGAGGGCAGGCGCCGCGCCGATGCGCAGCGCATCCCGCTCGAAGAATGCGCGGGTCTCTGGTTGACGCCGGGATTGATCGATTGCCACACCCACCTGGTATACGGCGGCAATCGTGTGGAGGAGTTCGAGAAGCGGTTGTGCGGGGTGCCGTACGAGGAGATCGCGCGAGCCGGCGGCGGCATCCAGTCGACCGTCAATGCCACCCGTGCCGCGAATGCGCGGGAGCTGACGGCGGCGGCGAAGATTCGGGCGCTCCGGCTGATGTCCGAGGGGGTCACCACCATCGAAGTGAAATCGGGTTACGGGTTGGATTTCGACACGGAGCGGCGGATGCTCGAGGTGGCGCGCGCGCTGGGCCGCGAGCTGCCCGTATCGATCAAAACCACCTTCCTCGGGCTTCATGCCTTGCCGCCTGAATTTCGCGATCGACGCGCAGCATTCGTCGCCGAGGTCAGCGGTCCGTGGCTCGACGCGCTCGCGTCGGCCGGATTGATCGATGCCGTCGATGCTTTCTGCGAGAACATCGCCTTCACGCTGGAGGAGACCGAAATTTTCCTTCGCGCCGCCCGGGACAAGGGTCTGCGCGCGCACGTCCACGCGGGACAGTTGAGCGACATGGGCGGCGCGGAGCTGGCAGCGCGCTATGGCGCGCTGTCTGCGGACCATCTCGAGTATGTGAGTGAGCACGGCGCGCGGGCGCTCGCGACTGCGGACACGGTGGCCGTGCTGCTGCCCGCCGCCTATTTCACGTTGCGCCAGACTACGCCACCGCCGGTGCCTGTGTTGCGTGCGGCCGGAGTTCCTTTGGCCGTGTCGACCGACGCGAATCCCGGCACTTCGCCGTGCACGTCGATATTGCTGGCGCTCAACATGGCATGCACGTTGTTCGGTCTGACGCCGGAGGAGGCGCTTGCCGGGGCAACTCGCCACGCCGCGCGGGCGCTCGGCCTGCAAGAGGAGGTGGGAACGCTGGAGGTGGGGAAGCGCGCCGATTTCGCGCTGTGGCGCATCGAGCGGCCGGCCGAACTCGCGTATAACCTGGGGGCCAACCCTTGCCAGGGGGTGGTATTTGGGGGTTGCGCGCGGGCGCAGCTTCGGTAGGGAGATGGCGCGAGATGGGCTCCTTGTCGAGACGGGGCGGCCATGCGATATTCGCCGCGTGATCATGGAACCCCTGTCATGCAACCGAAACCCGCCCCTCTGAGCCCCGCCGAGTACCTTGATCGGGAGGCAAAGAGTCTGGTCAAGTCCGAGTACGTGAATGGCGAAATCTACGCCATGTCCGGCGCAAAACGCGCGCACAATCTGATTGCCTCCAATCTCGTTTATCGGGCGCGAGGCGCTGCCACTGGTAGCCGCTCGGGTTGCCAGGTATTCGGCTCGGACATGAAGGTCTATGTCGAGACGCACAACAGCTTTTACTATCCCGACCTCAGCGTGTGCTGCGATCGCAGCGACCGACATGACCTCTTTGTCGCGCGGCCATGCTTCATCATCGAAGTGGTGTCACCCTCAACCGCGCTTATCGACCGTAGGGAGAAGCGCGCGAGCTATACAACTCTGGAGTCGTTGCGCGAGTACGGGATAGTCGATCAGGATCGCATGCATGTGGAGCTCTACCGTCGTGAAAGCAGCGGTTGGCGGGGCTATCTTTTGAACCAGCCGGACGATGTCGTGGAGTCTTCTTGCTTGGGACTGCGCTTGAGCTTGAAGCAGATCTATGAAGGTGTGGGGATGCCGCCACCCGGCGTTGCCGAACCGATGCCGCTTGAATACGCTAAGGTTGAATAGCACCGGAATCGCGGCGGGCATCCGCGCAAAGCATAGTGGCGGACAGCGGCTCTGGCACGGACCGTGCCGCGCCGGCAGACGCATCACCTATCTGGCCGGTCCCGAGCGAACCTTCAACCATGGCGGGCGTGCACGTCAGCCCATCACTCCGGCGCCCAAAGTTTCCGCACACGCCGTCTGACCGATTCCGTCCGGCGCTCGAAGAGGTACCAAAGACCCGTGGCGACGATCAGCACCGCGCACAACAGACTCGCGAATTCGCCGTAGACCGGCGCGCTCGGCTGCCGCTGTGCCAGGTGCAGCGAAAAGAAGCAAAGCGCCAGCAGCGGAAAATGAAACAGGTACAGCGTGTAGGAAATCTTGGCGAGATGAGACGCTGCGGACTGCGCCCACGGAAGCGCGGTCGAATTCGGCAGGAGCCGGAGGCCGGCGAGCAGTGCGGCCACGGCGACGCCCAGATAGATGGCGGACCCGGTGATCGGTCGATGCTTGAACAGGACGAGCAAGCCGATCGTGAGGATCAGGGAGGCGAAGGCCAAAGGCATGGCCGCCGACGCGCGCACCCGCGGGAACAGGAGGGCGGCGAGCCACCCGAGAAGCCAGACGACGAATCCGGCCTGGATGGCGGCCGGCAGCGAAATCAGGATCGCGGCACCCGCCACGGCGAATCCGAGCGTGTGCCAGGAACCCCGCCGGTGCCAGGCCCAGCCGAACAGCGGAAATACCGCGTAGTACCAGAATTCATAGGCGAGGCTCCAGAGCGGGCCGTTGGTTCCGAGCACGGGCACGAGGATGGTCTGCAGGAAGAAGGCGTTTCCGGCGAAGGCCGTCATCGACAGGTCGAGAGGCGCATCATTGCCCGGTCCGCTGGAGGACATGCCGATCTGGCTGCCGTCGTAGCCGTATCCACCCGAGATCGAAACTCCGATATGGTCGACCGCTTCGGTCCAGAGGAGCGCCGGAATCAACACCAACCAGAGCCGGGTCAATCGAGCGGTCCCGTAATCGCGCCAGGAGAAACGTCCGTCGCGCTGCTGCCGCCAGACCGATCCGCCCACGAGCCAGCCGCTCATGACGAAGAAGATCACGACGGCCTCGTGACCGAGGCCCGTGGCAAAGTAGAACACGCGGACCAGGGCGGTGGGCCGGGCGACCGCCGCGAAATTCACGAACAGGAATGAGCGCAGGTGGCTGGCGCAAACCTCGGTGGCGGCGATGCCACGCACCGCATTGAACCAGACAATCTCTTTCTGCTCGGCCTGCGCCAATCGCCGCTCCTGTAGGACACTCTCGCCGAGCTTGCCTTGGCATCTGAGTGACGATTCGATATTTTGTCAAGTCAGGCCGGCCGCGCCGGGAACCGCGGGCGTTTAGCGGGCCATGCGGCGCCGGCGGGCCACGCACCGTCGGCGGACCATGTGGCGCCGGCGGGCTCACGTGGCGGCCGGGGCCACGGCGCCGGCCTTTGCTGCGGCCCGACACCCTGTCACCTTGACACTCAGCCGACCCCTTCCTACAATCGCCGGCCTTTGTCGCCCGACCCAGGCGCGGCTAGCTTTACGTCTTTTCAAGGTATGGGACCTGCTCCGGCGGCTCCTTAATAAGGTATTTATGGCGACGACGACCCAACTCATCCGTACCGGCCGCAACGAGCCCGCCTGGAAGTCCAAGGTGCCGGCGTTGGCGGCCTCGCCGCAGAAGCGCGGGGTGTGCACGCGCGTGTACACCACGACGCCGAAAAAGCCCAATTCGGCGCTGCGCAAGGTGTGCCGCGTACGGCTGACCAACGGTTACGAAGTGTCGAGCTACATCGGCGGCGAAGGCCATAACCTGCAGGAACACTCGGTGGTGTTGATCCGCGGCGGCCGCGTCAAGGATCTCCCGGGCGTTCGATATCACACGGTCCGCGGCGCCCTCGACTGTGCCGGCGTCGGCGACCGTCGCCAGGGACGCTCCAAGTACGGCGCCAAGCGCCCCAAGAAATAAGCCCTCAAGGCTCATAAGCAGAGAAGGTTTCCATGTCCCGCAGAGCAGCAGCACCGCATCGCACCATTCTTCCGGATCCCAAGTTCGGAAACGATATGTTGGCCAAGTTCATCAATATGGTGATGGAGCGGGGCAAGAAGTCGGTGGCCGAGAAGATCGTCTACGGCGCCATCGACCGCATCGGGGACAAGACCGGCCGTGCCGGGGGCGATGCCATCGCGCTCTTGCAGCAGGCGCTCGACAACGTGAAGCCGGTGGTCGAAGTGAAATCGCGCCGCGTCGGCGGCGCCACCTATCAGGTGCCCGTCGAGGTACGCGCCAACCGCCGCCAGACCCTCGCGATGCGCTGGGTGATCGAGGCGGCGACCGACCGGAGCGAGAAGTCCATGGCCCATCGACTGGCCGCCGAATTGCTGGAGGCCGCCGAAAATCGCGGGGCCGCCGTGCGCAAGCGCGAGGACACGCACCGCATGGCCGAGGCCAACAAGGCGTTCGCGCACTACCGCTGGTAGGCGCGCCGTAGGCTGGTAAAGCGTTCCGCCGGCCTTATATATGTTCATCGGACGGGGTCGCTTCGACCCCGTTAAATTCGGCGCGTAGCGCCTGGGAAACATCGTGTCACGTACGACGCCCATCGAGCGATATCGCAATATCGGTATCTCTGCGCATATCGACGCGGGCAAGACGACTGCGACCGAAAGAATCCTGTTCTACACCGGCGTCTCCCACAAAATCGGCGAAGTGCACGACGGCGCGGCCGTCATGGACTACATGGAACAGGAGCAGGAGCGCGGCATCACCATCACGGCCGCCGCCACCACCTGCTTCTGGAAGGGAATGGACAAGGGCTTTCCCGAGCATCGCATCAACATCATCGACACTCCGGGCCACGTCGACTTCACCATCGAGGTGGAACGGAGCCTGCGCGTGCTCGATTCGGCCATCGCGGTGTATTGCGCGGTGTCGGGCGTGCAGCCGCAGTCCGAGACGGTCTGGCGCCAGATGAACAAGTACGGCGTCCCGCGCGTCGCGTTCGTCAACAAGATGGACCGGGCGGGCGCGAATTTCCTGCGCTGCGTGGAGCAGATCAAGACGCGCCTCAACGGCAACCCGGTCCCGATTCAGCTGCCCATCGGCGCGGAGGACGCGTTCGTGGGCGTGGTCGATCTCATCAAGATGAAGTCCATCTGGTGGGACGACGAGACCCAGGGCATGAAATTCGAGTACCGGGACATCCCGGCCGACATGCTGAAGGATTGCCAGGAATGGCGCGGCAAGATGATCGAGGCCGCGGCCGAGGGGTCGGATGACCTGCTCAACAAGTACCTCGAGAGCGGTGACTTGAGCGACGAGGAGATCAAGCGCGGTTTGCGCAATCGCGCGCTCAAGAACGAGATTTGTCTCGTGACCTGCGGCTCGGCCTTCAAGAACAAGGGTGTGCAGGCGGTGCTCGACGCCGTGGTCGAGTACATGCCCTCGCCGGCCGATGTCCCGCCGGTCAAGGGGCAGAGCGAGCGCGGCGAGCCGCTGACCCGGCATGCGGATGACAAGGAGCCGTTCGCGGCGCTCGCCTTCAAGATCTTGAACGACCCGTTCGTGGGGAATCTCACCTTCTTCCGCGTCTACTCGGGGACGCTGAATTCGGGCGACCAGGTGTTCGTGCCGAACAAGAACCGCAACGAGCGCATCGGCCGGTTGCTGCAGATGCATGCCAGCGAGCGTTCGGAGATCAAGGAGGTCCACGCGGGCGACATCGCCGCCGCCGTCGGCCTCAAGGACGTGACCACGGGCGACACGCTGTCCGATCCTCGGAAGGTCATCATTCTGGAGAAGATGGAATTCCCGGAACCGGTGATCTCGGTGGCCGTCGAGCCGAAGACCAAGGTCGATCAGGAGAAGATGGGTCTGGCGCTGCAGCGTCTCGCCAAGGAAGACCCCTCGTTCCGCGTGCACACCGACCAGGAATCGGGACAGACCATCATTTCCGGCATGGGCGAGCTGCACCTGGAAATCATCGTCGATCGCATGAAGCGCGAGTTCAAGGTGGAAGCCAACGTCGGCAAGCCTCAGGTTGCATACCGCGAGACGCTGCGTGGAACCGTCGAGTCCGAGGGCAAGTTCGTGCGCCAGTCGGGCGGCCGCGGCCAGTACGGCCACGTGTGGCTCAAGATCGAGCCGCTGCCGCAGGGCAAGGGCTACGAATTCGTGAACGCCATCGTCGGCGGCGCGGTGCCGCGCGAGTTCATTCCGGCCGTCGACAAGGGCATTCAAGAAGCGGTGCAGACCGGCGTGATCGCCGGCTATCCGATCGTCGACGTGAAAGTCACGGCGTTCGACGGCTCGTACCACGACGTCGATTCGAACGAGATGGCTTTCAAGATCGCGGGGTCCATCGGCTTCAAGGAGGGCTTCCGCAAGGCGAAGCCCGTGTTGCTCGAGCCCATCATGAAGGTCGAAGTGGTGACGCCCGAGGACTATTACGGCGACATCGTCGGCGATTTGAATCGCCGCCGCGGGCAGATCATCGGCATGGAAGATTCACCCTCGGGCAAAGTGGTCACCGCCGAGGTACCGCTCGCCGAGATGTTCCAGTACTCCACCGCCATGCGCTCCATGAGCCAGGGCCGGGCGAACTACACCATGGAGTTCGCCAAGTACATGGAAGTGCCGAACAACGTGGCCGACGTGGTCATGAAGAAAGCGTCCTGACGG
>DASYAC010000222.1:0-23864 GCA_036501585.1 Steroidobacteraceae bacterium
GCGCGCCGGCGACCTGATCGCCCGCAGCATGTCCCGCCTCGATTCGCTGAAAATCGACACCAAGGGCCGCAACGACTTCGTCACCGACATCGATCGCCAGGCGGAGGCGGACATCATCGCCACCATCCGCCGGACGCATCCCGATCATGCCTTTCACGGCGAGGAGAGCGGGCGCAGCGGCGACAGCGAGTACGTGTGGATCATCGATCCTCTCGACGGCACCACCAATTTCCTGCACGGCTTCCCGACCTTCGCCGTCTCGATCGCGGTCGAGCACCGCGGCAGGCTTCAGCACGCGGTCGTCTACGACCCCATGCGCCAGGAGCTGTTCACCGCCTCACGCGGCGACGGCGCACAGCTCGACGGCAAGAAGATCCGCGTGAGTACCCAGCGCACCCTCGAAGGCGCTCTCATCGGCACCGGCTTTCCCTACCGGATGGCCGCCGCTCACATCGACGACTATCTCGCCATTTTGAAAGCCGTCATGAACGTCGCCGCCGGCATCCGCCGTCCGGGCGCCGCCTCGCTCGATCTGGCCTATGTCGCGGCAGGCCGCGTCGACGGCTTCTGGGAATTCGGGCTCGCGCCCTGGGACACGGCGGCCGGAACGCTGTTGATCCAGGAGGCGGGCGGCCGCGTGGGAACGCCCACCGGCTCGGAGTACTCGCTCGGGCCCAACATCGTCGCGGGCACTCCGAAGGTTTACGAGGAGCTGCTCGCGTCGCTCGGTCCACTCACGCCGGCCGCTCTGCGCACCTAGCGCGGCCGCCTGCCACACCCCCGGCTAGGCGCCCGGGTCCCGCACCAGGCATACTCCAGCGTCGATCAGGCCTCGAACCGGCAATTATCAGCAGAACTCCGAGGGATAACGCATGAGTCTGTTCCGCACCAAACCGATCGACGTCAATGCCGATACGGGTCTGAAACGCTGCCTTGGCGCGTTCGACCTGACCATGCTCGGCATCGGCTGCATCATCGGCACGGGCATCTTCGTGCTCACCGGCGTGGTCGCCGCGCAGCATTCCGGTCCGGCGATCGTGCTGTCGTTCATCTTATCCGGCACCGCCTGCGCGTTCGCCGCGCTGTGCTACGCCGAGCTGGCGGGCGCCATCGGCGGTGCCGGCAGCGCTTATGGCTATGCCTATTCCGGCATCGGCGAGCTGATCGCCTGGATCATCGGCTGGGACCTGATCCTGGAATATGCCATCGCCACCTCCACCGTCGCCATCGGCTGGTCCGGCTACTTCGGCAAAATCCTGGAACTGCTTGGCGTGCATCTGCCGCATGCGCTGACCAACGCGCCGCTCGACGGCGGCGTCGCCAATGTGCCGGCAATGGTCATCGTGCTGCTGCTGTCGGTGCTGCTGTCGATCGGCGTCAGCGAATCGGCCCGATTCAACATGGTCATGGTGTTCGTCAAGCTCACCGCCGTCGCCATCTTCATCATCGTGGCCGCACCGCACATCAATCCGGCCAATTGGCATCCCTTCATCCCGCGGCAGGTCATCGACGCCGACGGCCAGTCGCACTTCGGCTACCACGGCATCCTCACCGGCGCCTCGATCATTTTCTTCGCGTACATCGGCTTCGACGCGGTTTCCACCGCAGCGGAGGAAACGATCAGGCCGCAGCGCAACCTGCCGATCGGCATCATCGCGTCGCTCCTGATCTGTACCGTCCTTTACATCGTCGTTTCCGGCATTCTCACCGGCGTGGTTCACTACGACCACATCGACGTGAAAGCCCCCATCGCCGATGCGCTCAAGCAGATCGGCATCGGCTGGGCAGAAGCGCTGATCTCGATCGGCGCCCTCGCCGGCATCACCACCGTGATGCTGGTGCTCTACTTCGGCCTGACTCGCGTGGTGCTGGCGATGTCGCGCGACGGCCTGCTGCCGAAGCCCATGGCCCGGGTCAATCCGAAAACGCAGACGCCGGTGCGCCTGATCCTGGGATCCGGAGTGGCCATCGCGCTGATCGCCGGCCTGTCGCCGATCGGCAAGGTGGCGCAACTGGTCAATCTGGGCACGCTCGCCGCCTTCTTCATGGTCTGCGCCAGCGTCATCGTACTGCGCAAAACCCGCCCCGATCTGAAGCGCCCGTTCCGCACGCCGCTGGTGCCGCTGGTGCCGCTGCTGGGCATGGGCTTCTGCGCCTTCCTCATGGCGGGGCTGCCGCCGATAACCTGGGAGGCGTTCTTCATCTGGTCCGCGTTCGGACTGGCGCTCTACTTCGTTTACTCACGCAGTCACAGCCTGCTCGCCGTGCAAAGCTGAGCTACCCCCGCCCTCGCAGGCGGATGTTGATCCACTCCACGATCGCTGAGAAGGCCATCGCAAAGTACAAATAAGCCTGCGGAATCTCGATGTGCACCGACTCGGCAAGGAGCGCGATGCCGACCAGCACGAGGAAAGCCAGCGCCAGGGTCTTGATGGTCGGGTGGCGGTTGATGAAGACCCCGATGCCTTCGGAGACCGCCATCATCACGGCCACCGAAACCAGAATGGCGGCCACCATCACCTCGACGTAGTTGGAGAGACCCACGGCCGTGAATACCGTGTCGAACGAGAACACGATGTCGACGATCCCGACCTGCGCGATGATCAGCCAGTAGCCGCGGACGGAGGCCGTCTCCCGCCGCGCCGTTCGATGCCGGAGCATGTCCCGGATCTCCTTCACGCTTTGAACCACCAGGAAAATGCCGCCGCCGGCGAGCGCCAGGTCGCGGACCGAGATCTCCTCGCCGAACCACGTGAAGAGCGGCGTACGCAGCCGTGTGAGCCACACCACCGACAGCAGCAATGCGATCCGGGTGACCGCGGCGAACCCCAGGCCGAGGTAACGCGCGCTGCGCCGGCGGCCCTCGGGCAGCCGATCGACCAGGATGGTCAAAAAGATGATGTTGTCGATGCCGAGGACGACCTCGAGCACCGTCAGCGTCAGAAAAGACAGCCACGCCTGCGGATCGAGAAGGAGTTCCATGGAACTGACTCTAGGCATCGCCGCCGCTCAGCGCAAACCGCTGAACACCGCCGTTCCCGCGGGCGCGGGCAGCCCTTACGGCCGGACCCCTACGGCATTCCGTCGACTTCCTCGGGCCTCGTCAGCTTGTGCTCCAGAAGGTCGTCGGTGCGCAGACCGAAATCCAGCGCGAGCGCTGCGGAGATGTAGATCGACGAGTAGGTGCCGGCGATGATGCCGATCACCAGCGCGGCCGAGAAGCCGTGCAGCGTCTCGCCGCCGAACACCAGGAGGAACACGACCACCATCAACGTCACGAGCTTGGTCATCAAGGTTCGCGACAGCGTCTGATTGATGGACTCGTCGATCACCTGGGAGACCTGCAGCTTTCGAGCGTGGCGCGCCCGCTCGCGCACCCGGTCGAACACGATCACCGTGTCGTTGAGCGAATAGCCGATGACCGCGAGGATCGCGGAGATCGCCGTGAGGTCGAAGGTGAGCTGCGAAACGGCGAAGAATCCCACGACGCAGATCGGGTCGTGCAGCACCGCGAGGATCGCGCCCAGCGCCAGCTTGAACGTGAAACGCATCAGCACGTAGACCGCGATCAGCACCAGCGTCGCCGCCAGGGCCCAGGCGCCCTTGACGAAGAGCTCCTGCCCCACCTGCGGCCCGACGACCTCGGTGCGCTGCAGCTTCACGCCCGCATCCGCCGTCTTGAACACATCGAGGATCCGCGCGCCGATCTGTTCGCCCTTGACGTTCGGGTCCGGCGGCAGGCGCACCAGGATGTCGCGGGAGCTGCCGAATGCCTGAACCTGCGCCTCGGCGACCCCCGCCTTCGCAAGGGCGCCGCGCAGCTGATCGATGTTGGGAGGGGTCGGGAAATTCGTCTCGATCACCACACCGCCGGTGAAATCGATGCCCAGATTCAGTCCGCGCACCACGACCAGGGTGAGCGAGGCGACGATCAGCACGGCGGACAGCCCGTACCACACCTTGCGGGTGTTCATGAACGGGAAGCGCGTTACCTTGTGAAAAAACTCCATGAATGTCCTCGGATCGAACCCTTGGGTCTCAGATCGACAGGCGTTCGACCTTGCGCTTCCCGCCGTAGATGATCTGCACCAGCGCGCGGCTTCCCATCAGGGAGGTGAACATCGAAGTGGCGATGCCGAGCACCAGCACCACGGCGAAGCCGCGCACCGCGCCTGCGCCGAACAGCCACAGGACGAGTCCCGCGATCAGCGCGGTGACGTTGGAGTCCGCGATGGCCGAGAATGCCCGGTCGAATCCGGCCCCGATCGCCGCGCGCGGCGACACGCCGTTGCGCAGTTCCTCGCGGATGCGCTCGTAGATCAGGATGTTCGCGTCGACCGCCATGCCGACGGTCAGCACCACCGCCGCGATTCCGGGCAAGGTCAAGGCCGCGCCCACGATCGAGAGCAGCGCGAGCAGCAAGACCACGTTCGCGAGCAGCACGACATCCGCGATCACGCCGAAGAGCTTGTAATAGATGCCCATGAAAATGAACGCGGCCAGCATGCCGTACACCATGGCGTGCTTGCCCTTGTCGATGTTGTCCTGGCCGAGGCTCGGACCGATGGCGCGCTCCTCCACCGGCGTCAACGGCGCAGCGAGGCCTCCGGCGCGCAGCAACAGCGCGAGCTCGCGTCCCTCGATCGGATTCACGCCGGTGATCTGGAAATTGTTGCTGAACACGCCGCGGATGGTGGCCCGATTGATGACCTCCTCGGTGGTGCGGTCGACTTCGACGCCCTGCGCGTTCTTCTCGCGCGAGCGGTCGATGAACACCACGGCCATGAGATGGCCGATGTTCTCTTCCGTGTTCTTCAGCATCTTCGAGGCGCCGCGCGCATCGAGACTCACCGATACCGCCGGACCGTCCTGCGTGTTCGGCTGGAAGGAAGCGTCCGTCAGCTGATCGCCGGTCACCACGACGTCGCGCTTCAGGAGCACCGGCTGCTTGTCGCGGGTGTAGTAGAGCTTCGCGCCCAGCGGCACATGGCCGGTCGAGGCGGCCTCGAGCGGATTGTCCGTCTCGTCGACCATGCGGAATTCCAGGGTCGCGGTCTTGCCGAGGATCTTCTTGACCTCGGCGGAGTTCTGCAGTCCCGGCAATTGGATGGCGATGCGGTCGACGCCCTCGCGCGCGACCTGCGGCTCGGACACCGCGAGCTCGGGACTGTTCAGGCGGTTGCGCAGAATGACGATGTTCTGCTGCACGGCATAATCTTCCCGATCCTTGATCTCCTGCGGCGTCAGCACCAGCTCGAGCGACGGCGCGCCGTCGACCGTCACATCGGTCAACTTCAGATTGCGATTGTCGGCGAGGATTGCCGCCCTGCCCTTGGTGCGGCCGTCCTCGTCGCGGAACAGCACCCGCACGCGGTTCGCCGGGTAGTCCACCTGGACGTCCTGATAGGGAATGCGCGCGCTCCTGAGAGAGGCGCGGAAGTCCTGTTCCCGGTGGTCGAGCTGCTGCTTCACGGCGCCCGCGACATCCACCTGATAGACGAGGTACACGCCGCCCCGCAAATCGAGGCCGAGCTTCAGGGGGCTCAAGCCCAGGCTCCGCATCCAGTCCGGTACGCGCGAGGCCTGCGAGAGGGCAATGGTAAAGGCGTTCGGGCGCGCGTCCCCGATGATGTCGCGCGCCTTCAACTGGTCCTGTTTGCTGGCGAAACGCAGCGTCAAACGGCCCTGGTCGAGGAAGGATCCGGTCGGCTTGACGCCCTTGGACTCGAGCAGCGTCTCGATGTCGGTGCGGTCGCTCGCCTGTACGGCCGCGCGGTCGCGCGCCAATTGCAGCGCATTTTCCTCGCCGAACAGGTTCGGAAGCGCCAGAAAAATCCCGATCGCGAGCACGACCGCGACCAGCACGATCTTCCAGCGCGGATACGAAATCATGCGCCCTTGACCGTACCCTTGGGGAGGAGCTGGGAGACCTGGAATTTCTGCAGCTTGACGTTCACGCCGTTGGCGATCTCCAGCGTCAAATACTGGTCGCCCACCTCGAGCACCTTGCCGAGAAGACCTCCGGTGGTGGCCACCTCGTCGCCGGCCGCGATCTTGCTCAGCATCTCTTTCTGTTCCTTGGCGCGCTTGTTCTGCGGCCGCACCAGAAAGAGGTAGAACACCACGATGATCATGACCAGGGGCAAGAATGCGATGATGCCCTGTCCGCCTGTCGCGCCCGCCGCCTGGGCATGGGCCGCACTGATGAAGGAATCCATAGCGTTTACATCCATTTCTCGCGGCGCACGCCGCTACACAAAGCCGGGCAGTATACAGGACGCCGATCCGGGAGCCACGGCCTAGCCGGCGTCCGGCCCCGGGGGTTGCGATCGCAGCGCATGGAACTCGGTGGCGTACGCCCCGAGCCGGTCCGCCTCGATGGCCGCCCGGATCTCGGCCATCAGCCGCTGGTAGAAATACAGGTTGTGCACGGTATTCAAGTGGGATCCGAGGATCTCGCCGCACTTGTCCAGGTGGCGCAGGTAGCTGCGGCTGTAATGCCGGCACGTGTAGCATTCGCACCCGTCCTCGACGGGGCGGGTGTCCTTCTGATGCGCCGCATTACGGATGTTGATCACGCCCGTTCGGGTGAAAAGATGGGCGTTGCGCGCGTGGCGCGTCGGCATGACGCAATCGAACATGTCGACGCCGCGAAGCACCGCCTCCAGAATGTCCTCGGGCCGCCCGACGCCCATGAGATAGCGGGGCTTGTGCGCAGGCATCCTGGGAACCAGCGCCTCGAGCACTCGGATGCGCTCCGCTTCGCTTTCGCCCACCGCGAGGCCGCCGATCGCGAGCCCCGAAAACCCGATGTCCTCGAGCGCCGCCAGCGATGCCGCGCGCAGACTCTCGTACACCCCTCCCTGCACGATGCCGAAGAGCGTCCCCGGCGGCTCGCTGCCGTAATAGGCCCGGTACCCGCGCTCCGCCCAGCGCATCGAGCGCTCCATGGATGCACGGGCCTCGGCTTCGCTCGCCGGGTACGGCGTGCACTCGTCGAAGCTCATCGCGATATCGGACCTCAAGACCCTCTGGATGCGCATCGATTCCTCGGGCGACAGGAACACCGGCGCACCGTCGATCGGCGAGCGGAAACTCGCGCCCTCCTCGGTGATCTTGCGCATCTCCTTCAAGCTCCAGACCTGGAAGCCGCCGGAATCGGTGAGAATCGGACGCTGCCAATGCATGAAGCGGTGCAGTCCCGCATGCGCCTCGATCACCTCGAGGCCCGGCCGCAGGTACAGATGGAAGGTATTGCCGAGAATAATTTGCGCGCCGACGGATTCGAGCTGCTCCGGCGTCATGGCCTTGACGGTGCCGTAAGTGCCCACCGGCATGAACGCCGGGGTTTCGACGCTCCCGCGGGCGAAATCGAGCCGCCCGCGCCGCGCCGCGCCGTCGAGCTTCACGAGCTCGAAGCGCATGCCCGCGCGCCGCCCCGGCGGGGATTCGCGCGACGGGGCGGGACCCGCGCTCACGATTGGCCTCGGGCACAGATCGCCGGTGTCAGGAACATGGCGTCACCGTAGCTGAAAAAACGGTATCTCGCCTCGACCGCGTGGGCATAGGCAGCCAGCAGACGTTCCCTGCCGACGAATGCCGCGCACAGCATGACCAGGGTCGACTCGGGCAGGTGAAAGTTGGTCAGCATGGCGTCGACCACGCGGAACCGGAAGCCGGGCTTGATGAAAATGCGCGTCGTCCCTTCGTAGGGCCGGACCGGGCGCGCGGACTCCGCGCCGGTGCTGTCGTCGCGCCCTTGGGCGGCGAGGGCAGCGGTCTCGAGACTGCGCACCACCGTCGTACCCACCGCGACCACCCGCCCGCCCGCCGCGCGGGCGGCCTCGATCGCGGCGCAGGCGTCCGCGCTCACCTCGAGATATTCCGCGTGCATTTCGTGGCGCTCGATCTGATCCTCCCGAACCGGCTGGAAAGTCCCTGCGCCCACGTGCAGCGTCACGAACGCCCGGCGCACCCCGCGCGCGTCGAGCGCGGCGAACATCTCAGCATCGAAGTGAAGGCCCGCCGTGGGCGCGGCAACGGCCCCGGGCGCGCGCGCATAGACGGTCTGATATCGCTCTCGATCCGCCTCTTCGGGCGGCCGTTCGATGTAGGGAGGGAGCGGCACCTCGCCGAACGCCTCGAAGAAAGGGAGTACGTCGGCCGAAAACTCCAGACGGAACAAATCTCCCTCGCGATCGATCAGCCGCGCGGTGCGGCTGCCGGGCAGAAGCACGCTCGCCCCCGCCTTCAGGCTTTTGCTCGATCGGGCATGAACCAGCGCAGTGCGCGCGCTGAGCACGCGCTCGAGCAGAATCTCGATCCTTCCACCGCTGTCCTTGGTGCCTCGAACCCGGGCGGGCACGACCCGGGTATCGTTGAACACCAGAAGATCTCCGGGCCGCAGAAGCCCCGGAAGATCGCCGAACCGAAGATCGCGCCATGCCCGCCCGCTCGCTCCGTCGAGCGCCAGCATCCGGCTGCCGCTGCGCGCCGCGGCCGGCCGCTGCGCAATGAGTTCCGCGGGAAGCTCGAAGTGGAAATCCTGACGCTGCATCCGAGCCAATACTACCAAGCGCCGCAATCGCCCCCGGCAATTGCTCCCAGGCCCTCAGCAATTGCTCCCGGAAAATGAAACAATAATCGAATATACTGCCCGGCCTGGCATGCCCGGATGGCGGAACTGGTAGACGCGCCGGACTCAAAATCCGGTGGTGGTGACACCGTGTGGGTTCGATTCCCTCTCCGGGCACCAGGCTTAACTTGTAGGATCCTCTTGAATTTCTGCAGTCACTGCGGCTCGCCCGTCACCTCGAAAATTCCCCCTGGGGACCATCTGCCGCGCTTCGTCTGTACGGGCTGCGAGATGATCCACTACAGGAATCCGCTGCTGGTGCTCGGCTGCGTTCCCGAGTGGCAGAACAAGATCCTCCTGTGCCGCCGCGCCATCGGGCCGCGTCTCGGGTTTTGGACCGTGCCGGCGGGGTTCATGGAGAACGGCGAGACCATGCAGGCTGCGGCGGCGCGGGAGTGCTACGAAGAGGCCCTGGCGAGGGTCGAGGTGGGCTCGCTCCTGGCGGTGGTCAACGTGACCCACGCAGGCCAGGTGCACGTGATGTTCCGGGCGCGCCTCGTAGCGCCGCAATTCGCGCCGGGTCCGGAGAGTCTGGAGGTCGGTCTGTACGAGGAATCGGAGATCCCCTGGGACGACCTGGCGTTTCCGAGCGGCGAATTCACGCTGCGCAGGTTCTTCGCCGACCGCGCCCAGGGGCGCGAGGATCACCACTTCACGGAGCTGACGCGTCCGTTGAAATCCTCCGCTGTGGCAGAATAGCGGCCGAATCAAGATCGACTCAATTCATATATCGAGAAGGGCAAGTCATGGCGTTCGTGGTCACTGAAAGCTGCATCAAGTGCAAATACATGGACTGCGTGGAAGTGTGTCCGGTGGATTGCTTCCACGAGGGGCCGAATTTCCTGGTGATCGATCCCGACGAGTGCATCGATTGCACCCTGTGCGAGCCCGAGTGCCCGGTGGAGGCGATTTACTCCGAAGAGGAGATTCCGGCCGGTCAGGAAAACTTCCGTCAGTTGAATGCAGAGCTGGCGAAGAAATGGCCCGTGATCAGCGAGATGAAGGAGCCGCCCGCCGACGCCAAGCAGTGGGACGGCGTCAAGGACAAGCTGAAGCTCCTGGAACGGTAGCCCGGAGCCTAGCGCAGCGCCGTGCGCCCCGCGCTGCCGGTCTCGCGCTGCGCCATCTCGCGCTGCGCCATCTGGGACTGTTTGATCGCCTGCAGGAGTTCCCGGGGCGGCATGTAACCCTCGATGAAGTCGCCGCCGTCGGTGACGATCGCCGGGGTTCCGCGCACACCGATGCTCTGGCCGAGCTGGTACTCCCGCGCCACCGGCGTCGGGCCGCAGGTCTTGTTCATGTCGAGCTCGGCCCCCGCCTTCGCGCGGGTGAGCGCTTCGTTGCGATCCGCCGAGCACCACACCACCTCCGCCTTGCGCCAGCTCTCCGTGTTCGGGCCCGTGCGCGGGAAGAACATGTAGCGCACGCGCACGCCGAGCTTGTTGATCTCGGTGATCTCGCTGTGCAGCTTCCTGCAGTACTGGCAGTCCACGTCGGTGAACACCGTGATGGTGTAGAGCGGATTCTTCGGCGAGAAAATCACCATCTGCGATTCCGGCACCGCGTTGATCATCGCGAGCCGCGCCTGCGAGCGGATGGCCTCGGTCAAATTGGCCCGTGTCGCCATGTCGTACAGATTGCCGTCGAGGAAGTACTTGCCGTCCGCGGTGAGATAGCTCACGTCGGCGCCCTGGACGAACTGATAGATGCCCGGAATCGGCGAGGGCTTCAGGTCCTCGAGCTTCGAGCCGGCCGGCAACAGCTTGAGGAGCCGCGCACGCGGGTCGGCGTGCGGGTCGGTGTGCGCGTCGGCCGCAACTCCTTGAGAATCCGGCTGCGCATCGGCCGCCGGATGGGCACTCACCGCGCCCGCATGCATGCCCGCGCCCATCATGGCGAGCGCCAACACGACCCAGCTTATTCGCATCGAATACTCCGATGAATGAGACCGGGTTGGACTTCCTCCGGGATCGGTGGTTCAGGAAATCTCGATGCTGCCGCGACCCCGGCGCGAATTCTCGCGGCGGCTATCCGCACGCCGGCTATCCGCGCGGATGGTGCTGGGCGTGCAGATCTTTCAGGCGCTCGCGGGCGACGTGCGTGTAGATCTGGGTCGTCGACAGATCGCTGTGGCCCAGAAGCATCTGCACGACCCGAAGATCCGCGCCGTGGTTCAAGAGATGCGTGGCGAACGCATGGCGCAGCGTGTGCGGCGAGAGATCCTTCTCGACACCCGCCTTCTTCGAGTAGCGTTTGATGATGTGCCAGAAGGCCTGGCGCGTCATCCGGTCGCCCCGGCGCGTGGGAAAGAGATAATCGGTCTGGCGTTCCAGCAGGATCTCCACTCGCGGGCCCTGCATGAATTGCTGCAGCCAGCGGACGGCCTCGTCGCCGAGCGGAATCAACCGCTCGCGATTGCCCTTGCCGATCACGCGCATGACGCCTTGATTCAAGTTGACCTGGTTGTGCTTGAGGCTCACCAGCTCCGAGACTCTGAGGCCCGTTGCGTAGAGGACCTCGAGCATGGTGCGGTCGCGGTGGCCGAGAGGGTCGGTGACGAGCGGCGCCTCGAGCAGCGCGTCGACCTCGGCCTCGGTGAGCGATTTCGGGAGCGACCGTCCGATCTTGGGCATCGCGATCTGTGCGGTGGGATCCACCGTGATCAGACCTTCGCGCACCATGAATCGGAAGAAACGCCGGAAGCTCGACAGCTGGCGGGCCGTCGACCGCGGGCGGGATCCCCCTTCGACCCGGGCGGCGATGAATCCGAGAAGCTCGATGCGCGTGGCCTTGAGAAGGGCGCTGTCTCGCTCTTCGAGCCAGCGCGCGAGGGCGGTCAGATCGGCGCGGTAGGCGGCAAGCGTGTTGGCCGAGAGGCCGCGCTCCATCCACACCGCGTCGAGAAAACGCTGCAAGGCAGGGTCCGCCGCATCCCGTGATGGAGGCACTCCCGCGCCCGAGCTTCTTGTATATACCGACCTTTTCAGAGCCGTCGCCATAGTTTCTCGCGTTCGAGCCGCACGAAATCGTGCTGTACGCGCTGTCAAGACTCAGTATGCGAGGGGTGGGTCTAGGGGGACGTGACCAGTCTCACAGTAACCGTTAAGTATTAACATAAGGAGAACCAGATCACAGAAGCGAGCGCGCGAACCCTCTTGCAACGTCTGTATTCAGCTTATTGCATCGTCTTGTTCACGGCATTGAGTCTGATCACACTGACGACCAACCTGTTCCTGCCGAGCCTCAAGGCGCGGCGCCGGGTGGCGGGGACGTCCGCGAGGTGGTTCTTCGGCCTGGCGGGAATTCCGTTGCGGATCGAGGGGATAGACCGGCTGCCCGACGCCCCGTGCGTGGTGGTCGCCAATCATGCGAGCTACATCGACGGCATCGTGGCGGCCGCCGCCCTGCCGCCGGATTTCGCCTTCGTGATCAAGCGCGAAATGGTGCGCGTGCCGCTCGCCGGCTTGCTGCTGCGCCGGCTGGGGTCGGCATTCGTCGAGCGGTTCAACCGGCACAAGGGCGGCTCGGACACCCGGCGCGTCTGGAAGCTGGCGGCCACCGGCCAGTCGCTGGTCTTCTTTCCGGAGGGAACCTTCGACGGGACCCGTCAGGTGGGTAAGTTCCTCGGAGGTGCCTTCTCGACGGCCGAGCGGGCGGGCATGCCGATAGTCGCCGCGGCGATCCACGGCACGCGCGAGGTCCTGCCGACCAGGAGCATCATGGTTCGCCGTAACCCTGTCCGGTTCCAGGTGCTCGGTGTGATGGTGCCCGACGGCGCCCGCCAGCGGAGCCGGGAAATGATCGCCGCCGCGGTCGGAGAGCCGCTCGCGCCCTGATACCGCGCCGCCACGCCCGCGCCACGCCCCCGCCACGCCCGCGGCGCGACGCCGCACGCCCGCCACGCCGCACGCCCGCGCCCGCGCCCGCGCCCGACGACCGGTCCGGGGGTATAATTGGTGTGTTCCCCCTAATCTTCACGGAACCTTAAATCATGAGCAGAGACCCTCTCGTCATCTTGTCCGCGCGCCGTACTCCGGTCGGAGCCTTTCAGGGTGTATTCGCCGGCGTGACCGCCCCGCAACTCGGCTCCGTGGCCATCAAGGCGGCGCTCGCGGACTCCGGTGTTGCCGCCGCCGATGTGGATGAGGTGATCATGGGCTGCGTGCTCTCCGCCGGCCTGGGTCAGGCTCCCGCCCGGCAAGCCGCCCTCGGGGCGGGCATCCCGGCGAGCGTCCCCAGTACCACCGTGAACAAGATGTGCGGGTCGGCCATGCGCGCCATCATGCAGGCCGGCGATCAGATTCTGGCGGGCTCCGCCCGGATCATGGTGGCCGGCGGGCTCGAGTCCATGACCAACGCCCCCTACCTCCTGCCCAAGGCCCGGGCCGGCTACCGCATGGGACCTCAGGAGGTGCTCGATCACATGTTCACGGACGGGCTGCAGAGTCCTTGGGACGGCCAGCTCATGGGCTGCTTCGCCGAGGCGACTTCCGGCAAGTACGATTTTTCACGCCAGGCGCAGGACGACTTCGCCCGCGAATCGGCACGGCGTGCCCAGGCGGCGATCTCGAGCGGCGCTTTCGCCGGCGAGATCGCACCGGTAACGGCCAAGACGCGCAAGGGCGAATCGGTGATCGACAAGGACGAGACGCCGGGGACGATCGATGTGTCGAAGATTCCGACACTCAAGCCCGCCTTCAGAAAGGACGGTTCGGTCACCGCCGCGAGCTCGGCGAGCATCTCCGACGGTGCGGCGGCCGTGGTGTTGACGCGCGAATCGGTGGCTCGCGAGAGGGGCCTCCGGCCCATCGCCCGGATCCTCGGATACACGAGCTTCGCGAGGGAGCCGGAATGGTTCACGCTGGCGCCGGTGGGCGCGATGCAGAAGCTCTTGAAGCAGATCGAATGGCGCGCGGAGGATGTGGATCTCTACGAGATCAACGAAGCCTTCGCGGTGGTCACGATGGCGGCCATGAAGGACTTGGGCCTGGATCACGGCAAGGTCAATGTGAATGGAGGTGCCTGCTCGCTGGGTCATCCGATCGGCGCGACCGGCGCACGCTTGGTGACGACGCTCCTCCATGCGCTGAAGAACCGCGGCAAGAAGCGCGGGATCGCGAGTCTCTGCATCGGCGGCGGCGAAGCGACGGCGATTGCGGTCGAGCTGGTCTGAGGGGCAGGGCAAGACGGCCCCCTCGATGCAGCGGCCGGGAAGCGCCAAATGGGGGTGGGCGTCCTTGCCCGACCATGCCCAAATTCCATTGGCCGTCCTTAGTTAGCAGCGTCCGTGGCCTACAACCATGGTGTCCCCATGGACTAAAGCGCCGTTGGTCCCCCAATCCCCTCACGCACTGTCCGCCTGATGGACACGAGTCGTCGAGTTCGGGCTTTTGTGATCTACTACGCCACCTTTTTCAATGACTTAGGGCCTTGAGACCCCAGGTGCAAATTCGATGAATGAACGGGATGTGATGGAATATGAAGTGGCCATCGTCGGCGGCGGTCCCGCAGGCCTCGCCTGCGCCATCCGGCTGAAACAACTGAAGCCGGATCTCACGATTTGTGTCCTGGAGAAGGCCGCAAGTCTCGGCGCGCATTCCCTGTCCGGCGCGGTCCTCGAGCCGGGACCCCTCGACGAGCTCCTCCCGTCCTGGCGCGAGCATGCTCCCGCGATCTGTGTTCCCGCGACTCGGGATGAGTTCGCGTTCCTGACCCGGCGCAATCGGTACAAGCTGCCGATGACTCCGCCGCAGATGGTGAATCACGGCAACTTCATCATCTCCCTGGGACAGTTGATCCCCATCCTCGGAGCGGAGGCGGAAAAGCTCGGCGTGGACGTGTTCGCGGGATTCGCCGCCGCCGAGGCCCTGTTCGATGAATCCGGGGCGGTGAAGGGCGTGCGCATCGGCGACATGGGTGTCGGGAAGAACGGCGAGCCGGGACCGAATTTCGCGCTGGGTCCGGAGATTCACGCCAAAGTGACCCTGTTCTGCGAAGGCTGCCGGGGCAGTACCTCGAAGCAGCTCATCCGCCGCTTCAAGCTCGACGCCGGCAAATCGCCGCAAACCTATGGCCTCGGCTTCAAGGAGCTGTGGCAGCTTCCGGCGGGACGCGTACAGCCCGGCCTCATTCAACACACCGTGGGATGGCCGCTCGATAGCCGCACCTACGGCGGCAGCTTTCTCTATCATCTGAACGCCGATCGCGTATATGTCGGGTTCGTCGTCGGCTTGGATTACGAGGACCCTCGCCTCAAACCCTTCGAAGCGTTCCAGCAATTCAAGAATCACCCCTCGGTCAAGGCGCTCTTGCAGGGCGGAGAGATTGTCGCCGGCGGGGCCCGCACCGTCATCGAAGGCGGCTATCAATCCATGCCGACCCTGGAGATGCCGGGCGCCATGCTGGTCGGCGATGCCGGCGGCACGCTCAACACGCCGAAGATCAAGGGCATCCATCAGGCCATCCGCTCGGGCATGACCGCCGCGGCACACTACGTCGAGACCGGCACCACCGCCGGCTTCGACCGGCGCTGGCGCGAGTCGGCCGGCGGACGGGAGCTTCACAAGGTGCGCAACATCCGGCCCGGCTTTCGGCACGGCCTCTGGCTCGGGCTCGCCAATGCGGGCCTGGAAACCGTCACGCTCGGCAAACTGCCCTGGACGCTCGCCAATCATGCCGACGACAAGGCGCTCGAGCGCCTGGATGAATACGTCTCGCCCGACCGCGGCTGGGGAGACCGGGAACTGCCGCCGCGTGACCGGGTGGCGTTCGTGTTTTTCGCCTCCACGGCGCACGAGGAGAACCAGCCGGTTCACTTGAAGGTCGCGGATTTGAGCCTCTGTGCGACGACCTGCACCAAAGAGTTCGGCAACCCGTGTACCAATTTCTGTCCCGCCAACGTCTATGAAATGATCGACGACGGCGCAGGGGGCCGGAAATTGCAGATCAATTCCTCGAACTGCGTGCACTGCAAGGCATGCGACATCAAGGAACCCTACACGGATCAAATTACCTGGGTCACGCCCGAGGGCGGTTCGGGTCCGAATTACCAGAGCCTTTAGCCTGACTGACGAGCCCCAGACGGTCGGCGCGCGGTGGCGATCGGAAGTGGCCGCTGACCGGCTGCAACCCGACTCCGCGCAGGAGGAAGCGGCCATGCAGCTCGACAGGGTCGCCGACCATCTCCGGCATGAGCCGCGCTGGCTCGATGGCTGGCGGCGGCGTCTCGGGACGACGAGCGCCCGCCGCAGCGCTTCCCGCGGGCTGTACCTGTGGGGGGGCGTCGGCCGCGGCAAGACGCTGCTGATGGATGCCTTCTTCGCCTCACTGGGCGCCGTGCCGCGCGAGCGGACGCACTTCTACCGATTCATGCGCGACGTGCACGAGGAGCTCGGCCGCATCAAAGGCCGTGCGAGTCCCCTCGAAGTAGTCGCGCGCCGCATCGCCGGGCGCGTGCGCGTGTTGTGTCTCGACGAGTTCTTCGTCGCGGACATCGCCGATGCCATGATCCTGTCCGGCCTGCTCGAGGGGCTGTTCCGCCACGCCGTCACGCTCGTCGCCACCTCGAACGTTCCGCCGCAGGATTTGTACCGGGATGGATTGCAGCGACAACGGTTTCTGCCTGCGATTGCGCTCATCGAGGCTCACGTCGACGTCCTTCGGGTGGATTCGGGAGTCGATTACCGGCTGCGGCACCTCGAGCGGGCGCCGACCTACCTCGACTCGGGCTCGCGGCAGACGCCGGAGGCCCTGATGCGGCGCTTTACGGCGCTCGCCGGCGGCGGCGCGGTCGCGCCGGCGACGCTCATCGTCGAAGGCAGGCCGATTCGCGCCGTCGCGACCGGCCCCGACATCGCCTGGTTCGAGTTCGGTGAGCTCTGCGAAGGCCCGCGCAGCCAGAACGACTACATCGACCTCGCCCGGCTCTTCGGCACCTTGTTCGTCTCCAACGTCCCCATGTTCACGCCATCGGACGAGGACGCCGCGCGGCGCTTCATCATGCTGATCGACGAGCTCTACGATCGCGGCGTCAAGACGGTGGTGTCGGCGGCCGCCCCGCCCGCCGAGCTTTACCGCGGCGAGCGCCTGCGATTCGAGTTCGAGCGCGCGGCCAGCCGCCTGGTCGAGATGCAAACGCCGGCGTATCTTGCCGGGCGCCACCATGCCTGAAGCGCCGCCCCCTCCGCCCTGGCATAATTCGCCGATGCCGACGGTGGCCGAATTCAAGATCGAATACAAGCGCATTCTCGACCCTCAGGGTGCCCTCGTCGCAAGACCGCCTGCGTTCGCGGCGGATTACGACGACGTGCGCCGCATGTACCGGGCGATGACGCGCCAGCGGCTGTTCGATGCGAAGGCCGTCAATTTGCAACGCACCGGCCAGCTAGGGACCTATGCCTCGTCGCTGGGACACGAGGCAACGCATATCGGCGTGGGCGCCGCCATGCGGCCCGAGGATGTGCTCGCTCCCGTTTATCGCGAAATCGGCACGCAGATGTGGCGCGGCGTGACCATGACGGAGATCCTGACCTATTGGGGGGGCGACGAGCGCGGCAACGACTTCGCCCAGGCGCGGCATGACTTTGCATGGTGCGTGCCCATCGCGACCCAGACTCTGCACGCCGCGGGTGCGGCCATGGCCTTCAAGGTCCTCGGCGAGGCGCGCTGCGCGCTCGCCTACATCGGCGACGGCGGCACCTCGGAGGGCGCTTTCTACGAAGCGCTGAACCTCGCCGGCGCGCGGCAACTGCCCGCGGTCTTCGTGATCGTGAACAACGGCTGGGCGATCTCGGTGCCGGTGGCGGAGCAAACCGCGACGCGTACTCTGGCGCAGAAAGCCGTGGCCGCCGGTATCCCGGGCGTCCAGGTCGACGGAAACGACGTATTCGCGGTGCGCGAGACCGTCGCCGCCGCCCTCGATACCGCGCGCCGCGGCGGCGGCCCGACGCTGATCGAGAGCTTGACCTATCGCTTGAGCGATCACACGACGGCGGACGACTCCGGCCGCTACCGAAGTGCGGACGAGGTCAGGCAAGCCTGGACGCTCGAACCTTTGATCCGCCTGCGCGAATATCTCCTGGAGGCGGGGGCCTGGAGTGCGGCCGACGAACAAGCATGGGCCGATGAATGCGCCCGGGAGATCGACGCCGCGGTGAGCGATTATTTGAGGGGCCCGAAGCCCTCGACCGATGCCATGTTCGATCACCTGTTCGCCGTGATGCCGCGGCATCTCGCCGAACAGCGCGGCGTGGCGCGAAAATACGGCAACAAGCCGAGCGGATCATCCAGCGGACATTGAGTTGGCGAAGATAACCATGGTCGAGGCCATCGCAATGGCGCATGGCTGGGAAATGCAGCATGACGAGCGCGTCGTCGTGATCGGTCAGGACGTCGGTGTGAACGGCGGAGTGTTCCGCGCGACCGCGGGACTGCAGGCGCGCTTCGGGAAGCTCCGGGTACAGGACACCCCGCTCGCCGAGGCGACGATCGCGGGCATGTCGGTGGGCATGGCGACGCACGGTCTGAAGCCGGTGGCCGAGATTCAATTCATGGGCTTCATCTATCCGGCGCTCGATCAGATCGTGAACCACCTGTCGCGCATGCGGTATCGCACGCGCGGCCGGCTCGCCTGCCCGGTGGTGATACGCACTCCGCACGGCGGCGGCATTCACGCCCCCGAGCATCACTCCGAGAGTACCGAGACCCTGCTTTGCCACATTCCGGGAATCCGCGTGGTGTGCCCGTCCTCCCCGGCGCGTGCTTACGGATTGCTGCTCGCGGCCATCCGCGATCCCGATCCGGTCATGTTCCTGGAGCCGGCCCGCCTGTACCGCGCCATGCGCCAGGAAGTCATCGACGATGGCAGCGCGCTGCCGCTCGACCGCTGCTTCATCCTTCGCGAGGGCGGTGACGTCACACTGGTCACCTGGGGCGCGATGACCGTGGAAACGCTGCGCGCCGCGGCCGAGCTCGAAGACCGGGGCATCAGCGCGGAGGTCATCGATCTGGCGACCTTGAGCCCCATCGACAGCGAGGCCATTCTCGCGTCGGTCGCGAAGACCGGCCGGCTCGTCGTCGTGCACGAGGCGGCGCGCAACGTGGGTGTCGGCGCCGAAATCGCGGCTATCGTGGCCGAGCACGGTCTGTACGACCTCGTCGCTCCCATCCAGCGCGTCGCGGGTTTCGACACCGTGATGCCGCTGTTCCGCCTCGAGCACGATTACATTCCCAGCGTGCAACGCATCGTCGATGCGGCGCAACTCACCTTGACAGACTAGAGCATCCGCATCATGGGCACATTCAGACTTCCGGATTTGGGCGAGGGCTTGGCGGAGGCCGAGATCCTCGCCTGGCACGTCAAACCCGGCGACCACGTGCTCGCCGATCAGCCGATGATCTCCGTGGAGACGGCCAAATCGGTGGTCGAGGTGCCCGTTCCCTACGCAGGGACCGTCACGAAGCTGCACGGTTCAGTCGGCGACATCGTCGCCACCGGCGCGCCGCTGATCGATTTCGATTCCGGCACCGTGGTCGGCAGCATGCCGGTCGCCGCGGAAACCGAGTTTCTCGAGTCGGCAGTCGCGGCGGTCTCGCGCGGCAACGGCGCGGCACGCCCCCGCGCGTTGCCGGTGGCGCGCGCGGCGGCGCGCCACCTGGGACTCGATCTCGCCGGCATCAGGGGCAACGGCCACGGCGGCGCGATCACTCTGGACGACGTGCTCGCCCATGCGAGACCCGCAGGCTCTCTCGGCGCCGCGGACGGCGCACTCGATCGCGACGGCGCCCGGGCGGCGCCCGAATTGCCGCCCGGCACGGCCTGGGAGCCGCTGCGCGGCCCGCGCCGCGCCATGGCGCGCAGCATGTCCGCATCGCAAGCCGAGGTGCCGCTCAGCACCGTGTGCGACGATGCCGACCTTCATGGGTGGTCGAAACCCGGAGACTACATGCTGCGGCTGATGCGCGCGCTCATCGGTGCCTGGCGCATCGAGCCCGCTCTGAACGCCTGGTACGACGCTGCCTCGAATGCGCGTGCGCTTTTCGATTACATCGATCTGGCCGTCGCGGTCGACACTCCGCAGGGATTGATCGTTCCCGTGGTGAGGCATGTCGAGGACAAGACACCGGAGGAATTGAAAGCCGCCGTCGCCGCACAGAAGAACGCCGCCCACCAGCGCAGCATCGCGCCGGAGGATCTGCGCGACTTCACCCTCATGCTCTCGAACTTCGGCACGCTCGCCGGCCGCTACGGCATTCCGATCGTCGTGCCGCCGGCGGTCGCCATTCTGGGCGCCGGCAAGGTGCGTACCGACGCCGTGGCCGTCGGAGGCACCGTCGCGGCGCACCGGCGCATGCCGCTGTCGCTGAGCTTCGATCACCGTTGCATCACCGGCGGGGAGGCCTGCCGTTTTCTAGCGGCCGTGATCGCCGACCTCGAGAAACCGGAGTGACTTTTTAGGACGAAGACATGCACCAAGCGCGCACCGAGCAATATCGAAGAATCGTTGCGGCCGTGACGGCCGCGGCGGCGCGCTTGCCGAAATCCCGCCGCGGTCCCGACTACAAGCGGTTCCTGACGACCTATTACGGCAACGTCGACGCCGAGGACATGTCGGCACGCGCTCCCGCGGATCTCGCGGGAGCGGCGCTGTCGCATCTCGAGTTCGCAGGCAAGCGCCGCGGGCGCGCGCTGGTACGGGTGTTCAATCCGACCTTGCGCGAACACGGCTACACGTCGCCCCATACCGTCATCGAGATGGTGAACGACGACATGCCGTTCCTGGTCGATTCGATCGGCCTTGCCTTGGCGCGGCGATCGTTGACCATGCATTACCTGGCGCACCCGGTCTTCGCCGTCTCACGGGATACCGCCGGATCTCTGCGCTCCCTCGAGGAGCGCGCCGCGGCCGCCGACAAACATGCTCGTCTCGAGTCGTTCCAGCATGCCGAGGTGGACCGGATCGTCGACTTGGGCGTGCTCGAATCGCTGCGCGAGGACATCGAGAGGAGCATGCGCGACGTGCGCGTCGCCTGTGCCGATTGGGCCAAGATGCGCGCGGCGGCGCGCCGGGCGTCCGACGATCTGAGCGCGCTGAGCGAGCGGTTCGATGCGCGCGATGTGAGCGAGGCTCAGGCGCTGCTCACCTTCATGGAAGACCGGCACTTCACCTTCCTCGGCTACAAGGAATATCGGCTCGTGAGCCGCAAGGGCCATGACGCGCTCGATGCCGTGGAGGAAACCGGCCTCGGCGTACTGCGGTCGGGCCACAAGCGCCCGCCGGGCACCACGCGGACTCTCGCGAGCGACATCCGCCGCCAGAGCCGCTCGCGCGATCTCGTGCTCGTCACCAAGGCGAATCTGCAATCCTCGGTCCATCGAGCCGGTTATCTCGATTACGTCGGCGTGAAGACCTTCGACGCCTCCGGCCGGCTGACCGGCGAGCGCCGATTTCTGGGTCTGTGGACTTCCTCCGCCTACAACGCCACGCCGCGCGAGATTCCGCTGGTACGCCACAAGGTCACCCAGGTCGTGCAGCACTTCGCCCTCGCGCCCGACAGCCACGACGGCAAGGCATTGCAGCACATCCTGGAGTCCTTTCCGCGCGACGAGCTGTTCCAGGCCGGCGTGCCCGATCTGATCCGCCTGGTGACGGGCATCTTCGGGCTGCAGGAGCGGCCGCGGGTGCGCCTGCTGCTGCGCCGCGATCCCTTCCGCCGTTTCTATTCGTGCCTGGTGTTCGTGCCGCGCGAGAAGTACAACACCCAGGTGCGCCAGCGGATCGAGCGAGTCATCGGCGAGGCGCTCTCGGCCACCGGCATGGAATCGCAGGTGCAGATCGCGGAATCGAACCTGGCCCGCATCCACATCGTGGTGCGCACGCTCCCGAGCGCCGGCGCGCGCATCGACGGCGATGCGCTCGAGCGGCGAATCGCCGTCGCCGTGCGTTCCTGGGCGGACGATTTCAAGACGGCGCTGCTCGCACGCTTCGACGAAGCGTACGCTCTCAGATTGTTCGCAACCTACGCGCAGGCGTTCCCCGCCGCTTACACCGAGGATTTCTCGGGCGATGCCGCGGCCCTCGACGTGACCTTCCTCGAGGCCGCGGAACGCGAGCGGAGCCGCCTGCATCTGGACGTCTATCGCCCGGAGCCGCGCCGCAAGGACAAGTTCTTTCTCAAGATCTTCCGCAATCTCGAGGACGCCATCCCGATCTCCGACCTTCTGCCCATGCTCGAGAACATGGGACTCAAGGTGATGGCCGAGCGGCCGTACGGGCTCGAGTTCGCCGGCGGGCGGCGCGCCTGGATCCAGGATCTGGAGCTCAACATCCAGGGTTCGGCGGTCGCGAAATTCGAGGTGCTCGCGGACGAGATCAAGAGCGCGTTCACCGCCGTGTGGACCGGTCTCATGGATTCGGACAGTTTCAATCAATTGACGCTGACGGCCGGCGTGCCCTGGCGGCTCGTGGTGGTGCTGCGCGCCTATTGCCGGTATCTGCTGCAAACAGGCCTCCCCTTCAGCCAGGGATACATTGCCCAGGTGCTCGCCAACAACCCGGCACTGGCGCACGATCTCGCGGATCTGTTCGTCACCCGCTTCGACCCCGACCTCTCGGACACGGCGCGCCGCAGCGGCACGGCCCGGCTCGACCAGAGGATTCGATCCAAACTCGAGGAGGTCACCCGCTCCGACGAGGACCGGATTCTGCGTGCTCTCTGGAGCGCGCTGTCGGCAACGGTGCGTACCAACGCCTATCAGCTCTCCGCGGGCGGCCAGCCCAAGGACTACCTGTCCTTCAAGATCGAGAGCCAGAAACTGCGCGAGCTTCCGCTGCCGAAGCCCATGTTCGAGATCTCCGTGTTCTCGACCCGCATGGAAGGGGTACATCTGCGCATGGGGTTCGTCGCCCGCGGCGGCATCCGCTGGTCGGACCGGCGCGAGGATTTCCGCACCGAGGTCCTCGGGCTCATGAAGGCGCAGCAGGTCAAGAACACCGTGATCGTGCCCGTGGGCGCCAAAGGCGGCTTCGTCGTGAGGCGGGCACTGACCGGCGACCGCGACGCGCAGCTTGCCGAGGTGATCGCGTGCTACCAGACGCTGATCCGGGGCATGCTCGACCTCACCGACAACATCGCCGAGGACAAGATTCTCGCGCCGCCCCGGGTGGTGCGCCACGACGGCGACGATGCCTATCTCGTGGTCGCCGCCGACAAGGGCACGGCGACCTTTTCGGACATCGCCAATGCGATATCCGAGGAATACGGATTCTGGCTGGGCGATGCCTTCGCCTCGGGCGGATCGGCAGGCTACGACCACAAGAAAATGGCCATTACCGCGCGCGGCGCCTGGGAATGCGTGAAGCGGCATTTCCGCGAAATGGGCATCGACATTCAAAACAAGGCTTTCACGGTGGCCGGGATCGGCGACATGGCCGGCGACGTGTTCGGCAACGGGATGCTGCAGTCCCGTCACATCCGGCTGGTCGCGGCCTTCAACCACCAGCACATTTTTCTCGATCCGGATCCGGATGCGGCGCGCTCCTACCGCGAACGCGAGCGCATGTTCCGCCTGCCGCGATCCTCGTGGGAGGACTACTCGCGGGCGGCCATCTCCAAGGGCGGCGGCGTGTTCTCGCGCAGCGCCAAGACCCTCACCCTGTCGCGCGAAGCACAGGCGCTCCTGGAGCTTCCGGCGCAAGTCACGCCGAACGAAGTCATCAGGGCGATCTTGAGATCGCATGTCGACCTGCTCTGGAACGGCGGCATCGGCACCTACGTCAAGGCGACCGAGGAGTCCAACATCGACGTGGGTGACCGCAGCAACGACGCCGTGCGTATCGATGCCCCCATGCTCAATTGCAAGGTCATCGGCGAGGGCGGAAACCTCGGCTTCTCGCAGCTCGGACGCATCGAGTTCGCGCGCCGCGGCGGCCGGCTGAACACGGACTTCATCGACAACTCGGCCGGAGTGAATTGCTCCGATGTCGAGGTCAATCTGAAGATCCTCTTGAACGGCGCGGTGCGCGCGCGAGAGATCACCCGCGCCGCTCGCGACCGCCTCCTCGTGCAGATGACGGACGAAGTCGCCGCTCTGGTACTGCGCAACAACTACCTGCAGGGCCAGGCGATCAGCACCGGCGAGTTCCATTCCAAGGAACGCCTCAGCGAGAACGCCTCCGTGATCCGGGTGCTGGAGCGTTCCGGCGATCTGAACCGCGCGCTCGAGTTTCTG
>DASYAC010000223.1:0-6108 GCA_036501585.1 Steroidobacteraceae bacterium
CTCGAGCGAGATTCTCGAGTCTGCGGACAACTCTTGCAGCATCCGAAGGGCTGCCTCGCCCGAGCCGTTGTCCACGATCATGAGCGCGCCGACCTGAGCCAGTATTCGGCTTACTCTGTCGGGTAAATCGGGGTCCGGATGAAAGCTGACCAGCACGGCGCAAATACTCTTGCCGCTCATCGGATGCTCGGCCACTCCTTTCTGCACGACCGCTCGCCGCTCCTCGTCCCCGGGCTGAATTACACGCATAATAGCCGCCCCGAGGAGACCCCATGACAACAACCTACGAGCCGCGCGTCAGCGGCACGCGACTCTGGTCGCGCCTGATGGAGATGGCCGAAATCGGGGCGACGCCCCACGGCGGCTGCAACCGCCAGGCACTGACCGACGGCGACCTGCAAGGGCGCAAGCTCTTCGGCGGCTGGGCGGCCGCGGCCGGCTGTACGGTGCGCGTCGATGCCATCGGCAACTTGTTCATTCGCCGTCCGGGGCAGGACGATTCTCTGCCCGTGGTGATGACCGGCAGTCATCTCGATACCCAGCCCACGGGCGGGAAGTTCGACGGCGTCTACGGGGTGCTCGCGGGACTCGAGGTCATCGAGTCCCTCAACGACCGGGCGATCGAGACCCGGCACCCGATCGAGGTCGCGGTGTGGTGCAACGAGGAAGGCTGCCGCTTTCCCGCGGCCATGATGGGATCGGCGGTATGGTCCGGCCGGATGCCGCTGGCAAGCGCCTATGCGCTCACCGATCGCTCCGGACGGAGCGTCCGGCAGGAGCTCGAGCGGCTGGGCATGGATCTCTCCGCGCCGATTTCCCGCCAGCCCGTGAAGGCCGCTTTCGAGGTGCACATCGAACAGGGGCCGGTGCTGGAGCAGCGCTCGAAGGCCATCGGCGTGGTGACGGGCGTTCAACACATGAGCCGGCACGAGGTCATCGTGCTCGGACAGGAGGCGCACGCCGGACCGACGCCGATGGACCTGCGCAAGGATCCGATCCGCGTGCTGGCCGAAGTGCTGCCCGCGATGTATGCGACGGCCGCCCGGCACGGCAAAGACGCGCGCCTCACCATCGGCATCATCGAAACCTCGCCGGGCTCGCCCAATACCGTGCCGGGCCAGCTGCGCTTCACCGTCGACCTGCGCCATCCCGACGGCGCGCAATACCGCTCGCTGCGGACCGAAATCGACGGGGTGGTGCGCGCCGCGCTCGAGCGCCAGGCGCTCGAGGGGAGCATCCGCTGCGTCTGGGAGGCGCCGGGCGTCGTGTTCGATCCCGCCTGCATCGCCGCCGTGAAAAGCGCGGCCGCCGCGCTCGATTGCGATGCCATGGAGATCGTCAGCGGCGCGGGGCACGACTCGTGCAATACGGCATCGGTCGTGCCCACCTCGATGATCTTCATTCCTTGCGCCGGCGGCTTGAGCCATAACGAGGCCGAAAGCGCCGCGCCCACGGATCTCGAGACCGGGGCCAACGTGCTCATGCACGCCATGCTGTCGTTGGCGAATTGAAATACAGATATTGAGGAACGGGAGATGGCCTTGAAAAAATCGATGACGACGGGTGCTGCGACGACGGGTGCTGCGATTGCGGGCGCGGCGATCGCGTGCGCCGCATGCTGCGCCTCGGCTGCGTACGCCGACGAGGCGCCCGCGCCGCCGCCGGTGACCGCGCTGCATTGCGGGCATCTGATCGACACGGCTGCAGGCACGGTGCTCGGCGCCACCACGATCGTGATCGAGGGCAAGCGGGTACGCGCGGTCAACGGCGGCAGCGCTCCGGTGCCCGGGGCCACGGAAATCGACCTGCACGATCAGACCTGTCTGCCCGGACTCATCGACAGCCACACGCATCTCACGGATCAGACCAGCCCGACCCGGTACGTCGATCAGTTCCACTGGAACATCGCGGATTACGCCGTGCGCTCCACCGTGTATGCGCGGCGCACGCTCTTGGCGGGATTCACCACGGTGCGCAACGTCGGGGACCAGGCCAACGAATCGGTGGCCCTGCGCAATGCCATCAACGCGGGGATTCTTCCGGGGCCGCGAATCTTCACGGCGGGGCAGGCCATGGGATCGACCGGCGGCCATGCCGACCCCACCGACGGCTACCGTGTCGATCTCGCGGGCGATCCGGGGCCCGCCAACGGCGTGATCAACGGCCCCGAGGATGCGGTGAAAGGCGTGCGCCTGCACTACAAGCTCGGCGACGATCTGATCAAGATCATGCCGTCCGGGGGCGTGCTGGATGAGAGCTCGAGCGGCGACAACGCGCAGCTGACGCTCGAGGAAATCCGCGCCGTGGTGGCCACGGCGCACGACTACGGCTTCACGGTCGCGGCGCACGCGCACGGCGCGGAAGCGATTCGGCGCGCGGTGCTCGGCGGCGTCGATTCGATCGAGCACGGTACCTTCATGGACGCCGAGGACATGAAGCTCATGGTCGAGCACGGCACCTGGTACGTGCCGACCATCATCGCCGGAGATTTCGTCGCGCGCCAAGCCAAGGTGCCGGGCTACTACCCGCCGCAGGTTGCCGCGAAGGCGGCCGCGATCGGGCCGCTCATCCTGGCGACCGCCGGACGCGCCTACCGGGCGCATGTGAAGATTGCGTTCGGCACGGACGCCGCGGTATACCCGCATGGACAGAACGCTCACGAGTTCGAACTGATGGTGCAGGCGGGGATGCCGCCCATGTTCACGTTGCAGGCGGCAACGGTGAACGCCGCGCAGCTGCTCAAGCACGACAAGGACCTTGGTACCGTGGCCCCCGGAAAGACCGCCGACGTGGTCGCGGTGCCGGGAGATCCCCTCGCGGATATCAGCGTGATGAAGCGGGTGAGCTTCGTGATGAAGGACGGCGTCGTGTACAAGCTGAACGGCTCGCCGGTGGACCAGGCACTGCTCTAGAGGAGTCATCCATCTCATGGATCTCGAACTTCGCGACAAAGTGGCGTTGGTGTCCGGCAGCACCGCCGGCATCGGGCATGCGATCGCGGCCGCGCTCGCGCGCGAAGGGGCGCGCGTGATCGTGAACGGCCGCACCGCCGAGGCGGTCGATGCGGCGGTCGCGGCGATCCGGAGCTCGACCGGGGGGACGGTGATGGGCTTCGCGGGCGACTTGAGCGCGGCATCGGTCGCAGAGGAGCTGATCCGCCGATATCCCGCCGTGGACGTTCTGGTGAACAGTCTCGGAACCTACGATGTGAAGAGCTTCGAGGAGATCACCGATGCCGACTGGCGGCGGATCTTCGAGGTCAATGTGTTCTCAGGGGCGCGGCTTTCGCGCCTCTATCTGCCGTACATGCGCGGCCGCCGATGGGGGAGGATCATTTTCATTTCGAGCGAGAGCGGCTACCAGATCCCGGTGGAAATGATCCACTACGGCGTGACCAAGGCGGCGCAGATTGCCGTGTCCCGAGGCCTCGCCGAGGCAACGGCAGGGTCGGGCATCACGGTGAACACGGTGCTGCCGGGGCCGACGCGATCACGGGGCGTGGAGGGGTTCGTGAGCCAGATGGCCGCTGCGGCCGGAAAGACGCCGCAAACCGTCGAGAAGGAGTTCTTCGAGACCGCCCGGCCGACCTCGCTCATCAAACGGTTCGCCACTCCCGAGGAGGTGGCCTCCCTGGTGGCCTACGTGGCCAGCCCCCTGTCGTCGGCGACGACCGGGGCCGCGCTGAGGGTGGACGGGGGTGTCGTCAAGAGCGCCTTTTGAAATCCGTGATCAGTGTACTTAACCTAACGATGCAGGGCCCCTAATCTCCGGGGCATGAGAGCTGCGTTCGAGCCGGCGGATGTTGCAGTGCAGGATGAAGGGGTGCCCGCGGATGAAGCGGAACGCCTCGTATCCCTGCATCGGCTGGGCCTTTTGGAGACGCTCCCCTCGCCGGCCTTCGACGGGGTGACGCGGCTCGCGGCCGCGGCGCTCAAGGTGCCGATGGTACTCGTGTCGCTGGTCGACCAGAATCGGCTCTGGTTCAAGTCGCGCGTCGGCCTGACGCTGCGCGAGAGCCCCCGCAGGGGCTCCTTCTGTGCCCAAGCGGTGCTGCAGCGGGGGCCCCTGATCGTGCGGAATGCATTGGCCGACCCGCGTTTCTCGGACCACCCGCTGGTGTCCGGCCAGACCCGGGTACGCTCCTATCTGGGTATCCCGCTGTACACCCGCGACCGCCAACCCGTCGGCACATTGTGCGCCCTGGATACGGAGGCGCGCGAATTCGGCGACGTCGAGCTCGTGGTGCTGTCGGAGTTCGCGAAGATCGCCGAGGAGCTTCTGGCCGCGCAGGAAGTCGCGTCCAAATCGGACGGCGTGCTCCAGTACGCCATGGAGCGCGAAAAGCTGTTCCGCGAGACCTTCGAGCAGGCGGCGGTCGGCATCGTGCACACCTCGCTTCACGGCGCGATCCTGAGGATCAATCAGCGCGCCTGCAGCCTGCTCGGATACAGTCCGTCGGAGCTGCGCGAGCTGTCCTTTCGCCATCTCACCCATCCTGACGACTTCCCGAACAACGTCACCGAATTCAAGCGCGCCCTGGCGGGCGAGACCGACAGCTACCGGCTGGAACAGCGGCTGCGCTGCAAGGACCAACGATATCTGTGGGCCGCCGTGTCGGTGACCTTGAAGCGCACCGCGTCGCGGCAGCCGGACTACAGCATCGTCGTCATCGACGATCTGTCGGCCCAGAAACAGGCCCAATCCGACGCCTCGAGAGCCCGCGATGCCGCGCAGGACAAACTGGCGCAGCAATCGGTCAAGCTCAAGGAAGCCATCGAGAGCGCGGAACTGCAGGGCTTGCGGGCGACGGAGACGGCCGAGGCGCTGCGCCAGGCGCAATCGAGCCTCGGCGACACGCGCGGCGCGCTCGAGGACTCCCGGCATGCACTGCGCTCGACGCAGGAAACACTGCGCTCGACGGAGGAGGGCTTGCGATCGGCGCAGGAGGACTTGCGATCGACGCGGGAGAGTCTGCAATCGACCCAGGAGACCCTGCACTCGACCCAGCAGGCCTTGCTCGACGCCCAGGCGTTGCAGCGCGAGGCTCAGGCCTCGCTCCAATCGGCCCATACCAAGCTTGCGGCCGAAAGCGCGACGGACGCGCTCACCGTCCTGCCGAATCGGCGCACGTTCAGCCGCCGCAGCGAGCAGGCTGCGCAGGCTCTCAAGCATTCCAGGAAACCCTACGGCCTCATTCTCCTCGATCTGGATGATCTCAAGCAGATCAACGATGAATATGGCCACGACGTGGGCGACGAGGTGCTGCGCACCCTCGGCAATATCCTGAACTCCCAGCTGCGTAATTCCTCCGACATGGCGGCACGGCTGGGCGGAGACGAATTCGCGGTGCTCTGCTTCGGCGACATCAACGAGCAGACGCTGCACGATGTGGCGGAGCGTATTCACGTACAAATCGGCAAGGAGCCGCTCGCGACGCCGAAAGGTCTGCTGCGTTTCCACGGCAGCTTCGGACTGGCGCTCAGCATGACCGACGATCCTGACTGGAAGACTCTCTACGGCCGGGCCGATGCGGCGTTGCGGGAGGCCAAGGCGGCCGGCAAGGATCGAATTTCCTTCGGGCGCTCGCAATCGAAAAGCGCCACGGCGCGTCTGCGGGCGCTGTCCGCCCCGGCCGCCGGCCCCCCGGCCTAGGCCGCCACCGTCCTGCCGCGCCGCCGGTTGATGGCGTCGCGCAAGTCGACCGCGGCCGCGCGAATGGCTCCAATCTCTCCGCCGCCCGCATAGATGATGGCGCGGGAGGAGTTGATCAGCAGTCCCGCCCGCTTGGAATCCAGGCCCGCAGTGAGCGTCGCGTCGAGATCGCCCCCCTGTGCGCCGATTCCGGGAACCAGGAACCAGAGCTCCGGGTGCGCCCGCCGCAGTTCCGCCATCTCGGCGGGGTAGGTGGCGCCGACGACCAGCATGAGGTTCCCATGTGCGTTCCAGCGCGTGGCCGCGCGCTCGGCCACGCGCCGGTACAGCGGAGCGCCGTCGACCAGAAGATCCTGGAAATCGCGGGCGCCCGGATTCGAGGTCCGGCAGAGCAAGATGGCGCCGCGGTCGGGGCGGGCCAGAAATGGGGCCACCGAATCCCCGCCCATGTACGGA
>DASYAC010000224.1:0-18918 GCA_036501585.1 Steroidobacteraceae bacterium
CTCCTGATTTTATTGCCTTTACACAAGCGCCCCCCGCGGGATTTCCCGCGGACGAGCGCCGCTCAAGGCGGGGTGACGGACTTTTTCACGGTCCGCCGCTCACTTCTTTTTGGGCCCGAACACCATGACCATCTGCTTGCCCTCCATCAGCGGATTCTGCTCGACCACCGAATAGGGGGCGAGATCCTCAGAAATCCGCGACAAGAGCCGTCGGCCGATGTCTTGGTGAACGAGCTCACGGCCACGGTAACGCAAGGTCACCTTGGCCTTGTCGCCTTCGGTCAGGAATCGGACGATGTTACGCAGCTTGACCTGGTAATCGGCCTCTTCCGTTCCGGGGCGGAACTTCACTTCCTTGACTTGAATCTGCTTCTGCTTACGCTTCGCGGCGTGAGCCTTCTTGTTCTGTTCGAACAAAAATTTTCCGAAATCCATCACTCGCACGACGGGCGGTTCCGCCATCGGCGAAACCTCGACGAGATCCAGTGATTGCGAGCTTGCCATCTGCAGCGCATCCGCGCGCGTCATGACCCCTGCTTGACTCCCATCCGCCGCGATCACGCGCACCGAAGGTGCGGCGATCTCCTCATTGCGCCTTACGCGCTTCGCCGTTGCGATAAACGTTCCTCCAAAATAATACGGCCGCGGCTCGCGACTTCGTCGCAAAGCAAGCCAGCGAGCTCAGGAAGCTCCAAACTGCCTAGGTCTTTGCCACCGCGCGTGCGAACGGCCAGGGTATGTGCCTCGACCTCTCGGTCGCCAGCGACCAGGAGGTAAGGAACACGTTTTAATGTGTGCTCGCGGATTTTAAAGCCTACCTTCTCGGACCTCAAGTCCGTTTCTACCCGAAGCCCCTGATTTTTCAGGTTTTCCGCAACTTCCTCGCAGTATTTGTCCTGGCGGCTGGTAATTCCCATCACCACCGCCTGAACCGGCGACAGCCAGGTGGGGAGTTTTCCGGCGTGGTGCTCCAGCAAAATGCCCGTAAACCGCTCCAACGAGCCGAACATCGCCCGGTGCAGCATGACAGGGGTATGTCGCTGGCTGTCCTCGCCGATATAGCTCGCGCCGAGCCGGGACGGGAGGTTCGGGTCCACCTGAAGCGTCCCGCATTGCCACTCCCGGCCGATCGCGTCCCGCAGGACGAACTCGAGCTTCGGCCCGTAGAAGGCCCCCTCCCCCGGATTCAAGGTGGTCTCGATGCCGGCGACCGCCGCCGCCTCCCTGAGTGCTCCCTCGTAGATGTCCCAAATCTCGTCCGAACCTACCCGCTTGGCGGGCCGGTCGGAGAACTTGATGCGTACGTCGTTGAACCCGAAGTCCGAGTAAATGCTGAGAATGAGCTGCGTCACCCGTACCGATTCCTCGGTGATCTGCTCCGTGGTGCAGAAAATGTGCGCATCGTCCTGCGTGAAGGCGCGTACCCGCATCAGCCCGTGCAGTGCACCTGAGGGCTCGTAGCGGTGCACCTTGCCGAACTCCGCCAGACGGAGCGGGAGCTCCCGGTAACTGCGCAGCCCCTGCTTGAACACCTGGATGTGGCCGGGACAGTTCATGGGCTTGATGGCGAAGGTGCGCTCGTCCGGCGTCTTGGTCATGAACATGTTCTCGCCGAAATTGGCGATGTGGCCGGATTGCACCCAGAGCTCGCGATCCATGATTTCCGGCGTGTTCACCTCGAGGTAGCCCGCGGCGGCCTGCCGCTCGCGCATGTACGAAATCAACTGCTGGAACAGCGCCCAGCCCTTCGGATGCCAGAACACCGCGCCGGGCGCCTCTTCCTGCAAATGGAACAGGTCCAGCTCCTTGCCGATGCGCCGGTGGTCGCGCTTCTCCGCCTCTTCGAGACGGGTCAGGTATTCCTTCAGCTGCGCACTCGTAGCCCAGGCGGTCCCGTAGATTCGCTGCAGCATCTCGTTGCGGGAATCACCGCGCCAGTACGCCCCCGCCACCTTCATGAGCTTGAAGGCCTTCAATTTGCCCGTGCTCGGCACGTGCGGGCCCCGGCAGAGGTCTTCCCAATCGCCCTGCCCGTACAAGCTGATGGCCTCCCCGGCCGGGATGGCGCCGATGATCTCGGCCTTGTAGTGCTCGCCGATGCTCTTGAAATGCTCGATCGCCGCCTCGCGCGGCAGCACCCGCCGGTGCACCTTGACATCCCGGGCCGCGATCTCGGCCATGCGCTTTTCGATGGCCGCGAGGTCGTCGCTCGAGAACGGGGTCTTGTACGCGAAGTCGTAGTAGAAGCCGTCCTCGATCACCGGACCGATGGTCACCTGCGCCCCGGGAAAAAGCTCCTGCACCGCGTTCGCCAAGAGATGCGCGGTCGAATGGCGGATGATCTCCAAGCCCTCGGGATCCTTGTCGGTCAGGATGCTGACCGCGGCGTCGTGATCGACCACCGCCGAGGTATCGACCAGGCGGCCGTTGACCTTGCCGGCGAGAGCCGCCTTCGCAAGACCCGGGCCGATGCCGGCCGCGATGTCGGCCACGGAGACGGGCTGATCGAAGACCTTTTGGCTGCCGTCGGGAAGAGTGATTACGGGCATAGATCCATCAGTAATACCACCGCCGCGAGGGGTGGTGCGCGCTCGTCGGATCGAACCACTGACCGCCACCCTGTCAAGATGGGCCCTATTCGATCCAAGTCATTGATTCAACTCGGATTAGTCAATTTCGGGGAAAACGCAGTCTAGACGGTTGAAAGCGACTTCACAACCGCAGGGACTCGGTCACCAGGGTAGAACCTCATTTCGGTAGTCGAGAAACACGAGTCCCCGTGTGCCGCAGCGCGCCCCCATGGCGCCGAGCACGCCGCGCACGCTGGTCTCGATGTCGAGCGGCGCGTCCTCGCCGCCGAGGTCGGTTCTAACCCATCCCGGGGCTACGACATAAAACGTGCGCGTGTCGCCGGCGCGGCGTGCCACCAGGCACCTCATGAGCGTGTTCAACGAGGCCTTGCTCGCCCGATATGCGTCCCAGCCGCCGTCCGTGTTATCCGCGATGCTGCCGAGTTCCGAGGACATCACCGCTACTCGCCCATTCGGCGTCACCAGATCGATGAGCGTCTCCACGGCTCGAAGTGGACTCAACGCGTTGGTCACCATGACTCGCATGAACTCTTCGGTGCTCACCTGGCCAATCGACTCATGGATGTCGTTGCTCACGCCCGCCACCACGAAGAGCAGATCGAATCGCTCGCCGGCGAGACGTGCCCGGAGCGCCGCGAGCTGCGCCGACTGGGTGATGTCCAACTGCTCGATGGCCACTTGCCGGCGGCTCCCTGCCTGCAGCTCATGAAGACGGGAGGGAGCATGGGCATGGCGGACGGTGCCGACGATGCGCCAGTCCTGGCGGACGAGCTCGCGGGCAAGCCCCCATCCGAGTCCCCGCGATGCGCCGATGATGAGTGCAGTTCTTTCCATGAGCCCGGCTGCGGCCTTCAAGGTAGCAAGGACATGCGCCGAGCGTTCGCGAGCGCCTGGGACCGGCGACCGGCGCGAAGCCTCGCATATAGCGATTTCCGATAGGACTTGATGGTGCTCTCCGTCAAGCCGAGGCGAGTCGCGATCTCCTTCCCGGAAAGCCCTGCCGCCAGGAGCTCGAGCACTTCGCGCTGGCGAGGAGAGAGAACACGGGGCGGATCGAGCGGCAGCGAGGAGGACTCGAGATCCTCGCCGTCACCGTGAGGAACCCCGTTAGGCGCGCTCAACCAATCGTCGAGAACGATCTGCGCGTTCACGTGCGCCGCCGTACCCGGTCGCTCTCCGGTGCTGAGCGTATAGTCGAATACCGGCTTCAACAAGCTTCTTTCGTCCACGATCACGCGCTTGAGCCCCAGCGGAATGACGCGCGAGGTGAGGCGGCGCAGATTCTGCCGGCAGGCGGGGTGGTCACCGAGGACAAACTGGCAACCCACCAGAAGCGCCAGGCATTTGAGCTTCAGCACTTCGTTTTGAAATTGCTCGCTTCTCGTCTCGAGTGCCATGAGCCGCCGACAAGCGGCCGCTTGCTGCTGGGTGGCCATCTCGAAACGGGCTACCGCCAGCGCGGCATTCATCGCGAGGAGCGGGATACACGACGGCTCGCCGATCTGTCCCGTCAGTACACGCTGAAAGCCGTCCTGTTCGATGATTTCCTCGGCGTCGGCGCAATACCCGGCGCGCGTGAGCTCCTCGACGCGCCGGATATCGATGTTCGCGAGTCGATGCACCCGTTGCAGATATTGCGCCACGGCGCGTGCCTCGAGGAGCAACGACAGTGCATCATCGAGGCCTGCGACGCGCGCGTACACGGCCGCCGCCGTGAGGTAGGTCACCTGGAAGACCGGGCCGTCGACCGCCGCTTCGTCCCGGAGACTCGTGAGCGCCGCATCGACGTTGCGACGGGCGCCGGCCAGATCGTCGGCGTAGTACTGGCATTCGGCGATGCACGCGAGCGCCTCGATTCTTTGCGATTCATGCGGAAATTGCCGCGCGGCGAGATCCAGCGCAGCGCGGTATGCGATTTGGGCGAGATGCAGCCGGCCGAGAGCGAATTGACTCATGCCGCGATAGAGATGCAGATATCCCAGCCCAAAATTCGCATCGATGTCCCTGAGCGCAAGCAGACCTTGCTCCGCGAGACCAATGCACTCCCGGTAGTTGCCGGCGTCGTAGTTCGCATAGATGGCGAGACCACTGTCGATCACGATCCGCACGAACCGTCCGCGCGTTCCACCCGAACCAGCCTCCTGCTTGATGCGCTCGACGAAGCTAACGGGCAGGGGACGCTCCTCATCGATGATGATGATGGCTTCCAGGGCGCGGCATTCGGCGCGAACGTTGGTTGCGAGGATCTCGCCTCTCCAGGCGCTGAAGTTCTCCGACTCCGACCTCAGCTCCTCGAACGTCTCGCGGGCACGATCCGTCTGTCCGAGATGCAGCAGCAGATAGACCAGTGTGAGCCGGGTCAGAAGCGAGGCCTGCATCGCGGCCGCGGGAATCGTCTCGATGCCGTTCAGCACATCCGCCCCATGTTTCAACGCGATCCGCCAGCCGCCTTCGTTTTCGAGAATCATGATCGCGAGATCCCAGGCCTCAGCCTCGAGAGCATGCTTCAGCGCTTCCTCGAGGTGACCCTTACCGAGAAACCACTCCGCCACCCGGCGATGCTCGGCGGTGATCTGGACGCCGGGCTGCTCGATGAGATGGGCGCGCAAGAAGTCCCGAAAGAAGTCATGGTAGCGATACCAACCCGAACGATCCTTCGCCTGCGCAATGAAGAAGCTTTCCTGCTCGAGCTGGCGCAGGACGTGCTCGCTGTCCGGGCGGTCGGTGAGTTTCTGGGCCAGCTCTCCCGTGATTCGCCCGGGCAGGCTCGTCCTGATCAAGAATTGCGCCATGCCAGCGGGTAGATCTGCCATCACCTGCTCACTCAGATAGGTCGCGACATCCGCGCCGGCCAGCGTCCGGGGAGGTGCGGGCGAGCCTGCCGGGTGCCGGGCGCGCGCCGCTGCCAAAACTTTGAGCGCCACCGGCCAGCCTTGCGCGTACTCGTAGGCGGCCTGCAGTGGCTCCCCGAGTCGGTCCCCGATTCGATCCTCTCCCAGCAGGTCGCGGGCTTCCGCCCGGGTGAACTTGAGCCGCTCCGCGGAAATCAGGCGGAGAGTCCCCTGGAGCTGGAGCTTCGCCACATCGAGCGGCGGCCATCGGCGGCTCGCCATCACGAAACTCAGCTCACTGGCCGAATCGGCGAGCAGCATTCTGATGAGCGAAAGACACGCCGGACACGTGAGGAGGTGAACATCGTCGAGAAAGACCACGGCTCGCCTGATCGCTGCGCCCGCGGCGGCCAACAGTGTCGCCAAGGATGCGCGCGGCGAGCGCCCGCCGAGAAGGTTCCGCGCCATCTCATTGTCTCGCTCATCCACGATCCCGCATTGCCCGAGTGCCCGCACGAGATACTGCACGAGCTCCGGCGCATCGGTATCGTTCGTATCGAAGGTCAGCCATGAGACCGGCACGCCGCGCAGGCGCAGCTCCCGATACGTCTGCTCCATCAGGGTGGTCTTGCCGCTGCCGGCGGGGGCCGCGATGAGAGTCGCCTTGCCGGCCGAGATCAGCTCCTCGATGAGCGCGTCGCGCCGGAGCGATGTGCCCGAGATTCCAGGGGGTCTCAGCTTGGACAACAGAAGCGGCGTCGGAAGAGCTGCCATCGGCAATCAGGTCGGTAGAATATTCTTGACCAAGGAGCCGCGCGACATGATGAGGCTCAAGCCGGCCGCCGGCTCGGCGAGAACCGAGATGTCGCGCGTCGGATCGCCGTTCACCACCAACAGATCGGCGCAGGCGCCCGGCCGGACGCATCCGATCTCACCCGCCATACCGAGGAGCTCGGCGTTCACGGCCGTCGCCGATCGCAGGATCTCGATCGCCGGTTGCACGGCCGCGCGCAGACGAAACTCCTCGTTCTGGCGCTCGCCGAAGTTCCCGGGCAGATCCGTGCCGAATCCGAGCTTCACACCATGCTGTCGGCAGACTTCCAGAGATCGGTACATTTTTCCGGTAATTCCCTCGAGCTTCTCCAGATTCGCGGGCTTGAGGCCCATCGCCAGCCCGTGACGCAACGCCGTGTCGGCGACCACCAGGGTCGGCACGACGTAGCCGCCGGCCACGGCGATCATTTGCGCCGTCTCTTCATCGAGATCCGAGCCATGCTCGATGCTGCGCACACCGGCGGTGATGCACGCCTGCGCCGAATCCGAGGTATGACAATGTGCCATTACGTAGGTGCGCCGGGTAGAGGCTTCGTACACGGCCGCCCCGATCTCCTCGGCGGTAAACTGCCGCATCCAGATCGGGTCCGCCGGAGAGGTCACCCCGCCGGATGCGAAGATCTTGATTTGCGTGGCCCCTTTGCGCAGCTCCTCGCGCACCGCACGACGCACCGCGTCCACGCCGTCGGCGATCACCGTGAGCGGGCTGCAATGGGCGCAAGGGCAAATGTCCACTTGATCGATGGGGCGTGCATCCCCGTGTCCCCCGGTCTGGGAAATCGCCTTGCCGCTGATCAAGAGCCGCGGGCCGGACAAGAGCCCGCGCTCGAGCGCCAGGACGAGTCCGTGATCGGCGCCGCACGCATCGCGCACCGTGGTAAAGCCACGCCGCAGATAACCCCCGAGGGCGACCCCCGCATACTGACTGAGGAGCGAGGGCGCCATATGCGCCACGGCATCGAAATCCGATGACGGAAGGCACGCATGAACGTGCGCGTCGATCAATCCCGGCATCACGATCTGACCGCGGCAGTCAATCCGGCGGGCATCCTGGATCGAGATCGGCTCCCGGGCGACTTCTCGGATCCGGTCCTCTTCCACCAGCACGTGACAGGGCTCGGCGAGGTCATCGTGGATGCCGTCGAAGAGCCGCCCATTCTCGAGAATCGTCATGGTCATGTGAGCCGCCCGGGAGATGTTGCTGCTGGGATGGTACGCGTCCGTCGCGCGGCGAATCGTCGACTACCCTCTTTTCGACGGGTGGACCCCCACTTGCCCCCGACGAGCTGCCTTCGCGTAGCATCCGCCTCCAATGGACCGAGCTACCGAGGATACCGCTGTCGACCGGCTCCCCGTCGTCATGGCATCCGCCGTGTTGACGAGCGTATGTCTTTTGCCGGCCATGCTCATGCCGTACTTGGTCGGCGCGGTCGCGCTCGCCGTAACTCCCGATTCGCGACAGCTCGGCTTCGTGGCCGCGGCCGTACTGGGCGGCCCCATCGCTCTGATGGCGGCATCGGTGCTGTGGGTGCGCCGGTACCCGTGGCGGCGCCTGGTGTTCGGGGGCCTTGCGCTCGCCGCGGTCGGCTATCTGTTCGCGGCCGGGGCGCGCGGCTTCGCGACCCTGATCGCCTGGATTGCGCTCGGCAGCTCCGCTCTGGCGATCGCATACGCACCGCCCATCTGTTTGCTGAGCGACACGTCCGACCCGGACCGAAATTTCGGCTATGCGTTCTTCCTGCAAATCATTGCGAGCGGTCTCGTCGGTCTTGGCGTCATGGCGTTTCAAGGCCGTCTCGGCCCACGGAGCGTGTTCATTCTGATCGCGGCCGCGTTCGCAGCCTCGCTCGCGCTTCTGCCCTGGATCCCGCAGCGCGGCGTGAAAGTGCATGCTCGAAGCGTGGCGGCAGCGCCCTCGCCACCGCCCCACATCTGGATGGGCCTCGCCGGTATGCTGCTTCTCAATGCCGGACCCACCGCCGTTTGGGCATTCTTCGAGCAAATCGGGCGCGGCGCCGGGTTCACCGAGCAATCGGTGGGCAACATGATCGCCATTGCGCTCCTGCTTGGTGCGCCGGGGTCACTGTTCTCCGGCGCGGCAGCGAGGCGCTACGGACGCATTCGCCCCCTCGCCGCCTCGACGCTCCTGCTGGTCGTGACCTTCGGCGTCGCCATTCATGCGCGAAGCCCCATGACATACTTCCTCGCCGGCACGCTGTTTCAGCTCCTGCTGAACTTCGGCTTGTCGTTTCAGTACGGTGCCCTGTCGGATGCGGACACTTCCGGTCGGCTGATCGTTCTCGCGCCGACGTTTCAAGGCATCGGAGGCATCGGTGGTCCGATCATCGCCGGCCTCCTCGCCCATGGGGGCAGCTACGTCGCGGTCGGAGTCTGGTCGGCCGTATACGAGATCACGGGCTTGGCGCTGCTCGTCGCATTGTGCACGCGAGGCGCCGCGGGGCGCTCGCCCGCGCTGCCGACTACCCCCCGATAGACGAGTGGCTGGAGGGGACGGAGGTCAGGTAGCGTTCGCTTCGACGCACCGCCCGCCCACAGGACGGCTCGACGGAGACACATTGGGGATCCCGGCCAAACACAATTCCTTGCTTCGCGTCGCCATCGCGTCGGCGCTGTTCGGGTCGAGCGCCGGGCACGTTGCGCACGCCAATGATGCCACCCCGGCAGCCGATAGCCTCACGAGCTCGAGAAACGCGTCGTCCGCGAACCTCGAAGAGATCGTCGTCACCGCCACGCGGCGTGCCGAATCCGTGTCCAACATTCCCTACAATATCTCCGCGACTACCGGGCAACAGCTCGACGCCGCAGGCGTGGTCGACTTCTCGAAGCTCCAACAGGTCGTGCCGGGTTTGGTCTACAACGGCGGCGGGATCCGCGAAGGCGGCTCGCAGAACGGCTTCATTCTGCGGGGTCTCAATACCGATCGGACCAGCACCAGCGACTCGCCCTACCTCACGGTGGCGCCGGTCTCGGTCTACATCGACGACACGCCGGTGTTTGCCAATCTGCACCTCACCGACATCGCCCGAGTCGAGGTGCTGCGCGGGCCGCAAGGGACGCTCTATGGCAACGGGTCGGTCGGCGGGACGATCCGCTTCATCTACAATGAGCCCGATCCGAGCGCTTTCTCCGGACAGATTCAGGTGGATACCAGCCACACCAATCATGCGGACGGCGAGAATTATACGCTCGATACGGTCCTCAACGTTCCGCTCGCCGAGACGCTGGCCCTGCGGATCTCGGCCGGGCACACCTTCGAGAACGGCTTCATCGACGCCAAGAATCTCTTCGTGCTCGATTCGAGCGGAGTTCCCGTGTTGAGGACACCTGGTGCGATCACGACGAGCCTGCCCGTCACCTACTCGCAGCGAGACGTCGACAATTCGGAACAGACATATCTTCATGCGGCGATGAAGTACACCACCGGGCCCTTCAAGGCCCTTCTCTCCTTCCACTATCAGGACGAGTATGCCGCGGGCAACTCCGCCGACACGGAAGGGGTGGGTCAGGTGCCGACCGCTTTTTCCTCCACCGTGACGCCCGGATTCCTCAACAACGGGTTCGATGCGGCAATACCACCGGTGTACGGCGAGTATCAGACGGGAATCTTCCTGCGCGAGCCCCTTCATCGCCACATCGATCTCACCGCGCTCGAGCTCTCAGCCGACTTGGGCTTCTCGACCGTCACCTCCTCGAGTTCCTATCTCGTCAATGACAGCGACGCGGTACAGGATCTGAGCGGCGGCTATCAGACCAACTTGGGCGCTCTGTATTCGGGGTTCCCCCGGCTCGCCGTACCGAGCTATCGCAATACGACCGAGCATACCTTCACCGAGGAGGTGCGTTGGGTGTCGAACACCAGCGGTCCGCTCAACTGGGTTCTCGGAGCGTTCTATCAGGACCAGAAGCAATTCTTCGGACAGCAGGACGATGTGCTCGGCTGGAGCACTTTCGCAAGCGCCTTGTACGGCGTCCCGATCACCACCAATACCGCCTTCGAATACGATCGCTGGATGAGTTTTCGAGATGCGGCGATCTTCGGCGAGCTGACCTGGAACGTCACGGATCGACTGCAGGTGACCGGCGGTCTGCGCGGCTTCGACCAGCAGCTCGATATCTCGACCATCACGCGGCTCCCGATCTGCGGGGCCTTCTGCTCGAATGACGGCACTGACCCCGAGGGCACCACCCTCGGGAACGACAACAGCATCCACCGCCGCGTCCTCGGCAAGCTGAACGCCTCCTATCACATCACCTCGGACACGATGATCTACGCGACCGCCTCGGAAGGCTACCGCCGCGGCGGCGCGAATGGCGTACCGACGGCAGGCCTGTTCGCGCAGAATGGCGGATTCGTGGCTTTCGGACCCGATACCGTGCGCAACTACGAGCTCGGCGTGAAGGGCAATCCCCTGCACACGTTCCAATTCGCCGCCGATCTATTCCAGGAGGACTGGAACAAGCCGCAGCTCAACATCCTGACGCCGCTCGGGGCCTTCTATGCGGCGGTCAACGGCAACACCGCCCGCTCGCGCGGTGTCGAGCTCTCGATGCAGTCGCAGCTGTCGAGCGCTCTGAGTCTGTCGGCGGCCTATACCTACACGCAGGCCGAGCTCACTTCCGCCTTCGCGGTGGCGGATACGACCTTCGGCGCCGACGGCACCCGGCTTCCCGGGGTCCCGCTCAACCAGTTGAGCCTCGGTGCCGATTATCGGCGGCCGCTCAACGCGGAGTTCAGCCTGATCGCGCATGCCGACACCGATTTTCGGAGCGCCGTGCTGGTGGCCTTACCCGGCTCGCTGGGCGGATCGGCCGTCGTTCCGGGTTTCTGGATGTCGAATGCCAACCTGGGTCTCGAGCACGACGCCTGGCGGGCGATTCTGTACGTAGACAACCTGTCCGATACTCGCGGGATCACGACCATGATTCCGCCGGCAGCCGAGGGGCCCCGCCAGGACGGCAACTGGTTGTCGCGGCCGCGCACGGTGGGGATCCGCTTGCGTTACAAATTCTGACCGCCGGCTGCTCCAGCTTCAGACCTTGGGCAGCACTTCCGCGGCGAGCAGATCCAGGCTCGAGCGGACCGTGGCAGGCTCGGTGAGGGCCAGAACGACCGACGTCGAGCCTGCGCGCCCCAGGGCGCGGATGCTCTCGAGACATCGATCGGGCTCACCGGCAGCGGCAAACCAGTCGATCCATTCGTCCGGCATCTCCGCCTCGACGACATTCGCCCCGCCGCGCGCGATCATATCGCGCAGCGCGTCATCGATCCCATACACCTGGGTCAAAAGATCGGGGCCCGCTTGCGCCAACATTTGCGCGATAGCGGTTCGGGCGGCACGTCGCGCCGCCGTGCCGTCGCGGTCGATGAAGCAGTAGCTCAAGGTTGGCAACACGTGCGGGCGAGCGCGCCCCGAGCGCGCCGCGGCGTCAGCCGTGATCTGGCGAGCGCGCTCGATATACCTCGCGCCGGCCATCACGGTGATCACCGTCCCATCGGCGATCTCGCCCGACAGCGCCAGCGATTTCGGACCGATGACGCCCGTATAGAGCGCGACCTGCGGATTCGGATACGCGAGCCGCACCGCATCGAAATGAAAGAGCCCGGTCTGGGAGAGCGTCTCTCCGCAAAGCAGCCGGCGAACGCTCGTGAGCACCTCTCGCAACGTGCCCAAGGGCGACTTTTGCTGCAATCCGAGCTGGCGCATCCACTCGGGCGCTCCGTGGCCGATTCCGACGCGTAACCGCCCCGGATGAGCGCCGGCGAGCGTTGCGATTTCCATCGCCGTTACGGCTGGATGACGCACCAGCGCCGACACGATGCCGATGCCGACGGCGATGCGCTCGGTGGCCGTGAGCGCCATGGCCGCTGCGGCAAACCCGCCATGGTAGAAGTAGTCTTCGTGGATCCAGAGCTCATCGAAACCGTATTGCTCGGCGAGCCGATACAGCGCGAGGAGACGCGTGACCGGTATGGTGCTCGCGAATGAAACGCCGACCGAAAGACCGTCAGGCATGGCAACTCCCCGCTGCGGCCGATCGCCGACGGCGCCAGTGTGATGGGCGCGATGCGCTGCGCAACACGTCTGTCGGGGGGTATCCGGCGGTGCCAATACCCTCCTTTGGCCGATTCGCGATTGCACGAGGCGCCTGGTACCGTCGGATCGAGTTCGAGGAGAGTACGATGGGCAGCATCGATGATGACCGGAACGAAGTCCTCATGGTCCACCGAAACTGGTGGCACGCCAACGAGCGCTGGGACATTCCCTTGATGAGGTCGTGCTTTCCCGCCGGCCCTAACTACCTCATGTTCAACTTCAACTGGCACCCCTACTTCGGCATCGAAGAGAAGGTGCGGCTTTGGGAATACTACAAAGCGTCGGGGATGACCATGGATCCTCCGGACGTGCGTATCATGAAATTCGAGGTCGTCGGCGATATCGCCTACATCGCCGACGAATTCGAGATCGTGAGCCACATGCCGGCGCAGCCGAACGCGCTCATCGAGGAAGTTCAAGCGCTCGCGCAACCCGGCGAGTCGATGGTCGACCGGGGACGCGCCACGGAGATCTACAAGCGCGACGACGGCGAGGGCCGGCCGCTCTGGAAGATGTGGCATTTCCATTGCTCGCCGCTGCCGCCGGCCGACGCCACGCGCCCCGGATTCGAGGACACGGCGCTCTCGCGCGGCGGCCTCGGCGCGAATCCGTGGGGTGAACCGTTGCAGAGCGTCGGCGCCGCTCGTGACTGAATTCGGCGTCCCGCTGGATACGGCGCAGGTTCAGGGGCCCCAGGGGCAGGTGTTCGTCAGGCTGATGCATCGGAACTCGGGTGCGGGCGACACGGCGGCGCTCGTGTTCCTGCATCCGGTGAACCTCAACAGCTTGTGCTGGATTGGCGTGGCCGAGCGGATGCGCGATGTCCTTTGTGTACTCATCGACAGCCGGGGGCACGGGCGCTCGCACATGAACGGACCCTTCGGTATCGACGACTACGCCGCGGACGTGATGGCGACCGTCGAGGCGTTCGGGCTTCGAGCCGTCCATCTTGCCGGCGCCTCGCTCGGCGGCAGCGTCGCATGCGCCGTGGCCGCAGCCATTCCCGACGCCGTCCAATCCTTGACGGCGCTCGGGGCATCGCTCGAGCCCGCGGCTCCCGATAGCCTCGCGGCGCTCGCGAAGTGGCGCACCGCGGGTGTGACGGCCGAGCTCTTCGATGCCTTTCTGGCGCAAGAAGTGCGCCACGGCCTGCCCCCGGTCATCGCCGGCGACGTGCGCCGCCAGATGGATCTCGATGCACGCAGCAGCGATCTCATCAAGGAGGTCACCTGGAACGCTTTCGCCGAGGATGGCCGCCGATACGCGAAATGCATTCGCTGCCCGGCGCTCGTCCTCACCGGCGAGCATGATGAGAGCTGTCCACCGGCGGCCGGCGCGCAAATGGCCGCGGCCCTCGGTGCGCCGTTCGAGATCTTGCCGGGACTCGGCCATTTTCCGATGATGCAGGCACCGGCGCTGGTGGCCGACCGATTGACCCGATTCATTCACGGAGTGGCGCTCCCATGACCTACGCCATTGTGGCCCGCGATCCGATCGCAGGTGAGATCGGCGGCGCCGTGCAAACCCACTTCTTCAATGCCGGTGCCGTCGTGCTCTGGCCCGAAGCGGGCACAGGCATCGTCGCCACGATGGCGATGGCCGAGACGGCCTATGGCCGGCTCGGGCTGCGGCTGTTGCGGGAGGGCCAATCGGCCGACCGAACGCTCGGGCAACTGCTCGCGCGAGACTCGAAGGCCTCGCTGCGGCAAGTCGCGATTCTTGGCATGCGCGGCGGGCCCTGCGCGCACACGGGCGAGAACTGTATCGCGGCGGCCGGTCATCGGTTGCGTGCCGATGTCGCGGCACTCGGCAACATGCTCACCCATCCCGGGACCTGGGATCGCATGACCGAGGCGTTCGAGTCGGCGCCCGGGCCCCTGGCTTCGCGTCTCCTGACGGCACTGGAAGCGGCGGAACAAGCCGGCGGCGACATCCGCGGTCGACAATCCGCGGCCATCGTCGTCGTCAAGACCGCCGCGGATCCCGACGCCGGTGAGATCGGTACCGACACGGTCGTGCCGCAGGTTGATCTGCGGGTGGATGATCACGCCGAACCGCTCATCGAGCTGCGGCGCCTCCTCACGCGCGACACCTTCTATAAGAAGTTGCTCGCCCTGCTGACCACGCCCGGCCTCTTGGCCGGGCCTTTCGAAGGCGCCGCCGACTGGCGGGCGGCCGCCGACGCGCTGAGAGCCGGCCAGCAGCTGCTCGGCGACAATCAGGAAGCGACATTCTGGCTGGCGGTACTCATGGCACGCGCCGGACAGATGGACGCCGCACGTCGCTACATGGCCAGTGCAGCCGCCATGCATCCGCCGCTGCGAGAATTCGCGATGCGGCTCGTGCCGCAAAACATGCTGACGGCCGCGCAGGCGGCGGCCCTTTGTAGGTAGGGAGCATGGCGTGGACGCCCGTGGTGAGCCCGCATTCCATCATGCACTGTGGTAGCGCGCTGCAGATCCCGGCTCTGCACCAAAAGATGGCGCCCAAAACGGCGCGCCCAAAAAAAAACCAAGAGGGACCGAAAATCATTTGAGAAATGTCTTGAAGGACCTGCAAAATGAAGCTGGGTCGTTGTCGGCTAATCTGGATGGTCGTGCATACCATGCTTCACTCAGGAAACACTTTGCACACCGCTCGATACCGGAGCGCTCGGCCGCGCCCTCCTGATCAGGCCCCGTGAAGAAATTCGTCCACGCGGAGCCCTATCTGTGGCCGTTCAATGGTGCGCTCGAGGCCGCGAATACCGTATTGCTCATCATCGATATGCAGGCGGATTTTTGCGGGCCGGGCGGCTACGTGGACAAGATGGGTTATGACTTGTCCCTGACGCGGGCGCCCATCGGGCCAATCCAAGAAGTTCTGCGCGTGGCGCGCCTCCACGGATATCACGTGATGCACACGCGGGAGGGTCATCGCCCTGACCTTGCCGATCTGCCGGAGAACAAGCGCTGGCGGAGTCGGTGCATCGGCGCGGGGATCGGCGATCCAGGTCCTCTTGGCAAGATTCTCGTTCGCGGTGAGGTGGGCTGGGAAATCATTCCGGAATTGACGCCGCTGTCGACGGAGACGGTGATCGACAAGCCGGGAAAGGGTTCGTTTTACGCAACGGATCTCGATCTCATCCTGCGCCAAAGAGGAATTCAAAATATCGTGCTGTCGGGCATCACGACGGATGTGTGCGTGCACACGACGATGCGTGATGCGAATGATCGGGGCTATGAGTGCCTGCTCCTGTCGGATTGTACGGGGGCCACGGATTACGACAATTACCTCGCATCGCTCAAGATGATCAAGATGCAGGGCGGTGTGTTCGGAGCCGTGGCGGATTCCAAATCATTCATCACCGCCATTACATGACGGCGCAAGACGGCACCGGAACCTCGGCGATGCGCAGCATAGAGGCGGAGCCGTATCCGTTCGAGTATTCACCGGCGACATGCGCTCTGCTCCTCATCGATATGCAGCGTGACTTTCTCGAGCCGGGCGGGTTTGGCGAGATGCTGGGCAACGATGTGTCGAAGCTTCGGAGCGTGATCGAGCCGAACCAGCGCCTGCTCGGGGCGTGGCGCGGAGCGGGCCTGCAGGTGTTGCACACTCGCGAAGGGCACCGGCCGGATCTGTCCTGCCTGCCGCCGGCGAAGAAACGGCGTGGACGGGCCTCGACCGCCATCGGCGATGCGGGGCCGCTCGGGCGCATTTTGGTCCGCGGCGAAGCCGGACACGACATCATTCCGGATGTCTATCCGTGGCCGACCGAGGCGGTGATCGACAAGCCGGGGAAAGGGGCGTTCTACGCGACCGATCTGCACGCCATTCTGCAGAACCACGGGATCAGGCAGCTCATCGTCACCGGGGTGACGACCGAAGTGTGCGTGAACACCACGGTTCGGGAAGCGAACGATCGTGGCTACGATTGTCTCGTACCGGAAGATTGCGTGGGCTCCTATTTCCCGGAGCTGCACGAGGCAGGCTTGAAAATGATAAAGGCGCAGGGGGGCATCTTCGGCTGGGTGTCGCACTCGAAGCATGTGCTGGCGACTTTAGAACCATCAGACCCCAGGAGAGTGCTATGAAAGACGGACCGAAGGTATGGGTGCGCGGAGATTGGAATGCTTATTTCGGGTTCGGGACGAATATTCTCGTCAACCTGCTCACGCTCACCGCGCTGTTGCGGTTCGTGCTGAAAATGCCGGACGAGCTGGTATTCGGGCGCATTCTGCCCGCCACCGGCTTGATGATGTTCCTGAGCACGGCGTACTACGCATTTCTCGCGTATCGCCTGGCGAAAAGAACCGGGCGTGCGGATGTGTGTGCCCTGCCATCGGGCATCAGCGTGCCGCATATGTTCATCGTGACCTTCGTGGTAATGATGCCGATCGCCCTGTCGACGCATGATCCGGTGAAGGGCTGGGAAGCGGGACTGACCTGGGTGTTCGTGCAAAGCTTCGTGCTGATGGCGGGCGGTTATGTGGCGCCGATCATCCGGAGGATCACGCCGCGGGCGGCCCTCCTCGGGACGTTGGCGGGAGTGTCCATCACCTTCATTTCGATGGCGCCCGCGCTGCAGATGTTCATGACGCCGGTCATCGGTCTGGTCTGCTTCGGGATCATATTGCTGAGCTGGTTCGGCGGAGTAAAGTACGGAGCGATGCCGGCGGGCCTGGTCGCCATTGCGGCGGGCACGTTGGTCGCCTGGGCGTCGACGGCCCTGGGATTGAACTTCGGCGGGATGACGGCGAGTGCTCTCGGTGCCTCGGTCGCGAACTTCGGATTCCACGTGCCGTTGCCGGCGTTCTCGCACGTGTTCGATGGCTTTCAATTTCTCGGCATCGTACTGGTGACGGCGATTCCGTTCGGCATTTATGACCTCGTGGAAGCGATGGACAACGTCGAGAGTGCCTCGGCGGCAGGCGATGAATACCCGACCACTCGTGTGCTGACGGCGGACGGTATCGTGAGTCTGATCGGCTGCCTGATGGGCAATCCTTTCATCAATGCGGTGTACATCGGCCATCCCGGGTGGAAGTCGATGGGCGGCCGCATCGGTTACTCGGCGGCGACGGGTTTGACGGTGATCGTGCTCTGCTGGTTTGGCGCGATTTCCGTGATCTCGGCGGTCATCCCGACGGTGGCGATTCTGCCGATTCTGCTGTACATCGGCATGTTGATCGGCTCTCAGGCCTTTCAGGAGACGCCGAGGCGGCATGCCCCGGCGATCGTGCTGGCCATCGTGCCCTCGATCGCGAACTGGGGTCTTACGCTCATCAACGGTGCGCTGGCGGCGGCGGGCGTCTTCTCGGTGACGGAGGCTTTGGCGGGGAACATGTTGAACAACGGCATCTTTTATCGCGGCCTGCAGACGCTGGGCAGCGGCTCCACACTCGGCGGCCTGATCCTGGGCGCGGCGGCGGTGTGCATCATCGACCGTCGTTTCGCCAAAGCGGCCGGCTTCGCGCTGGCGGGCGCGGTGCTGTCGTTCTTCGGCCTGATGCACGGTGAGCACATCGGCGTCGCCGTATCCTCGCTGGTGGCGCTGAGCTATCTCATCGTCGCGGGCATCCTCCTGGCTTGCGCCAAATTTTCCGCGGTGGCGAGCGTGCCGCTTGCAGCCCTCGCCGAGGGATCCGAGGCCGGGGAGCTTGCGTGACGTCGACCCTGCGATTGCACGCGCTGTTTGAGAATTCGAACTGGCAACAGACGTTGCGATGGGAGCCGCTCTTTCCGCGGGTGGAGATTCACCGCTTGTACGAGAGCGGGCCGGCTGGCCCGAGGGCGGCGCTGCTGCGCTTTCATCCCGGCGGCCGCGTGCCGCTGCACGAGCACGTCGGTTTCGAGCATATCGTCGTTCTGGAAGGCGAGCAGTCGGACGATCACGGGACAGCTGCGAAGGGCGCCGTGATCGTCAATCCGCCCGGCACCCGCCATCGTGTACTGAGCGAGACCGGCTGCATCGTGCTCGCCATTTACGAGAAGCCCGTGAAGTTCGTCGATGACGCTCCGTGCTAGATGGCGAGTCCGTCGCGAGCCGCGTCAGGATCGAAACAGGCGGGAGTACTGTGATTCGTGCAGTGCGCTCGCGAGCATCGGAGCGATGACCCCGACGCCGATGGCCGCATCGTCGAGTTGACGGGCGCGGGCCACGATGGCCGGCATCGATTCGATCAGCCGGTGCAGGAGGCGTTGGCCGGCGGATTGGCCCAACGGCACGAGTTTGATGGCCGCCAGCACTTGATTTTCCGTCCAGGACCAGAGGTATCCGCTCAACGTCTCCTCTTCGCCGATGTGCCAGCGGACGGCGGCGAGAGCGAAAAGCGTCGCAAACGCGGAGTCCTCGGTCAGCCAGAGGCGAGCTTCCTCGATGTGCAGTTCGACCAGCACGCGTGCGAGCGCCGCGCCGAGATGGCGATCCTCCGCACGCAGCTCCGCCGTCTCGCGCGCGGCCAGCAACTGGGCGGTCCAGCACCGGACGCCCGCGATATCCGCGGCACTCCAGCGGCGGTGCAACCGCAGCAGAAGGGGCAGATCCAGGGTGCCCAGCGCGTG
>DASYAC010000225.1:0-5340 GCA_036501585.1 Steroidobacteraceae bacterium
TCGGCGAGGCTCCGGCCCTGCGCCACCCAGGCTTTGCGAAAGCGCAGGTGACAGATGGCTATCCCCAACCAGATCAAGAAACCGCTGAGTCCCGAGGCGTTGTAGAAAAGCTGGTAGATCTTCTGATCGCCGACGAACGTCGAGAAAAAGGCCAGGGCACTGATGGCAGCGGTGGCGAGCAGGGCGGCGGCGGGCACGCCGCGGGCATTGAGCCGGCCGAAAAACCCGGGCGCCTTGCCGCTGTGCGCCATGGCGTACAGCATGCGGGAGGCGACGTACATCGAGGAATTGCCGCAGGATAGGACGGCCGACAGGATCACGGCGTTCATGAGGCTGGCGGCGTAATAGCCGACGTGCGGCAACCGCTCGAACACCATGGTGAATGGCGACAGGGCCACGTGGCCTTCATCGCCGTGCATGAGATTGGGGTTGGTGTAGCCGATCAGGGTGCCGACGACGAAAATCGCACCGATGTAGAACAGCAGAATGCGCCAGAACACGCTCCTGATGGCCTTCGGAACGTTCTTGCCCGGGTTGTCGGTTTCGGCGGCGGCGAGACCCACGCCCTCGGTGCCTTGAAAGGAGAAGCCGGCCACCAGGAACACCAGCAGCACCGCGCCCGCACCGCCGACGAAGGGTGCCCGCGTGCCTGTCTTGGCGTCGGCCAGGGTCCAGTTGGCGAAGCCGCCGTTGTGATCGCCGAGCAAGCCCGCAATCATCAGCGCGCCCACCACCAGAAAAATCAGGACGGTGACGACTTTGATGCTGGAGAACCAGTACTCCGCCTCCGCGTAGGCCTTCACGGAAAGCATGTTGAGCGCCAGCAACAGGACGAAGAATCCTACGGCCCAGAGCGTCGAACTGGAATGCGGGAACCAGAACTGGACGATCAGGGAACCGGCCACGAGCTCGGCCGCCAGTGTGATCGCCCAGCTGAACCAGTAGTTCCAGCCGACCGCGAACCCGAGCGAGGGATCGACGAAGCGTTCGGCGTAGGTTTCGAAGGAGCCGCGGATGGGCAGCTGAGTCGCCATCTCGCCCAGGGACTGCATCATGCAGTAGACCGCGAAGCCCATGATGGCATAGGCCAGCATGGCACCGCCGGGTCCGGCCTGCGAGATGGCGCCGCCGCTCGCGAAGAACAAGCCGGTGCCGATGGCACCGCCGATGGCGATCATGCCCAGCTGCCGCGAGCCGATGGCGCGGTGCAGTTCTCGTTCGGCGGGAGCCGCGTCGATCGAAGTGACGACGGCGACCACTAGCGCGGCTGCATCCGAATGGCGCCATCCAGCCGGTTGACCTCGCCGTTCAGCGTCGGAATCTCGACGATGGATTGCACCAGCTGGGCAAACTCCTCCGTGTTCTCGAACCTCATTTCAGGCTGATCGTGGTATTCACGCCGGCGGACACGCTCGCATCGTCGAACCAGCGCGAGATCACGGTCTTGGTCTGGGTGTAGAACTGCACCGCCTGCTTGCCGTAGGGCCCGAGATCGCCCAGCTTCGAGCCGCGCGAGCCGGTGAAGCTGAAGAAGGGGACGGGTACCGGGATGGGAACGTTGATGCCCACCTGGCCGACATCGATCTCGCTCTGGAACTTGCGGGCGGCCGCACCGCTCTGGGTGAAAATGCCCGTTCCGTTGCCCATGGGATTGTCGTTGATCAGCGCGATCGCCTCGTCCAGGGTGTCGACGCCGACCACCGCCATCACGGGCCCGAAGATCTCGGTGGCGTAGATCTTCATGTCCGGCTTGACCCCGGAGAAGATCGTCGGGCCGATGAAGTTGCCCTTCTCGTAGCCGGCGACCTTGATCGAGCGGCCGTCGAGCTCGAGCTTCGCGCCTTCCTTCACGCCGTCATCGATGAGGCCGAGCACCCGGTTCTTGGCGTTTTTCGACACCACCGGCCCGAGATCCGCGCCTTTCTCCGTGCCCGCGCTCACCTTCAGGGTCTTCGCCTTGGCGACGATGTCGGGAATCCACTTTTGCGCTTCCCCGACCAGCACGGTCACCGAGGTGGCCATGCAGCGCTGCCCGGCGGCGCCGAACGTGGCGCCCACCAGGGCGTTCAGCGCATGCTCCTTGTTCGCATCGGGCATGACCACCGCGTGATTCTTCGCGCCCATCATGCATTGCACGCGTTTACCATGCCCAGAGGCCAGGTTGTAGACCAGCGTCCCGACCGTGGTCGATCCGACGAAGGAAACCGCCGCCACGTCGCGGTGCGTGCACAGCGCCTCGACCGAGCGCTTGCCGCCGTGAACGATGTTGAGCACCCCCGGCGGGACGCCGGCTTGGAGCACGAGCTCCGCGAGCAGCATGGGCGTCATCGGGTCCTGCTCGGAGGGCTTGAGCACGAAGGTGTTGCCGCACACGATCGCCATCGGGAACATCCAGAGCGGAATCATCGCCGGGAAGTTGAAGGGCGAAATCCCCACGCAGACACCGATGGGTTGCCGGAGGGTGTAGGTGTCGACGCCGCCGGCGACGTTTTCGGCGAACTCGCCGAGCTGCAGCGTCCCGACCGAGCAGGCGTGTTCCACCACTTCGAGACCGCGAAAGACGTCCCCCTCCGCGTCGGCGAGCGTCTTTCCCTGTTCGGCCGAGAGTGTCTGGGCGATGCGGCTCATGTTCTCGCGCACCAGCGCCTGCAGCTTCAGCATGATGCGGGCGCGGGCGGCGATCGGCGTGTTCTTCCAGGTCTTGAAAGCGGCCTTGGCCGAGGCCACCGCCGCGTCGATTTCCGCGTCCGTCGCGAACGGTACCTGCGCCAGCACCTGTTGCGTCGCCGGATTGACGACGTCGTGCCATTCGGCGGATCTAGACTCGACGAACTTGCCGTCGAGCAGCATTTTGACAGTAGGCGCCTGATTCGCTGCGAACGCAGGTGTGCTGGTCATTCAAATTCCCCCTTCAGATTGACGGAGCGGCCTCGGGCGCAACGGCCCCGGCCGGAACCGCGGGCCGGGACCCGCGTATACGGGACCCGCGTACACGGGACCCGCGGGCCGGGACCCGCGTATATTAGGCTCTCTGCATCGCGTAAACTACCGCTTCAATGCGGGAGCCATCGATCGACCTTTTTCCCGGACGCCCCGCCGCCCGGTCCGGCCGGCCGGAGCCGGGTACGGTGGCGATCTGTTTCGTCGCTGCAGCGCTGGAGGCGGTGCGCGCGCGGCACATGGACGCGGATGAGCTCTTGATCGCGGTCGGATTGTCTCCGACGCTGCTGCAAAGCCCCCACGCCCGGATATCCGCCGAGCACTATGGCAAATTGTGGCGTCTGGTCGCCCTCACGCTGGACGATGAATTCTTCGGCCAGGACTCGCGCCGGATGAAGGCGGGCAGCTTCGCCATGCTCTGTCATTCGGTGCTGAGCTGCAGGACGCTGGGGTCTGCGCTCGAGCGGAGCTTGCGCTTCTATGGGCTGATTCTCGACGATATCGCGGGATCGCTGGAATGCGACGACGGCGAAGCCCACATCACGCTGCGCGAGCTGGCCGCGGACAAGCCTCATCGCGTGTTCGGCCAAGAGGTGCTCCTCCTGCTCCTGCACGGCGTTGCCTGCTGGCTGGTGGGCCGGAGGATTCCGATCCTTCGTGCGCAGTTCTGCTATCCGGAGCCCGCGCATAGCGCCGAGTATCGAGTGATGTTCTCGAACGATCTATCTTTCGATGCCCCGTTTACCGGCATCGTCTTCGACGCCAGCTACCTGAATCTTTCCATCGTCCAGGACGAGCGCACCATCAAGGAGTTTCTGCGCACGGCGCCGGAGAATATCGTGACCAAGTACAAGAACGGCAGCAGCGCGAGCGCACGCATCCGCCGCCGGCTGCGGCAGCGGCTGCCGGGAGAAGTGCCGGATTTCGATACGCTCGCGGCCGAATTGAACACGACCGCCGCCACGTTGCGCCGGCGCTTGCACGAAGAGGGCGCCACCTATCAGGGGATCAAGGATCAGCTGCGCCGCGATCTCGCCATCAGTTATTTGAGCGATTCGGACCGAAGCGTGGTGGACATCGCGCTCGAGCTCGGGTTCTCCGAGCGCAGCGCGTTCCATCGCGCATTTCAGAAATGGACCGGCGCCTCGCCCGGAGAGTTTCGGCGCGGCCGTCAGGGATGACCGGGGCGTCGGCCGGAGACAGGGGGCCTCGGCCGGGGACACTCGGGGGCGCCGGCGCGGACACCCGTCAGGGACGCGAGTGTTGCAAATTCGCTCAGACGGTTTGAGCGGTTTTGTCATCCGGCCGAAGCGTCAATACCTCTATAGTTTCAGACCTGCAGGAACCCAAGACCATGGCGATACCGACCAGTCCCTCATCCGCGATGTCCCCCGGCGCGCGCTTGCGTGCCGCCGTCGCGCAAGAGCAGCCGTTGCAGATCGTGGGGGCGATCACCGCATACACCGCGCGCCTGGCCGCAGCCTCGGGCTTCAGGGCCCTGTATCTCTCGGGCGGCGGGGTCGCGGCGAACTCCCTGGGCGTCCCGGATCTCGGCATCAGCACCATGGATGACGTGCTCACCGACATCCGCCGCATCACCGATGCCTGTCCGCTGCCGCTCCTGGTGGATGCGGACACCGGGTGGGGCGGGGCGTTCAACATCGCGCGGACCGTCAAATCGTTCACGAAATTCGGCGCCGCGGGACTTCATATCGAGGACCAGGTGCAGGCGAAGCGCTGCGGGCACCGTCCCGGCAAAGAAGTGGTCAGCCGGGAGGAGATGGTCGACCGGGTGAAAGCGGCGGTGGACGCTCGAACGGACTCGACCTTCGTCGTCATGGCGCGAACGGATGCGCTGGCAGTCGAGGGCATCGAGCGGACGATCGAGCGCGCGATCGCCTGCGTCGAGGCGGGGGCCGACATGATATTTCCGGAGGCCATGACCGAGCTTGCCATGTACCGCCGCTTCAAGGACGCGGTCAAGGTACCGATTCTCGCGAACATCACCGAGTTCGGTCACACGCCGCTGTACACGCGCGAGGAGCTGGCCTCCGTGGGGGTCGACGTGGTGCTTTATTGCTGCTCCGCGTACCGGGCCATGAATGCGGCGGCGCTCGCGACCTACGAGGCCATTCGCCGTGACGGAACTCAGAGGAATATCATCGATCGAATGCAGAGCCGGGCGGATCTTTACAAGTATCTCGATTATCACTCGTACGAGGCGAAGCTCGACCAACTGTTCCGAGAGGGGAAAGAAAAATGAGCGAAACGCAAGAGGCGCCTGTCACCCAGACGGCGGGACCCAAACCGAAGAAATCGGTGGCGTTGTCCGGCGTTCCCGCCGGCAACACCGCGCTTTGCACGGTGGGACGAAGCGGCAACGACCTGCACTACCGGGGT
>DASYAC010000226.1:0-10008 GCA_036501585.1 Steroidobacteraceae bacterium
GGCACGTGCTCGGCTCGAATTACTTTCACTACGTTCGAGATCCCTGGGGCAGCTACTGCGAGTATTCGGCAGGGATGGATTATGTGCCTTGCGGCACGGATTGGCAGGCGACGGATTCACCGCCGGAAGACTCGATGTTCCTGTGGGGACCGGCCCCTCCGCAGGACTTCGTCACGAACTTCGAAGTGGGATGATGAGCCGAGCGGGGGATAGCATGTCTCGAGACGATCTGAATGGGCGAGTTGCGATCGTGACGGGCGCCGGCGGCAGAGGCGGTATCGGCGAGTGCACCGCCCGGGCTCTGGCGGAGGCGGGCGCACGGGTCGTGCTCGCTGATCTGGGCGAGAGCAAGCTCGAGGAGACGACGGCCGCGCTGCTCGGACAGGGGCATGACGTAGCGCATTGCGCAACCGACATTTCCAGCGAACGGAGCGTCGAAGCACTGATTCGATTCGCGCGCGAAAAGTATGGCCGCATCGACATCCTGGACAACAACGCAGCGAGTCAGGGCCAGCCGGAGGACCGGGACTTGGTGTCGATGCCGGTCGAGCTATGGGACCACATCATGGGCGTCAACGCACGCGGCGCCATGCTCATGTGCAAGCACGTCCTGCCCGTCATGATCGACGGCGGCGGAGGATCGATCATCAATATCAGCTCCGGAACTTCGATCGCCGGCGACTTCTTCGCGACCGCCTACGCCGCGTCGAAGGGAGCGGTGAACACGCTGACCCGCTATGTGGCGACGCAATATGGATCGCAGGGGATCCGTTGCAATGCCCTGGTGCTCGGCTTGATCGCCACTCCCGTACTGGAGCGCGCGATGCCCGAACCGATCCGAGAGATCTTCCAGAACGCAAAACTGGTCGGCCGGCTGGGGGACCCGAAGGACGTGGCCGAGATGGTCGTGTTTCTGGCATCAGGCCGATCGTCCTTCATCACCGGCCAGCTGCTGCCCGTGGATGGCGGCTTCTACGCGCACACACCGACCACGGTGCCGATGACGCAACTATTGGCGCAAATGATGGCGAAGCCGCCGGCTTGAAGCGGCGCTGCACAAACTTTATCGAGGGGTTGTTTTTCAATGAAGGCACTCATGCTGGAGGGAACGGACGGATTGCAATCCGCCGCGGTCAGGGCCATCGAGGAGCCGGTCCCGAGAGCCGGCGAGGTTCTCGTGGATATCAAGGCCGCGGCGCTCAATCACCGCGAGCTATGGATTGCCCGCGGTCAATACCCGGGGATGGTTCCGACGCCATTTGCGCTGGGGTGCGACGGCGCCGGTATCATCGAAGCTGTCGGTGACGGGGTCGATCGCGGCCGCGTGGGTGAGGCCGTGGTGCTGTATCCGGGTTTGAATTGGGGCGCGGACAAGAGATTTCCGGCTCCTGACTTCGGATTGTTGGGAATGCCGGGTCCGGGCACCATCGCAGAGAAAATCTGTGTCCCGGCGGCCAGTGCAGTGCCCAAGCCGGAGCATCTCGATTTCGAGCAAGCCGCCGCCATCGGGCTTGCAGGATTGACGGCCTGGCGCGGGCTCAACACCAAGGGCGGCCTCAAGGCGGGCGAGAGGCTTCTGCTGACCGGTGTCGGCGGCGGGGTGGCGCTGTTCGCGCTGCAGCTGGCCGTGAAGCTCGGCGCGCTGGTGTACGTGACCAGCGGTTCCGACCAGACCGTCGCCCGCGCCATCGAGCTTGGGGCCAAAGCGGGCTTCAATTACCACGAGGAGGGATGGCGGAAGGCCTTGCCCAAGGCTGCCGGCGGAATCGATCTGGTGTTCGACGGCGCGCCCGCGTCTTCCTATGCGAACTACGGGCGAGCGCTGGCGATGGGCGCCCGGGTCGTGGTCTACGGATCCACCGGCGGCATGCAATTCAGCGTCAACGCGCCCGAGCTGTTTCTCAAGAACGTGAATGTCATCGGCACCAACGTGGGCAACCCGGAGGAGTTCGCCGCCATGGTGGCCTTCGTGGCAAAGGAGCGCATCGAGCCCGTGATCGAGCGCCGCTTCACGCTCGACGATGCCGCAGCGGCGCTCGGCTTCCTGCACGATGGGCACAAGCTCGGAAAGATAGTGATAGCGACGTGACGGACCTCAAGTCCCTGTTCGGCCTCGAGGACAAGGTGGCCCTCATCACGGGCGGTGCGCAAGGAATGGGACGCATGATCGCGGCCGGGATGCTCGCGGCGGGAGCCAGGGTGTACATCACCTCCAGAAAGCCCGATGTATGCCGCAGCAGCGCCCAGGAGCTGTCCGCGCTCGGCCCGTGTTCGGGCATCGCCGCCGACTTGGGCACTCCGGAAGCCGTCGTGGCCCTCGCGAACGAGATCAAAGCGCGCGAGACCCGGCTGCACATTCTCGTCAATAATGCGGGCAGAACCTGGGGGGCGCCGCTGGAGACATTTCCCGACAAGGGCTGGCCGTCGGTGATGTCCGTGAACGTTCAAGGTCCCTTCACCCTGGTGCGCGAACTGCTGGGGACGCTCAAGGCCGCGGCGACGCACGAGGATCCGGCCCGCGTCATCAATATCGGATCGCTTGCCGGGCTGCGGGCCGAGCCTTTGTCGGCTTATTCATATGCCGCGAGCAAGGCGGCGATTCATCATCTGTCGCGGGTGCTCGCGAATGATCTCGCGCCCAGCCACATCACCGTGAACTCGATCGTGCCCGGCTATTTTCCGACGCAGATGACTGCGCACATTCGCGGCGCGGACGCCGAATTGACCAAGCTGCTCGAACGCGTGCCCTTGCGCCGCCTGGGCGAGCCGGATGACATTGCCGGTGCCTGCGTGTTCCTCGCCTCGCGCGCGGGCCGTTACCTGACGGCGGCGGAACTCGTCATCGATGGGGGGATCGCGGGTTGCAAGTGATTCGCGGCGCGGCCCGGCGCGAATTATTCGAGAACGCCGGTCGCACGGGGCCGGCGCCGGGATGAGAATTGTCCGTCCTGAAATGTCCGGTCTAGCCGGCGGTCTCTTCGATCTTGAGCGCGTTGGTCGGACATGCCGAAACTGCTTCCCGCGCCTTGGCTTCTAGGGCTGGCGGGACGACATCGGTCAGAAGCGCCACGATCCCGATATCGTCGACCTTGAAGATCTCCGGACAAAGCTCGGCGCAGACCCCATACCCGCAGCAAGCGCTGCGATCGGCGATCACGCTCAGCTTGGTTCCCGACATCGTTAAATCCTCCTCAGCACGTTGAAACGAATGGTACAGAAAGCGATCTTAATGTATCATGCACCCGCGTGCCAGATGATAATTTGGAGAGATCCTTGAGATGATACCGGCGCGTGCGCGCTGCGGTCATTTCACCAACGCGAGGAACGGCAATGCTCATTGAATCCAAACCCATTCTCTCCGATGGTACACCCATCGCGGACCTGATTAATCTCGAGACGCGCGAGGTATCGATGCGTCTGCTCTCCGATCATGAGGTCTACAAGCTCGAGATGGAGCGCATCTTTTCCAAGACATGGCTGTTGCTGGGCCATGAAACCGAAATCCCCAACTCGGGGGACTACGTCGTTCGCGACATGGGCGAGGATCAGGTGATCGTCTCGCGGGATCGCAAGGGCGAAGTCTACGTGCTCCTGAACATATGCCCGCATCGTGGAATGCGCGTTTGCATGGCCGAGACGGGCAACGCCCAGATGCATCGCTGCGTCTACCACGGCTGGGCGTTCCGGCCGGATGGAAGCTTCATCGGCGCCCCGATAGAGCGCGAACAGATGCATGGGAACATATTCGCCAAAGAGGATCTCGGCCTCAAGAGGGCGCGGGTGCAGCTGTACGGCGGCCTGATATTCGCGACCTGGAACATCGAGGGTCCCTCGCTGGAGGAATTCCTCGGCGATTCGAAGTTCTATTTCGATCTGCTCTTTTGCCGGACCGACGGCGGTCTCGAGGCGCTCGGACCGCCCCAGAAATTCATCGTTCCGGCGAATTGGAAGGCTGCCGCGGAGCAGTCGGCATCCGACGGCTTCCATACGCTCACGCTGCACAGGTCATTGATGGAAACCGGCCAGTACGGGCGCGCGACGGCTGACGACATCTACGCGAATGCGCCGGCGATGTACGGCGTCGACATCAGCTGCCGACAAGGGCACTCGCTGCGATGCATCCCCGCGGAAGTCACGTTCACCATGTTCATGTCGATGGACGAGTTGAAGAAGCTGAGCCCGGATCAGCGCCTCGAGGTGCTGCCACCCCCGGGCATCACCAAGGAAATGCTGCCGGAGTTGAAGCGGCACATGAGTCCCGAAGGATTGAAGCTCATGGCCAAGGCGCCGCCGCAGGTCGGGGGCATGTTTCCCAACGTGCTGGTGCTGTTCATCTACGCGCCCCGCACCGACGGCAAATACAGCGGGGCGCTCGCGCTGCACACGTACGTTCCCCGCGGCCCCGACCACGTTGAATTCACGAACTGGATTTTCGCGGAGAAGAGCGCCACGCCGGAGATGAAACGCGACATGATGGCGAACGCGGTTCGCCAGGCGGGAACATCCGGTACGATCGAACAAGACGATTCGGATACGTGGCCGCACATGAGCCGCAACGCGCGCGGCGCCATGGGGCGGACGCAAACGATGAAATATGGTGCGTTGCTCGGCGAGAAAAAGCCTGCGGATTGGCCGGGCGGAGGGTACGTTTACGACGGTTTCACCAAGGATGATACACAGTGGAACTGGTGGCTTTACTACCGCGAGCTCATGACGGCCAAGGGCTGATCGGAAGGATGCGAATCGAGGAGCAAGAATGACCACTGCAACGGCAAGTTTGGGCATGGAACGGTCGCCGCCCGTCGATCAGACGGCCGGCAAACGCATCCCCACGGGTTCGGCGCTGTACAACGAGGTGCTCGAGTTCTTTTACGATGAGGCGGCGTTGCTCGACCAGCAGAGATTCGACGCCTGGGCCGCTCTCCTGGCCGAGGATCTTTCCTATACGGCGCCGCTGCGCATCACCCGGCAGGGGCCCGACCGGCTGAATACCGTCGTCCGCACCACGTTGCATTACGACGACGATTACAGCTCGATGATGGGCCGCCTGCAGCGGCTGGCGACGAAAAGCGCGTGGGCCGAAGATCCGCCGTCGCGTACGCGGCGCTTCATCACCAATTTGCGGCTATGGGAAGGTGCCAAGCCGCAGGAATGGGAGGCTGAAACTTACCTGTTCCTTTCGCGCAGCCGTTACGAGCAGTCGCAGCTGCAAATCCTGAGCTGTGCGCGCCGCGACCTGCTGCGCCGATCGGGAAGCGGTTTCAAGCTGGTCCGACGTGAGATCATTCTGGACCAGTCCGTGCTGGGGATGGCCAATCTCGCCGTGTTCCTGTAGCGGGGGCATGCCGAGCGAGCCGTACCTGGGCCGGGGCGAATCGGGCCGGTCGTAAGCGAGCCGCCGCCGTTCTCGGCGGGGCAACCGGAGAGAACGGATGGGCGTATTGGACGGGAAAGTGGCGCTGGTGACGGGCGCCGGGGCGGGCATAGGCCGCGGGATCGCGCGCCGCTACGCGCGCGAAGGCGCCGCGGTGGTCATCGTGGAAATCGACGAAGACAACGGCCGGCGGGTTGCGGCCGAGCTCGAGGGGTTGGGCGCGCGCAGCCTGTTCGTCGCGGCCGATGTATCGATCAGGAGCCGGGTCGAAGCGGCCATGGCGTCGGCTCTGGAACGGTTCGGGCGGCTCGACATTCTCGTCAACAATGCGAGCAAGCTCTCACCCAACGTACTGCTCGAGCAAAAGACGGACGACATGCTGCGCAACACGCTGGGAGTCGGCACCTGGGGCACCTGGTACCTCATGCAGCTGGCAATGCCCATCATGCGCGCGCAAGGTTGGGGGCGCATCATCAACTTCGTGTCCGTCGATGCAGAGGCCGGGGCATGGCTGCACGCGGACTACAACATGGCCAAGGGCGCCATAGAAGCGCTGACCCGCAGCGCGGCGGTCGAGTGGGGACGCTTCAACATTCTGGTCAATGCCATCGCCCCGGTCGCGGCCGGCACGGTGTACGAAGAGCTGAAAGCGACGATCCCGGGTTTCGAGCGCATGGCCGCCGCCATGAACCCGCTGGGCCGTGTCGGGGATCCCGAAGAGGACATTGCGCCGGTAGCCGTGTTCCTGGGATCCGAGATGTGCCGCTACGTCACCGGCGAAGTGATCCATGTCGACGGCGGTGTGCACATCCCGCGCTACCCTTCCAAGCCGCAAGACTTGGACAGTCTGGCGAAGGTGTGAGGTCGTGCTAGTGGATGCCGGTGTGGAGGGCGCGGCGCGGCGCGGCAGCGGCGCCGGCGGGCGCAGTTTGCAGCGCATTCTCGATGGCGCCATGGCTGCGCTGTCCCGCCGCGGCGCGTCCGCATTGTCCATGACTGATGTCTGCGATGCGGCGGGCATTTCGCGCGCGACTCTTTATCGGCACTTCTCGAGCAAGCAGCATTTGCTCGCTGCCGTGGGCGAGCACGTCTCGCGCAACTTCATCGCCGGCATCAAGGCGGCGGTCGAGGGCTCGCATTCGCCGAGCGAGCGCCTGCGGCGAGTGCTGGAATTCTTCACGCAGTACACGGCGCAGGTCAGATCCGACCGCATGCTCGAGATCGAGCCGGGCTTCGTGCTCAAGTTTCTGCAATCGCACTTTGGCCGCCATGTCGCCGTCTTCAACGATGCTCTCGCGCCCGTGTATGACGACATCGAGGCTCATCTAGGCATCAGGATCAACCGACTGTTGATCAGCGAGGTGTTGCTGCGGGCTGAGCAAAGCACCGTCGTGGTGCCCGCGGGCCGCTCGTGGAGCACGCTGCCGGACGCGCTGACCCGGATGCTGGAGCAACTCTATCGGGCCAAAAAAGCTTGAACCACCGTTCCCTGAGGCGGCCCCGCAAGTCACGATCGCTGCGCGGCCCGCATCCCCCTCCTCAGGGGGTCAGGCGATGACGCCGAATTGCCGGGCGCGCTCCACGGCCTGCAAGCGGCGCCTCGTACCCACCTTGTCGTACACCTGCTGCATGTACCACTTCACGGACCCCTCGGTCATGCCGAGTTTGGTCGCCACTTCCCGGTTGCGCATCCCGGTGCTGACCAGCGCCAGAATTTCCCGCTCCTTGACGCTCAGCTTTCCGTAGAGCCCCTCGGGCGGCGCGCGGCGCGGCACGGCGTACAGGGTCGGCTTCTTCTTCGACAGCGCGTCGAAAATCTCGAGCAGCTCTGCGGCGAACGCGTCCGTCGGATGCAGCACGTCGAGCTCCGCGTCATACGTGCCGGTGAGCAGAGTGCGGATAACTGCGCCTTCGTCAATGAAGGTGCGGATGGCCCGGCCGGCCGCTCCGAGCGCCATTGCGTCACGCAGCGCGCGTTGGGCAGCCCGCACGTCGGAGCTGATGAAAAGTGCCTGCGCCAGCAAAAGATCCCAGCGGATCAGCGAGCGGACCGCGCCCTTGGCGGCGCAGAAGCTGCGCCAGTGCTTGGCGACGGAAAGCGCCTCCTGCATGCGGCTCTCGCTCAGGGCGATGCGGAACCAGGCTACGGCACGCCACTCATCGGTGGTGGTGATGCCGCGCCGCGGCAATAAGTGCTCGCACGATTGCGGAATGCCCGCGGAACGGGCGAAGCGCACGGCTTGTTCGGAGTGCCCCTCCTGCAGCAGAAACTTCACCCGCTCGGCGACTATCGCGAGGCGCAGCCGCTCCAGTCTGCGCGCCATCGCAATACCCATCCCTTCGTCGAGCGTATGCTGCGCCCCGGTGCGGTCGCCCCGCGCGTGCCTGATCCTGGCGCTTGTGATGTATCCCGACATCAAGTGGTCCACGAAGCCGAATTCGTGGGCGCTCGGCAGCGCCGCCTGCAGCAGCTCCTCGGCGCGGGCCAGCTCATTGCGCTCGTACAGCACTTCGCTCATCGGCAGCGCCGGCAATGCGGCGAGCGGCGAGGCCAGCTGGCCGTAACGCATGCTTTCCGAGAGACCTATCTCGAGCGCCCGCAGCGCCGCATCCGTCCGGCCTGCGAAGAACAAGGATGGTCCCACGTTTGCCTGCAGCGCGATGGATGCAAAGCTATAACTCGATCGGGCCACCACGCCTTGAGCCGTGGCGGTCAACCGATCGAGATCGCTGAGCTGATACTGCTCGCGTTGCGCGTACAGGAGCTGCGCATTGATGGTGCCGACCAGATACGGATGCCTCTCCTCCGGGAAAGCATCGAGGAGATGACGACACTGCTGCTCCACGCGCGGGGCATCATCCTCGGCGGCGGCCAGGATCATTTCCCGATGCAGCAGCAGGTAGCGCAGGCGGCGTATCTCTGCAATCGGCCGATCTGCGGCGCGCTCGTGCGCCTCGAGGGTGCTTGCGACTTGCTGCAGTATTTCGCGCGCCTCCTCGCAACTCAAATTGAGCGTGAGCATCCACGCGCGGCACATCAATACGCACGGGCACCGATCCAGGAGCTCCTGCGGAATTCGGTCCGCCAGCCGGCATACGAGCCGAAGTTTCCCCCTGTACGTCATGTCCTGACAGCGCAGCTCCAGCAACTCGGCGGCGCGTTGCGGGTCCGCCCCCCGCAAGGCATGCTCGATCGCGGCCTCGGGAGCGTCGTGGTCCCATAGCCAGCGGCTCGCTGCCAGATGCAGCTGCGCCTCGCCCGCGGCGTTGTCATCGAGCTGGCGGCGCTGCAGGAACTCGGCGAACAAGGGATGGTACCGGTACCAGTTTCGCTCCTCGTCGAGCCGCACGGCAAACAGTCCCGAACGGTCGATGAAATCGAGCATGCGACGGCCATTGCCGCGGCCCGTCACGGCATCGCACAGCGTCGCGCAAAGCCGTTCGAGAACCGACGTGTGCAGCAGAAACCGGCGCGCCTCCTCGGGCAGCTCCGCCAGCACTTCCGCGGCGAAGAAATCCGATACCGAGCGGCTGCTGCCGGTGAGGGCACCGAGCATTTCCTGCACGCCGGCGCCGCGCTTCAGAATATCGCAAGCGAACTTGATACCGGTGACCCAGCCCCCGGTCCGCGCTTGCAGCGCCGCGAGATCAGGTGCGGGCAGTTCCCGGCCCGACGCATTCGCGACGAGCTGGCGCGTTTCGGCCGCCGTGAGCTGGAGCTCCTCCGCCCCCAGCTCGAGCAACTGCCCGCGGCCGCGCATGCGCGCCAGCGGCATATCCGGCGCCATCCGCGAGGCGAGCACGACTTTCACCGCGGCGGGGCTCTGCTCGATGAACCGGGAGAGAACCGCGAGCGGACCCGGGGCCAGCAGATGGACGTCGTCGATCAACAAATACAGCGGCTGAGACTGAGATTCCATAGCGTTTATGAGCGCGGCCAGAAGCGATTCGGGCGTCGTTTCCCGTGCTGCGTCCACCCCCATATCGGCGGCGCCGAGCGCGGCGGAGACGTAGCACAGAAATGTATGGGGGTCCCGGTCCGAGACATCGACCGACATCCAGCCGGCGCGGGCCCGGGAAGCGCGAAGCGCCCGGCTCCACTGAGCCAGCAGACTGGTTTTGCCATAACCTGCGGGGGCTTGCAGTAGCGTCAAGCGCGGCAAACCCGCATCCAGTATTCTCTCCACGAGACGGGGACGGGCCAGCAGATCGCCGGTCACTCCCGAGCTATGAAGCTTTGTCCTGATCAAGCCCATGGTGCTCCTCCTGGCGCGCCGCGCCAAAACCCACCGGTCATCTCGATCCGCCAAGAGTGTATTTTCTTAACGGTAGTACATTATTTTGACTATAGTAGCGCAATCGATCGGGTGACGGAACGACTTCTCAGGGTGTCGCGTATGGCCCAATCACGGTGGCCGGCGAGAATATGTTTTCTTGACATATCCATGCCTGGTGTGAAGATGCGGCCGCGAAGATCAAGTCGGGGCTCAAACCAAGGGGGGAACGATGGCAACCTACGTGCTACTTCATGGCGGTGCGGCCGGTGCTTGGATCTGGAAATTCTGCGCTTTGGCGCTGCGAAAGAACGGACATGAGGTTCACACGGTCACGTTCACGGGCTTCGCCGAACGGCG
>DASYAC010000227.1:0-5366 GCA_036501585.1 Steroidobacteraceae bacterium
CCCTCCTGCGCCTCGCCGCCGCTCTCGAGGAGCAGTATCAGGCTGCCTTCGGAGACCTTGTCGCCCTTCTTGAGTTTGATCTGGGCTATCCGCCCGGCGGCGGGAGACGGCACGTCCATCGCCGCTTTTTCCGTCTCGAGCGTGATCATCGGGGTTTCCTTGTCGATCTGTTGGCCGTCTTTCACCAACACGTCGATGACGCTCACATCCTTGAAGCCGCCGATATCCGGAACCAAGACCTTGAGGGGATTTGCCACGATGATCGCCTAGACCGACAGCGGGTTGGGTTTTTCGGGATCGATGCCGAAGGCCTGCATCGCCTTGGTGACGGTGCGCACGTCGATCTTGTCGTCGTCCGCGAGCGCCTTGAGCGCGGCCACGACGACATAGTGACGATCCACTTCGAAGAAGCGGCGCAGCTCCGCGCGGCAGTCGCTGCGGCCGAATCCGTCGGTGCCGAGAACGGCATATCTGCCCGGGACCCATTGGCGGATCTGATCGGGGACCGTCTTCATGTAATCGGTGGCCGCGATGAACGGTCCCTGCCGGTCACCGAGGGCTTCCCGTATGTAGTTTTCCTTCGCGGGCTCGGTGGGGTGCAGAAGGTTCCAGCGGCTCACCTCGAGCGCATTCTTGCGCAGCTCGCTGAAGCTCGTCACCGAGTACACATCCGCCGGCACGCCATAATCCGTTTCCAGAAGCTCGGCCGCCGCCAGCACCTCGCGCAGAATGGTGCCGGAGCCGAACAGCGTCACCCGGACCTTGCCTTTGCCGCCGCTCTTGATGAGATACATTCCTTTCAGGATGCCCTGCTCCGCGCCGGCGGGCATGGCCGGATGAGCGTAATTCTCGTTCATGCAGGTGATGTAGTAGAAAACGCTCTCCTGCTCCTTGTACATGCGCCGCAAGCCGTCGTGGACGATCACGGCGAGCTCGTAGGCGTAGGCGGGATCGTAGGCCACGCAATTCGGTATGGCGGTCATCACCAGCTGCGAGTGGCCGTCCTGATGCTGCAAACCCTCGCCCGCCAAGGTGGTGCGGCCGGCCGTGCCTCCGATCAGAAACCCGCGCGCGCGGCTGTCGCCCGCGGCCCACATGAAGTCACCGACTCGCTGGAAGCCGAACATCGAGTAGTAGATGTAGAACGGCACCATGCTCACGCCGTGATTCGAATAGGCGGTCGCGGCCGCGATCCACGAGCACAGGCTCCCCGCCTCGTTGATGCCCTCCTCCAGAATCTGACCTTGCTTGTCCTCCCGGTAGAACATCAACTGATCGGCGTCCTGCGGCGTGTACAGCTGCCCGACCGATGAATAGATGCCGATTTGCCGGAACATCCCCTCCATGCCGAAGGTGCGCGCCTCGTCCGGGATGATGGGAACCACGTGCTTGCCGATGTTCTTGTCGCGCACCAGGGTGGTGAGGATGCGCACCAGCGCCATGGTGGTGGAAATCTCGCGGTCCTGCGTGCCCTCGATCAATGCGCTGAAGGTCTCCAGGGGCGGCACCTGCAGCTGCGGCGACGCCGAATGACGGGCCGGCAAGTATCCGCCGAGCTCCGCACGGCGTTCCAGGAGATACTTCATCTCCTCGCTGTCCGGCCCGGGTTTCCTGAACGTGAGCCCCGCGATCTCCTCGTCCGAGATCGGAATGTTGAACCGGTCGCGCATCACCCGCAGATCTTCCTCGCCGAGCTTTTTCTGTTGGTGGGCTACATTCAGTCCTTCGGCGGACTTGCCGAGTCCGAATCCCTTCACGGTCTTGGCGAGAATCACGGTCGGTGCGCCCTTGTTGGCCACCGCGGCCGCGTAAGCGGCATACACTTTCACCGGATCGTGTCCGCCGCGATTCAGGCGCCAGATCTCCTCGTCGGACATGTTGGCGACCATGTCCTTGAGCTCGGGATACTTGCCGAAGAAATGCTCGCGCGTGTACGCGCCGCCCTTGGATTTGAAGTTCTGGTATTCGCCGTCCACGCATTCTTCCATCAGGCGCTTGAGCAGGCCCTCATGATCGCGCTCGAGCAGCGGATCCCAGCGCGAGCCCCACAGCACCTTGATGACGTTCCATCCGGCGCCGAGGAATGCCGCCTCGAGCTCCTGAATGATCTTGCCGTTGCCGCGCACCGGCCCGTCGAGGCGCTGCAAGTTGCAGTTGATGACGAAGATGAGATTGTCGAGCTTTTCGCGCACGGGCATGGTCAACGCGCCCATCGATTCCGGCTCGTCCATCTCGCCGTCGCCCAGGAAAGCCCAGACCCTGCGATCCGAGGCCGGCACGATGCCGCGGTTCTCGAGATAGCGCACGAAACGCGCCTGGAAAATCGCCATCATGGGACCCAATCCCATGGACACCGTCGGGAATTGCCAGAATTCCGGCATCAGCCAGGGGTGCGGATACGAGGACAGGCCGTCACCGCGGACCTCCTGACGGAAGCGCAGGAGCTGCTCCTCGTCCAGCCGCCCTTCGAGATAGGCGCGGGCATAGATTCCGGGGCTCGAATGTCCCTGCATGAACACCATGTCGCCCGGATGCGCGGCGCTCTTGGCGCGCCAGAAATGATTGAAACCGACTTCGTAGAGCGTTGCAGCCGACGCGTAGCTTGCAATATGTCCACCGTACTCGGCGCTCTTGCGATTCGCCTGGACCACCATGGCGAGCGCATTCCAGCGCATGTACGCCTCGTTGCGCCGCTCGAGCGACCGATCGCCCGGGTAGTCGGGCTGCTGGGCTCTGGAGATGGTATTGAGGTAAGCGGTATTGGGCTTGAACGGCAGATAGGCGCCGGAGCGGCGGGTGAAATCGACCAGCTTCTCGAGCAGGAAATGCGCGCGCTGCGGCCCCCGCGCCCGCATGACCGAGTCGATGGAATCGAGCCAGTCCTGCGTCTCGGTGGGATCGATGTCTTCGAACGGTGACTGTTGGGTCATAAGGGAACCTTGGCTTGGGAGGAACGCGCCCATGCACGTACCCACGTGTCCTGTTAAGATGGCAGGCACGTTACAGCGCACCTGCGCGAACTGCCGCTACAGCTGTCCGAGTTGGCTGTCCGAGTCGGGTTAGCGCGCACTATCTTCGAGGTTTGGCTTTTAACGGTCAAGGCACGGGAAACGACCGGCAATGCTCGCAAGCTCCGGGGACCACGCGTGCGGCGCACCTTAGGCTTACGCTGGCGGTTCATGAGATATGCCGATTCGCTTGCCCTTTGAGAATTTGATCGTTCCCGTGCGGCAAATCCGCGCCCGGATTTCGCCATCGACGCTCGCCCGCCATGCCGCGGCCATCGTTTTTCTGCCCCTGAAACCGTCGGCCGACGACTGGGCGGCGTTGCCCCACGGCGCCGCCGCGCTGCGCGCGCTCTACGTCCGCAAGGTCCGCAAGGAGGGTGATTGCTGTCAGCTGCGCGTGGGTGCCGGCGCCGAGACGCTGCTCATCGCGGTATGCCCCGCCGCGCAAGCGAGCACCTTCGAACGGTTGCAATCGGCCGGGAAGCTCGCGCGCAGCGCCTTGGAATCGGAGCCCGAGACACTGCTGATCTGGGAGCGGAGCTGCGATCTCGAGGCGGTCGGGCCGGCGTTGCACGCGACCCTCGCAGCCCTTCAGGCGGCAGCCTTTCGCTTTGCCACGTTCAAGAGCAAACCGAAGCCGCGCACCCGGCTCGCACGGATCGATCTGGCTTTTGGACGCACATTGAGCGGTCTCGATGCGACGTTGGCCACTTCGGGGGGCAACAACCTGGCACGCTGGCTCACGGCACTCCCGCCCAACACCTTGAACGCGGCGGCTTATCGCCGGCTCCTTCAAGAGCTCGCACGCCGCTTGAAGCTGTCGTACCGATTTTACGGGGAGCCCGAGCTGAAACGCCTCGGCGCCGGCGCATTCCTCGCGGTCTCGCAGGGCAATGGAACGCGCGACGCCGGCATCGTCCGGCTGGCCTACCGGCCGCGCGGCGCGGCTTCGCCGGCCGTGAGCCTCGTCGGGAAAGGGGTCTGCTTCGATACCGGCGGCACCAACCTCAAGGCGCACAAAAGCATGTTGGACATGCACATCGACATGGAGGGAAGCGCCGTGGCCGTGGGAAGCCTCTACGCCCTGCATGCGATAGGCTCGCCGGCCGCCATGGATTGCTGGCTGGCGATCACCGAAAATCGGATCGGGCCGCTGGCGTACAAGCCTCAGGACGTGGTCCGCGCACAGAATGGCACGACCATCCAGGTGATTCACACCGACGCCGAGGGGCGCATGGTGCTCGCCGATACGCTCTGTCTTGCCGCGAGGGCCAAGCCCGGCGCGATCATCGACTATGGCACGCTCACCGGCGCCTGCGTCTATGCATTGACCGAGCGCTACAGCGGCGCCTTCACCAATCGGCCGGAGGGACGAGAGGCGATCGAATCCGCCGGCGCGGCGAGCGGCGAACGCGTCTGGTGCTTCCCGATGGACAAGGATTTCGACTCGGACCTGGAGAGCACGGTCGCGGACGTACTGCAATGCTCGATCGACTCCAAGGGCGATCACATTCTCGCGGCGCGTTTCTTGAGCCGGTTCGTGCCGAAGACCATCCCCTGGCTGCACCTCGATCTCTCCGCGGGCACCCGGCACGGCGGCCTTGCGCACATCGCCACCGAGATCACCGGCTTCGGCGTGCGCTACACCCTGGAGCTGCTGCGCGGCGGATGGCCGTCCCTGCCCGGCGAGCGGCGCGCGCGCGCGCGCCGGACCGGCTCCTGACCGATGCGCGAACTATCGATTCGCCGCCCGGATGACTGGCACGTGCACCTGCGCGACGGGGCCAGCCTTGCCTCCGTGGCGAAATTCACGGCAGAGCGGTTCGGCCGCGCGATCGTGATGCCGAACCTGCGGCCGCCGGTCGTGAGCGTCGATCAAGCCGCAGCCTATAAGGCTCGGATCGTGCAGGCACTCCCCGCGGGATGCCGATTCGAGCCGCTCATGACGCTGTACTTGACCGACGCCACCGCGCCCGAGGAGATCGACCGGGCGCTCGAGAGCGCCATCGTGCACGGCGTGAAGTTTTATCCGGCGGGAGCGACCACGCATTCGGAGGCCGGCGTCACCGACATCGCCAAGACCTACGCCGTGCTCGAGCGCATGCAGAGCGTCGGACTCCCCCTCCTGGTGCACGGCGAGACGACGCGGCCCGAAGTCGACGTATTCGATCGCGAGACGGTGTTCATCGACGAGCTGCTGGCGCCGCTGGTCGAGCGATTTCCGCGGCTCAAGGTCGTGTTCGAGCACATCACGACGGCGCGCGCCGCCGAGTTCGTCGCGGGCGCGCGGGAGGGCGTCGCCGCGACCATCACGCCGCAGCACCTCTTGCACAACCGCAACGCCATCTTCTCCGGGGG
>DASYAC010000228.1:0-7513 GCA_036501585.1 Steroidobacteraceae bacterium
CGGCGCGCTGGCCCGCGGCTTCGAGCGTCTGCTGGCGCGCTTGAACGAGCACACCCAATATCTCCGCACCCTGGGGGGCAAGCTCGCGCACGAGCTCCGAACGCCGCTCACCATCGTGCGCTCCTCGCTCGACAACCTGGAATCCGAAGGGGTGCGCGCCGACCAGCGCGGATTCGTGATTCGCGCGCGGGAAGGCGCATCGCGCCTGCAATCGATCCTGAGCGCCCTGGGGGCTGCGGCCCGGGTCGAAGAGAGCATCAAGCAGGCCGAGCGGGTCAATTTCGACTTGTGCGAGCTTCTTCACGCGGCCGTTGCCGGTTATCGCGACGCCTTTCCCTCGTCCCGGTTCGAGCTCGATGCGCCCGCCGATGCGTGTCCCATCTGGGGAGCACCGGACCTGATTGCCCAGATGCTGGACAAGCTGGTCGAGAATGCCGTGGACTTCTGTCCTGCGTCCGGTTCGATCACACTTCGCCTCGCGCGGGCCGCGAGCAATTACGAGATCAGCGTCGCGAACGACGGACCGCCCATCCCCGAAGCCATGATCGGCCGTCTGTTCGAGTCCCTGTTCGAGCATCGCGAGGGCCGCGACGACAGGCCTCACTTCGGCCTTGGCCTCTACATCGTCCGGCTGATTGCGGAATTTCACGGCGGCAGCGCGCTCGCCGCCAACCGGAACGGCGGCGGCGCGATCTTCACCGTGGTGTTGCCGATGATCTAGTGCAGGCCCTCGTGCGCCAGGAGCCAGCGCTTTCGATCGAGACCTCCGCCATATCCGGTGAGCGAGCCGTCGGCGCCGATCACCCGATGGCAGGGCACCAGAATCGGGATGGGATTGCGGCCGTTCGCGAGTCCCACGGCGCGCGAGGCGTTCGGATTGCCGATGCGCTTTGCGAGCTCGCCGTAGCTCAGCGTTTCGCCGTAGCGGATGTCGGTCAGATGTTTCCAGACCCGCCGCTGAAATTCTGTCCCGGCGAGGCGCATGGGCAAATCGAAATCCCGCCGGGTGCCGGCAAAGTATTCCTCGAGCTGCCGCGCGGTCTCGGGCAGCGCTCCCGCGCCGGCGTCGCACACCCAATCCTTCATTTCGGGCGCGGGACTCTCGCGCAGATGCATGTAGATTCCGGTGAGTGCCTCGCCGTCCGTGCTCAAGAGCAGCCTTCCGATCGGACTGTCGACATACGTGTAGCTATTCATGGATGAACCCCCAATGTTCGCCATAGATAATGCGTCGCATACGCCCGCCACGGCCGCCATCCTTGCGCCCGCGCGAGCAACTCCTTGCGCTTGATTCCTGCGGCTCGGAGCACCATGAGATCGCCGTCGGGAAATGCGTCGGGCCAGTGCAGAGCCCGCATGGCGATGTACTGCGCCGTCCAGGGACCGATCCCCGGGAGCTCCGTCAAGTTGTGAATCTGCTCTTCGACGTTCGCCGCAAGGCTGAGCACCACGCGCCGCTCCGTCACCGCGCGCGCGAGCGCCATCAGGCAGCGTGCGCGGCTGCCGACGACCCCGAGCGCACCGATCTCGTGTTCGGCGACCTCGAGCGTCCGGGGTGCGGTCGGTGCGAGCCGGCTGAGTTCCGGCCAGGGCGTTGCGATGGGTTCGCCGAAGGTGTTCGCCCATCGTCCGGCCATGGTGGTCGCCGCCTTCACCGACACCTGCTGCCCGAGCACGGCGCGCACCGCGAGCTCGAATCCGTCGAATGCCCCGGGGACCCGCAGGCCCGGCAGGCGCTTCACCGCCGGCGCGAGCAGCGGATCCTGCGAGAGCAGCGCCGTCACCGCGTCGGGTGCGGCGCCCAGATCGAACAGATGCTTCACCCGCACGATCACCGCGCCGATCACCGGCGCGAGCGCGGGTGATACTTCAACCTCGAGCGCGAGACCGCTTTTCGCGAGCGACACGGCGATCCAGCCGCGAACATCGCCGATCGCCACGGTCCGCCGATAATGCGCGGCGTCCACCCACTCGATGCCCGGGACCGCCCTGAGCTTCAGATACGCGAGTACGTCGTCCCATGCCAGCGGCGGCCTGAAGTCGAGCTGGCAGGTGAGTCCGAGCGTGGCCGTGGCGGCGCGCCGCAGGCTGCGCGGATTCAAGCCGTAACGCGACTTGAACAGCGCGTTGAACCGCCGCACGCTGCCGAATCCCGAGGCGAACGCGATGTCCGTCAGTTTGAGAGAGGTTTCGCCGAGCAGCCGCTTCGCGAGCAGGAGCTTCTGCGTCTGTGCAAGCTCGATGGGGGACACGCCGAGCTCGGCTTCGGTGACCCGGCGCAGATGGCGATCGGTGACGCCCAGAGAGGCGGCCAGGCCGCCCACTTTGCCGTTCGACACGGCATGTTCCTCGATGCCGGCGATTGCGGCGCTGACCAGGCGGCTCGTTGCATCCACGGGCGCGAGCCCGGGAGCGCGCTCCGGCCGGCAGCGCAGGCATGGCCGATATCCCGCGCCCTCCGCCCCCGCGGCGCTGGAATAAAAGCGCATATTCTCGCGTTTTGGCGGACGCACCGGGCAGATCGGGCGGCAATAGATGCCGGTGGAGGCGACTGCCGTGAAGAACCGTCCGTCAAATCGACGGTCGCGCGAGCGCACCGCGCGGTAGCAAGCTTCGGGGTCGAGCAACATGGCGCCAGATTAGCCAAACGGAGCGGCCAATACTCGCCATTTTCGGACCTCGAAGTCGAAGGGCAGCGGCAGGCTTCGGCGGCCGGCGGATCGCGAGCTACTTGGGCGGCGGCGCTGGTGGCGCAGCGCCGCCGGCGGCACCGGCGGCCCGGCCCCTGGAGCCGGTGCCTGCACCACCTGAATCCTGACCCGCCGCGGACTCCGCCGCGAAGGCTTTGAACCTGTCCGCGTCCAGATATTTATTGAGATCCTTCATCTTCCCGGCCACGATGGGATTGCCGAGCAGTTCGGCCGCCATGGCCTGTCCGTAGAACTGGAAGCCGAAAAAGACCGACTGCATACCCTCGTAATGAATGGCCTGCTGCGCCTCGGATCGGCAGGACTCGAGCAGCAGCCGCTGGATGAGCTCACCGGTGCCTTTCAACGTGGCTTCCATCTGTTGCGGAGAAATATTCGCCATCGAGGACACGTCCGGGTGCTGCGCCATGGCGCTGAACAGGAACCGGACGAACTCCGCCCGATCGGCCGGCGTGGATGTCCTCACCATGCACTTGGCGAGGTCGTCCGAATAGGGGCCGGCGCCGGCCAGACCTGCCTCGAGTATTCCGACGGTCAGCAATGCTGCAAAAGCGAGGCCCTTGAGTCGCGGCATGAGCGTCATCCCTGTGATTTCAGCCCTTGGGGGGTGGGCGAATTGTAGCCGCCCGGCCTCGAGGGTTGCGTGATGCGACTTCGATTTAGAACTTGGGCTCGTCAATATGTAGTAAAGGCTACATGCCACGCGCTGAGCGCGCGAGGAACGCGCTAGCGCTTGTCGGCTTTCCGCACCCCGAGGTAGCGCAGGATGCCTTGCGCCGCCTCGCGTCCCTCGAAGACCGCCGTGACCACGAGGTCGGAGCCGCGCACCATGTCGCCGCCGGCGAACACCTTGGGATTGGTGGTTTGGAATTTCACCGCCGATGTCCCGGAAACCCGCACCCGCCCGTTCGGATGCAGGCCGATCCCGAGATCCTCGAACCAGTGCGCCGGACTCGGCAGAAATCCGAACGCGATGATCACCGCATCCGCGGGGATGGTCTCCTCGGTACCGGGCACCACCTCGGCGATGCGGCGTCCGCGCGGCCCGGGCGGCCCCAACCGGGTCTCGACGAGCTTCACTCCCTCGACGCGGTCCGTGCCGACGATCTCGACGGGCTGGCGATTGAAGAGGAACGTGACGCCCTCCTCTTTGCTGTTCTTGTAGTCCCGCCGCGAGCCGGGCATGTTGTCCTCGTCACGGCGATAGGTGCAGGTCACGCTGTTCGCACCCTGTCGGATCGCCGTGCGGTTGCAATCCATGCCGGTATCGCCTCCCCCGAGCACGACCACCTCCTTGCCGCGCATGTCGATGAAGCCGGCGCCCTCCTCGGCGGGAAGGCCGAGCTCGCGGTTGATGTTGGCAATGAGATAGGGCAGCGCCTCATGGACTCCCGGCAGATCCTCGCCCGCAAAGCCGCCCTTCACGTACCGGTAGGTGCCCATGCCGAGAAACACGGCGTCGAACTCCTCGGCCAGCCGTGCGCATGGAAACTCCGGCCCGATCTCGACGCCCAGCCTGAATTCTACCCCCATGCCCTCCATGATCTCGCGGCGCTTCTCGACCACATCCTTCTCGAGCTTGAACGGCGGGATGCCGAACGTCAGCAATCCGCCGATCTTCGAATAGCGGTCGAACACCACCGGTGTCACGCCGTTGCGTACCAGCACGTCGGCGCATGCGAGTCCCGCGGGTCCCGCTCCGACGACCGCGACGCGCTTGTCCGTGCGCACCACGTGCGTCATGTCGGGCTTCCAGCCGCGCTTCAGCGCCTCGTCGGTGATGTATTTCTCGATCGATCCGATGCTGACCGCGCCCATGCCCTCGTTCAGCGTGCAGGCGCCCTCGCAGAGCCGGTCCTGCGGACAGATGCGTCCGCACACTTCGGGCAGCGAATTGGTCTGGTGCGACAGCTCCGCGGCCTCGAACAGTTTCCCGGCGTTGACCAGCGCGAGCCAGTTCGGGATGTAGTTGTGCACCGGGCACTTCCACTCGCAGAATGGGTTTCCGCAGCCGAGACAGCGGCTCGCCTGCTCGGCGGCGGATTCGGCGCTGTATTGGGAATAGATCTCGCGGAACTCCACGATGCGCGTTTCGACCGGGATCTTGTCGGGATCACGGCGCGGGATGTCGAGGAATTGCAGGTACTTGTCGGCCATGGCTATGTCGCGCGGCCTTCAGGCCGCGCGGCGCAGGTTGACGAGGAGGGAGGCGATCGCGGCGGCCTTGGGCTTGACCACCCAGAAGCGGCCGATGTAGGTGCGGAAGTCGTTCAAAAGCTGCGTGCCCCAGACGCTTGCGGTCGCCTCGACGTGCTGTTCGATGAGTCCGCGCAGGTGCTGCACATGGGTGCCCATGCCCTCGGGGGACACGCGATGGATGTCGATCAGCTCGTGGTTGTAGCGGTCGACGAAGTCGCGCTCCATGTCGAGCACGTAGGCGAAGCCGCCGGTGAAGCCCGCGCCGAAGTTCACGCCCGTGCGCCCGAGCACGCAGACCACCCCGCCGGTCATGTACTCGCAGCAATGATCCCCGGTTCCCTCGACCACGGCGAGCGCGCCGGAGTTGCGCACGGCGAAGCGCTCGCCGGCGGTTCCCGCGGCGTACAGCTCGCCTCCGGTCGCCCCGTATAGGCAGGTGTTTCCCATGATCACCGTGTCGCGAGCGACGAAGCTCGACGCCGCGGGCGGCTTCAGCACGATCCTGCCGCCGGCCATGCCCTTGCCGACGTAGTCGTTCGCCTCGCCTTCGAGGCTCAAGTGCAATCCACCCGCATTCCACACGCCGAAGCTCTGGCCGGCCGAGCCTTTGAGCGTGACGATCAGCGGTGCGGCGCTCATGCCGGCGTTGCCCCAGCGCTTGGCGATCTCGCCGGAGACGCGCGCGCCGATGGAACGATGGTAATTGCTGACCGAGTAGGAGAATTCGCCGCCGGACTTGGCTTCGATCGCCGGCCGCATGTCCTCGACCATCTGCTCGCCGAGCACTCCCTTGTCGAAAGGCGCGTTGCGGCTGTCGGTGCAATACTGGGGTTCGCCCGACACGAGCGCCGAGTTCGCCAGCAAGGGGCTGAGATCCAATTTCCGCTGTTTCGAGGTCTCGCCCGGCAGCGTCTCCAGAAATTCGGTGCTGCCGATCAGCTCGGCGATGGTGCGTATGCCGAGAGCGGCCATGATCTCGCGGCACTCGCGCGCCACGAAGCGGAAATAATTCATCACCATCTCGGGCAGCCCGATGAAGTACTTGGCCCGCAGGATGTTGTGCTGCGTGGCGACGCCGGTGGCGCAATTGTTGAGGTGACAGATGCGCAGATACTTGCAGCCGAGGGCGACCATCGGCGCGGTGCCGAAACCGAAGCTCTCGGCGCCGATGATGGCTGCCTTGATCACATCGAGACCGGTCTTCAGGCCCCCGTCGGTCTGCAGGCGCACGCGGTGCCGGAGCGCATTCGCGCGCAGGGTCTGATGCGTTTCCGCGAGACCGAGCTCCCAGGGCGTGCCCGCGTACTTGATCGAGGACAGCGGGCTCGCGCCCGTACCGCCGTCGTAGCCCGAGACCGTGATCAGATCGGCGTAGGCCTTGGCGACCCCGGCGGCCACCGTGCCGACGCCCGGCTCCGCCACCAGCTTCACCGACACCAGCGCCCGCGGGTTGATCTGTTTCAGATCGAAGATCAGCTGCGCGAGATCCTCGATGGAATAGATGTCGTGGTGCGGCGGCGGGGAGATGAGGCCGACGCCGGGGCGCGCGAAGCGCAGCCGCGCGATCATCTCGTTCACCTTGTGGCCGGGGAGCTGGCCGCCCTCGCCGGGCTTCGCGCCCTGCGCGATCTTGATCTGCAGCACCTCGGCATTGATCAGGTATTCGGGCGTGACGCCGAAGCGTCCCGACGCGACCTGCTTGATCTTGGAGTTCTTCTCCGTGCCATAGCGCGCGGGGTCTTCGCCGCCCTCGCCGGAGTTCGAGCGTGCGCCGAGCCGGTTCATGGCGATGGCGAGCGCCTCGTGCGCTTCGGGAGACAGCGCGCCCAGGGACATTCCCGCGCTGTCGAAGCGCATCAGGATGGAGTTCTCCGACTCGACCTCCTCCAGAGGAATGGGCGGACGGCTCGATTTCAATCGCAGCAGGTCTCGAATGCAGGATACCGGGCGCCCGTTCACCAGCGCGGCGAACTCGCGGTACTGTTCATAGTCCCCGCTCATCACCGCCGATTGAAGCGTCGCGATCACGTCCGGGTTGTACATGTGGTACTCGCCGCCGTGCATGAACTTGAGGAGCCCCCCCTGGCTCACGCCTTCCGTCGGGTCCCACGCCCGTTCGGCAAGGTAATCCGCGTCCGCCTTCAAGTCCGAGAAATCCGCGCCCTCGATGCGGCTGTCGGAACCCTCGAAGCAAAGCGACACGACCTCGGAGCCCAGACCGACGATCTCGAACAGCTGGGCGCTGCGGTAGCTCGCGATGGTCGAGATGCCCATCTTCGACATGATCTTGAACAGGCCCTTGCGAATGCCGCGCCGGTAGCTTCGTCCGAGCTCCTGCCGCGCATCGGCGTCGGAGGAGATGGCGCCCTTGCGCATCAGGTCGAACAGGGTCTGATAGGCCAGATAGGGATAGACCGCCGTCGCGCCGTAGCCCAGGAGGCAGGCGAAGTGATGCGCATCGCGCGCCGTGCCCGTCTCGACCAGGATGTTGCACTTGCAGCGCAGCCCCGTCTTGACCAGACGGTGGTGCACGGCGCCGGTGGCGAGCAGCGCATGGATCGGCACCTGGCCCTTCACGAGGTAGCGGTCCGACAGCAGCAGCACGA
>DASYAC010000229.1:0-2043 GCA_036501585.1 Steroidobacteraceae bacterium
CGGCCAACCAAGAAGGAAGCCGAGGAGTATTTCCACCACTCGATCGTCGAGCATGCCGATTGGTCGGCGGTCGACGGCATCCTGGCGCTGAAGAACATCTCGCCGCAGACCGTGCCGATGCAGGAGTACATCCTAAAGCGCAACCAATATGCGCAAGGCATGGGCGGCCTGCCGATCATCGGCGATCCCGATCTGGTCGCCAGCCAGCTTGCCGACCTCGCCAAGGCCGGTCTCACGGGCATCGGCATCTCGCTCGTCAACTACCTCGATGAGCTGCCGTATTTCTGCGACGAGGTCATAGGCCGGCTGGTGCGCATGGACCTGCGGGAGAAAGTGAGGGTCTGAATCTTCAACCGAACAATCCTGCGAGCAATGCGTTGTCTTGGGCCCAAGGAATTGGGCATTGCCCAGGAGAACGCCAATGGCCGAAGCCAAACATGAGATTAGCCGTGACCGCCTCGCCGAATTGCTCAACGAAGATCTGGCCCGCGAATACCAGGCCATTATCGCCTATGTGGTTTATTCCCAGGTGCTCAAGGGCGCCGAGTACATGGACATCGCCGATCAGCTCGAACTCCACGCCAAGCAGGAGCTCGACCACGCGCTGATGATCTCGCGGCAGATCGACTATCTCGGCAAGATGCCGACCGTGACGCCACGGCCGGTGAAAACGTCCAAAGACGCCAAGGAGATGCTTCAGTTCGATCTCGACAACGAGAACGAAACTGTGCGCAACTACCGTGACCGCATCCGCCAATGCGAGGCGCTGGGCGAATTTGCGATGGCGGAGCAGATCCGCAAAATCGTCACCCAGGAGCAGGATCACCAGATCGATCTTGCGACTGCCTTGGGCATCGAGGTGCCGGACATGAGCAAGCCCGCCGCAGGCAAAGTAGCGGGCAAGTAGCGGTCCACGTCCTGACCCGCCGGACGGGCGAGCCGGTCAGCGCCGGCTCGCAATCGGGGTGCCGCGTTTCTTGTTGTAGCCGTGGATGGAGACGCGTTCCCACACGCCGTTGACGTGATACGGATCGCTGCGCGTAAACGAATCGACCGCGCCGCGGTCCGTCGCATCGATGACAAAAATGCTGCCGACCGGCGTCTCGCCGTCGTCGGCGACGAGCGTTCCGGCCGTGACGACGTCGACGCCGTGCTCGACGGCGCGGTCGAGATGGATGCGGTGGTCGCGGTAATGCTTCGCCCGCGTCGGCAGGATGTCGTTCTTATCGAGCGCGTGGACGACGAACAGCATGAGTGGCTCCCGGTTTGGAGTCCATGTTAGTCCGGTCACGCAAAGCGGGCGAGGGGCTCCCACCCTCGTCATTCCGGGGCCGAGCGAAGCGAGGAGCCCGGAATCCATAACCACGGCGCGGGAGATCCGGGCCCCAGTGCATGTGCCGCACTAACTGCGATTATGGATTCTGGGCTCGCGCCTGCGGCGCGCCCCGGAATGACGGCTACGCCCGTCTCTTCGAAATCACGTAACTCTCGTCGAAGAACCAGAGCCCGCCGCGCTCTTGCAAAACCGAGCGGGTGGCATCGATGTAGCTGCCGTCGGCGGCGGCTTGCGCGACGCGGTCGTCCTCGACCTGCGCCACATAGATCGCCGCGTTCCAGGCGGCGAATAACGTCGAAGTGCCGATCGATTCGGAAATCTCGGAGGGCAGCGTGTGCATCACGTAGCGGAACAGCGAGCGGTTATCCGCATAGGCGTTGAAATTAAGATCGCGTCCAGCGGTACCGAGTTCGTGCTTCACCGCTTTCATGATCTGATGGCGGTCGTGGATGAAAGGATGGTCCTCAGGCCAGACCTTCTGAATAATTTCCATGCCCGGGTCGTGGCCGTGCGAATGAATGGCGATGAGCCGTCCGCCGGAGCCAAGCGCGCGGGCGAGCGGGGCAATCACGCGCTGCGCCTTGAAGTCGAGCGAGGCGCGCGCCCGGTAGGGCTGTGAGGCGATGACGAGGTCGTAATTGGCGAGCGTGCCGCCGGGCTTCGGAATGATCGGGTCGAGCAGGAAGCGGTGATCCTCGCGATAGATC
>DASYAC010000230.1:0-3464 GCA_036501585.1 Steroidobacteraceae bacterium
CATACCGTTTTGACGCCCGTAGCGATCCGTCGCACTGAGACCGGACGTCGGGTCGAGGAGGTGCCCTGCTGACCATGCATAGGCGCGAACGTCAAAACGCCGAAGTCCATTTGCCGGATAGCACCGGCACGACCGGCACGAGATCCGCGTGCCATACCCAGCCGGTTCGTCCCGCCGAAGCGTGCACCAGCACGAAGCCCTCGTGCTCGCCATCGATCCTCACCGCCTCGGCTTCCTTGAGGGTGAACAGCGCCTCGCCCATGGGGGCCGGCGATACGCGGACTGGCGCCGTGCCGGCGATCACGATCGCCTCGTGCAACCTTGGCCAGAATGTCAGCCCGCTCGCCACGGTGAAGCCGATGAGTGCGATGCCGACGATGACCGCAGCGCCGCGCGCCACCGGGCGCGCAGCGTGCAGCCGGCCGCCGAGCAGGGCTGCCACGACGAGCAGCCAGCCGGCGACACCGATCCACGAGGCAGGCGTGGGATCGACGGCTCCGACCGCGCGGCTCAACCGGGTCCTGGGTTCGGCGGGCAGCCCCATCGAGCGGCGCACCAGGAGGAGATTCGCCTCGATATCGGGATCGCCGGGAGAGATGAGGCCGGCGCGCTCGTAGTTGAGTACCGCGAGACCGTTCTTGCCCGCGCGGGCGTAGGCGTTCGCCAGGTTGTAGAGGGCTGCCGAGGACCAGCCGTCTTGTGGGGGCCGCGCCTCGGCGTGCGCACCGCCCGCACCACCCAAAAGGAGCAGACCAATGACTGCGAGAGCTCGCCACGGGGATCTCGTCACGGCGGCTCTCCCACGGTGAGGCGGCGCACGAGCTTCGTCCATCGCGTCAGATCATTCGCCTCGAGTCCGGGGCCGCCGGCATAGCTGGCTTCATCCGCCAGCGCGAACAGCCGCCGTATGTCTTCGCCCTCGGGATCCCGGCCGAGCCTCACATCCACCTCGGCTGCGGTGATCAGGTCCGGAGCCGTCTCCCAGCGCATGGCCAGCGTCTCTCCAACGGCACGCCGCGCCAAAGTGAAAAATCGTGCGCTGTCGCCGGCGCGCGCGGCCTCTGACATCTGGGCGAGCGCGCGTTCGACCGCCTTCGACGGACCGCGATTGCGCCGCGAGGCGCCGTAGCCCGGGTTGCCGCGGGCGCGAAGCTTGAACCAGGCTCCGGCGAGGAGCACCGTCAGGAGCGACGGCGTCGCCAGAAACGACGGCCGCAGGTACAGCGGTATCAGGGAGCTCGTGAACGACCCGGGCGTGCTGCGGTCGGGCCGCAGTCCCATCGACCTCAGGGACTTGGGCCCCGTTGCGCTCGGCCCCTGCGGGGGATTGAGCGCACTGTCCGCAGCCGACGGGGAGATCACGACGCTCAGCGGCGACGTGCGCAGCGTTTCATAACGGCGCGCCGCGGGGTCGAAATAGGCGAACGTCAGGGCCGGGAGCACCTGCGCGCCGGGTGTCGAAGCGATCACGGGCTGCTCGAAAGTTTTCTCTCCCTTGAACCCCAGCTGATCACTCGGTTTGAACGAGGAGGTCGGCGGATAGGTCTTCCAGTGCTCGACGTGCTCCAGCATGGCGCTGTCGACGCGATCGAAATTGCCCGTCCCGGTGATATGCATCTCGAGCGTGAGCGGATCGCCGGCGGCCGCCGTGGCCGAGGAGATGTCGCTCGAGATCTTGAACGTGCCGACGGCGCCGCTGAATTCCGGGGGACGGTCCTCGGTGGGCAGCGCGTGGACGGTCAAGTCGAGCGGCGGGCTGGCCGCTTTGATGTCCTTCCGAACCGAGGGGCCGAAGACGTTCTGCATGAACGGATCGCCCAGCTGGTCCTCGAGCAGCGCTTCACGCTTGGGCCGGCTGCTCACCCGAACGGTCAGCGGTAACTCGACCGTGAGCGGGAAGTCTCCCGGTTTGACGGGCGCCAGCACGCTATGCCAGGTCAATAGCAGGAAGGGCCGGCCTCCGATGACCGTCTCCTTGCGGTCGGGTTGGCGCGACAAATCGTTGAGGGTGAAATCGCTCCCCGTCAGCGTCGGCAGTCCGTTGAGCGAGCTGACGGCTCCGGCCCGCATCCCCAGCTCGATCGCGATCGGAACGCTTTCGCCGACATAGACCTCTCGTCGGTCGGTGGCAAGCCTGATGAAGGCGGAGCCGTCCTCGGTCATGCGAATGCCGTCGGCCGCCGTTTCGCCGACGATGCCGGACCGCGACATCGAGGAGCCGCCGACGTTCGCCGGAGCGACCCGCAGCATCAGGGGCGGGGACTTGGGCGCGATCCCGGGAATGAGGAACGTTCCGGCGATTTCCGGGGTCACGCGCACCACCAGGGTGGTCGTGGCGAGCGTCACGCCGCGGATGAACTCCACCCCCTGCAATTGTTGGACGACATGAAACTCGAGTCCGGGGACTGCCGGCAGCCTTGGCGACTGCAGGTCGCTTCCCGAGCTCTTGATCCGAAGCTCCGCCGATTCTCCGATGCTGATTTGCGCTGGTGCGATGGTCTCGTCGATGACCGGCGCGGCCGCAAACGCCAGGGATGCCGCGCACGCGCACGCGGCGATCCACCCTGCGCGAAGCGCGGCGGGCCGCCTGGCGCGAAGGACGCGGTTCGTATCCATGTCACCAGTTCTTGTACGGCTTTTCCGGCGGCTCGTCCGCGGCCTGGCGCGCGTTGGGCACTGCCAGGGGATGCTTTTCGTCGCTTTTCTCGGAGTCGAGGAGCTCGCGCGCGTCCTCGGGGCTCATCTGGCCGGACGGCGGCTGGCCTGGGCGCTGAGATTCGCCGGGCGGCGCAGCCGGAGGAGGGGTGCCGGCGCTCGGCGGCGGCGGACGGCCGTGGGCGCCGGCCGGTGGGGGGTTGCCGTTCGGTGGGGGGCTGCCTTGCGGCGGGGGAGGAGCACCGCCGGGCGGAGGGGCGCGGCCCTTGCCCGAACCCGGTGGCGGAGGCGCGTGGCCCTTGCCCGAACCCTGATTCTGCGGCGGTGGGGGCGGTCGGTGGAGCGCTTCGATCTTTCGCTTCACCAGGTCGCGGTTGTATTTGCTGTCGGCATCGTCGGCACGCAGCTCGAGGGCCGTCTCGTAGGCTTTGACAGCCTCGGTCCATTTTTCGATGGTCGTTCCGCGATCGCTCTTCTCGGTCATCTGGCCGGAGCGATACAGGGCATTGCCCAGGTTGTAGTAGGCGTCCTCTTGAACCGCCAGCCGCTGCGCATCGCTCGACGGCGCGCGGCCGATCGATTGCTCGAACGCCTGCGCAGCCTGCGGAAATCGGCCGGACCGGTAAGCGGCCGCTCCTTTTTCCTCGTCGTTGGTGGGGCTCGTGCCAGCGGCATGCGCCCCGCCGATCGGCATGATCAGCAGCAGCAGGACCGGTGCCGCGCTCGCGGCGGCGCCCGCTGCGCCTCGAGCGCCGCGCCGGCGCCGCGTGCCGATCACAAGGCTCGCGAAGAGCAGCCCCACAGCCGCC
>DASYAC010000231.1:0-3470 GCA_036501585.1 Steroidobacteraceae bacterium
GCTGCTCGTGCGGCGCGTGCATGCGCTGCCCCCTCTCGACCGCCCGCGCAGCGTGAGCCCCGGGCAATGGATCGCCTACTACCGCCGGGCCCTCCAACGGCGAGGCGGCGGCGGCAAAGTCCTGGAGGGCCGGCATCGGCCACGGGGCCGTCTCCAGCGGATCGCGCAATCGCTGATCGAGGAACTGAGCGAGGGGCTGTCGTCGAGTCCCGCACTTTGTCACAGCGATCTGCACGTGCAGAATCTACTCATCGCTCCCGGCGGGGCACCGGTCATCCTCGACTGGGAATACGCGCACATCTCGGACCCCTGGTGGGACCTGGCGGGGTGGGCATGCAACGGCGATCTGACCGCCGAGCAGGGGGAGTTGCTGCTTCGCCATTATCTGGGCCGCGAACCGACGCCCGCGCAGGCGGGACGGCTACGCCGGCTGGCGTGGCTGTACGATTACGTGTGCCTCCTGTGGAGCCGGCTTTACTTAACCTCCCGATCGGACGGGGGCGAGGCCGGCGGGGACGCTCCAGGCGACGCCGTAGCGGCGCGGGCGGAGCGGCTGGCGGACCGGCTCCGGCACAACCGCTAGTGGTTGCGCCGGCCAAGTTCCGGCACACTAGCGCGCTTTGGCCTTGGAACCCCCCGGAGAGATTGATGGCGCGGATGATCGTGATAGACCGTGACGGAAAAGAGCATGAGATCGAGGCGAAACCCGGCCTCAAGGTCATGGAGATCCTGCGCGAGCTCGATTATGGGGTCGCGGCGATCTGCGGGGGGCTATGTTCCTGCGCCACCTGTCACGTGTACGTGGATCCGGAGTGGGCCGGGCGCCTGCCGAAGGCGCAAAGCGACGAGCTGGAGTTGCTCAAGGAGCTGTCCGATTACCGGGAAGCGACCTCGCGGCTGTCCTGTCAGGTCGATTTCACCGACGCGCTGAGCGGGCTCAAATTGGCGATCGCGCCAGATACCTGAGGGTCGGGCGGGCTCGAGGGCCGGCGGCTCCGCCGCTATTTCTTTTTCTCGGTCTGCCGGCGCACGGCATCCTGGGCCGCCGCAATCGCGGCGGGATCGCCTAGAAAGCGCCGCGAGAGCGGCCGCAGCTCGCCGTCGAGCTCGTACAGCATCGGGATGCCGGTCGGGATGTTGAACTCCACGATCTCGCTCTCCGTCATGCCGTCGAGCATCTTCACCAGCGCGCGGAGCGAATTTCCGTGCGCCACCACCAGTACCGTGCGATCGCCCTTGAGCTCCGGGACGATGCGGGATTCCCAGAACGGCATCACCCGCGCCAGCGTGTCCGCGAGCGACTCGGAAGCCGGCAGTACCCGGGGATCGAGGTCCGCGTAACGCATGTCGAATCGCGGATGACGCGGATCGTCCGGCGCGAGCGGCGGGGGAGGGATGTCGTAGCTGCGGCGCCAGATCTTGACCTGGGCCTCGCCGTGCTTGGCGACGGTCTGCGCCTTGTCGAGCCCCTGTAGAGCGCCGTAGTGGCGCTCGTTGAGCCGCCAGCTGCTCTCGACCGGCAACCACATTCGATCGGTGGTATCCAAAATCAACCACAGGGTCCGGATCGCGCGCTTCAATACCGACGTGAAGGCGATCCGCGGCTCGAGATTCTCGCGTTGCAGCTCGCGTCCGGCGAGCACGGCTTCCTGCCGCCCGAGCTCGGTCAAATCCACGTCATGCCAGCCCGTGAATAGATTCTCGACATTCCACGTGCTTTGGCCGTGACGGACCAGGATCAGTTTTCCGGACACGAAGTTCTCCCTAGGAAGCGGAACGGGGTCGAAGGGCCGCCACGAAGACGCCGTCGAATCGGGCAGAGAGCGTACGGCCGTCGTGAATTTCCACGTGCAGGCCGATGCGTCCGCGTCCGGAACGCGCCAGCATCTTGAGGAACTTGGCCACGTTCGCTTCCGGGGGCGACTCGATGGTCCCCCGAAACTCGCCGTGCACCGGTTTCAAGTAGCGGATCGTCGACTCCTGGATCACCGCGTCGGCGTTCAGCCCGCGCGCCTCGATGTAGCGGGTGGCCCATGCCCAGCCGGTGAGCACGGCGACGCAGAACAGACTCCCTCCGAAGGCAGTGCCCTTGTAATTGGCGTTCGGGGCGAACGGGGCGCGGAGCACGGCCGCGCCGTCGTGCGCGGAATCGACCGAGATGCCGATGTGGCGCGCCAGCGGAAACTCGCGGTCGATTCGATCTTGCAGATAGCCGACGCCGAATGCGTCATCCACGTCGTTCTCGCTCACTGTGCTGCCGGGCATTTTCATTGCTGCGCAAGCCGCCTTACCGCCTGCAAGGCGACTGACAGGGTGGCGAAATCGGGCGGCGATCCGGTCCGCAAATCGACCACGATTCGTTTCAGGATGTCCACCGGTGCCGCGCGGCGCCGGACCCATTCGTCGACCCTCGCGCCCGGGTCCCGGCCCTTGCAGGCGAGCGCCGCGCGGGTGATCTTGCGTTGCAGCCCGTACAGGTCGTCCCGGACGGTTCTGCGCGCGGCGGCTTGCCACTGTCCCTCGACCGCGAGGCCTTCGATTTGTTCCTTGATCCAGGTGAGGCCGATGCGCTCGCCGATGTCGAAATAGGCCCCGGCGGCGAAGCCGATCTCGAGCTTTGCCGCCGTGGAGACCTCCACCAGATCCAGCGCGCAATGCAGGGTCTCGAGCCCCGCGATCCTCGTCGCGAGGCGCTCCGGAACGTTCTGCTCGATCAGCTTGGAACGAAACGTGCCGAGACGCGCCGCGGCGGTGGCGGAGATCGCCGAGCCGAGCTCGCTCCAGAGCTCCTGCACCGGCGCGGCGTAGCGGCTCACGGCCCGCTCGATGTCCAGGCGCTCGCGCAGATTCTCGATGAGCCAGTAGCTCGCGTGACGCAGCAGGCGGGTGGTCTGGTACATCGCGGTGTACTGCACGGATGCCGGGATCTTGTTGTCCAGCTCCTCGATCTGCGCCCAGATGTCGCGCACCGCGAACACTTCGCGCGCGACCGAGTAGGCACGCGCGATGGCCGCGGGATCCGCGCCGGTATCGTCCTGCGCGCGCACCGGGAACATCGGTCCCATGCGGTTGATGAGGCTGTTGGTGATCGCGGTCGCGATGATCTCGCGCCGCAGCCGATGCCGTTTCAGACGCGAGGCGAAGCGGCGCTGCACCGGTCCCGGAAAGTAGCGGATGAGCTCGCCGGACAGGTAGGGATCTTCCGGCACGTTCGAATGGATCAGCGCCTTGTACAGCCAGATCTTGCCGTAGGAGAGCAGGATCGCGAGCTCCGGGCGGGTGAGGCCCTCGCCGGCTTTGCGCCGCTCCGCGATCTCCTCGTCCGAGGGCAGAAACTCGAGCGCGCGGTTCAGATCGCCGGAACGCTCCAGCACCCGGATCACGGAGGCGTTCTCGCTGAGGCGTTCCTTGGAATGGAACTCGCCGGTGCTGATCGCCTGGCCCTGCAGGTAGTTGTTGCGCAGTACCAG